>JBDTPP010000001.1:0-69311 GCA_039932615.1 Pseudoxanthomonas sp.
GATTCCCAGGTCGGCGGCACCGGCCAATCCGCGACCTGGTTGCCATCGAGCACGCGGCGCAGGTCGCGGCGGTCGACTTGTGGGGCGAGTACGTGGACCAGTTCCAGCGCGTAGTCGCGGAGCACGCGTTCGCGCGGGAGTACGGCCCAGGCGATGCATTCGTTGATTTCCTGCGGCGCCGGCCAGGCGCGCAGGTCGGTGTCTTTGGCAGTGACCGCCATTTCCGCCAGCAGGCCTACGCCCATGCCCGCGCGCACGTAGGTCTTGATCAGGTCCGCGTCGAGTGCGGTCAGGGCGATGCTGGGTTGCAGGCCGACGCCGGCAAAAGCGCGTTGCAGGGAACTCTCCGCTCGCGTGGAGGACTCGTAACTGATCAACGGCTGCGTCGCCAGGTCAGCCATGTTGGGCGCGGCGGCGCCTTCGCGATCCAGTGCGTGGCCGCGCGGCACGAGTACCAGTCGACGCCAGCGATACAGCGGCACGGCGATGCCGGCCTGCGGTTGCTCGCCCGCAGTGCTGATGATGGCGATGTCGGCGTCGCCTGCGCTGAGCAGGTCCAGCGCCGCGCTCTCGCCGGCCTGTTGCAGGTGCACGCTGACCTGCGGATAGGCCTGCTTGATCTGGCCGATGGCGGGCGGCAGCACGAAGCGCGCCTGGGTGTGGGTGGTGGCGAGGATCAGCTGGCCCTGGCTTTCACGGCGCTGGTTGGCCGAATAGGTGCGGATGTTGTTGGCCTCGGCCAGCACCGCGCGGGCCCGGGCGATGACTTCGCCACCGGCCGGGGTGACCGTTTCCAGGCTGCGGCCCTTGCGCACGAACAGCAGGAAACCCAGCTCGTCCTCCAGCTGCTTGAGCTGCTTGGACAGCCCGGGCTGGGTCGCGTGCACCCGCGCCGCCGCCAGGGTGATGTTGAGGTCGGCGTCGGCGATGGCGACCAGGTAGCGGAGTTGGGTGAGGGTCATCGATGTTCTCGAGGCCGGTCGGTCCCGGATGCTTTCAAGGGGTGGAAACCAAATGTAGAGGATTTCCCGACCCCATCTTATAACCGCACGTCATATGCAACAGGCTGCTAGTCATTTCCGGCTGCATATAACCGGACGTTAGGGTCATCACCCCGTCCTGATGCTCCGAGCCGTGACCGTTCCGCTCTTTCCCCTGTTTGCCGACCTGCGTGACCGCCCCGTTTTGGTGGTGGGCGGCGGCGCGGTCGCCGAACGCAAGGTCGAGGCGCTGATGCATGCGGGTGCCCTGCCGGTGGTCGGCTCGCCCGACCTGACCGACGCACTGCAAACCTGGCTCGAAGCGGGACGCATCCGCTGGCTGGCCGGCGAATTTCATGAAGACTGGTTGGATGAGGCCTGGCTGGTGATCGCCGCCACCGATGACATCGCGGTCAACCGCGCCGTGGCCGCCGCCGCAAGCGCGCGACGCATCCTCGCCAACGTGGTCGATGATGCGGAACTGTCCAGCTTCCACGTGCCGGCCCTGGTCCAGCGTGGGCCACTGCAGATTGCGATCTCCAGTGGCGGCGGCGCACCGATGCTGGCCCGACATATTCGCCGGCAGCTGGAAATCCTGCTCGACGAATCGTGGGGCACGCTGGCCGAACTGCTGACCCGCAACCGCGAACGCATCCGCGCGCGCTTCCCCGACCTGGGCGTGCGCCGCCGCTTCTTCGAGACGCTGCTCGCCGGTCCATTGCCACGCTTGCTGCGCCAGCGCCTGGTCAGCCAACAGGCCGACGGATATCTGCAGACCATGTTGGAGACCGCAACCCGGTCGCCGGCGACCGGATCGGTAGTCCTGGTCGGCGCAGGCCCCGGCGACCCAGGCCTGGTGACCTTGAATGCGTTGCGGGCGATGAACGAGGCCGACGTGATCCTGCACGACCGCCTGGTCAGCGCAGAAGTGCTGCGCCTCGCACGACGTGACGCGACCCGCATCGAAGTCGGTAAATCCGCCAACGGTCACAGCGTCCACCAGGACCAAATCCACGCACTGATGCTGGAACATGCGCGTGCCGGCAAGCGCGTGGTGCGGCTGAAGGGCGGCGACCCGTTCGTGTTCGGCCGTGGCGGCGAGGAACTGGAATTCCTGCGCGCGCACGACATTGCCTATGAAGTGGTGCCGGGTATCACTGCCGCGGTGGCATGCGCTGCCTATGCGGGCATCCCGCTGACCCATCGTGACCACGCGCAATCGCTGCGCCTGGTCACCGCGCACTGCAAGGATTCGCTGGACACGCTGGACTGGAATTCCCTGGCCCAGGAAAAGCAGACCCTGGCGGTGTACATGGGCGTGGCCGGACTGGAGAAAGTGCGTGAGCGCCTGCTCCTGGCCGGTGCCGCGCCCGGCTTGCCGTTTGCCCTGGTGGAGAACGGCTCGCGGCCGCAGCAACGGGTGATCACCGGGACCCTGGCAAGGCTGCCCGAAGCCGCGCGCCGGCACCAGGTGCAGTCGCCGGCCCTGTTGATCCTGGGCGAGGTAGCGGCACTCGCCGGCTCCCTGCAATGGTTTGGGGCCGCACCACTGGTCACGCCATTGCAACCCGCCTCATCGCAACATCCCGACGACTTTCGCCCGCCCGCGTTTTCGCAGGCCGCCTGATTCCAACCTCTCGGTTCACCCTCCAAGGAGCCCCCATGGCCATCTACGAAAATATCCTCGACACCATTGGCCGCACGCCGGTGGTCAAGCTGCATCGGATCGCGCCGGCGCACGTCACCCTGTATGCAAAGGTCGAATCGTTCAATCCAGGTGGCTCGGTCAAGGATCGGCTGGCGCTTGCGATCGTGCTCGACGCCGAATCCAGGGGCGTGCTCAAGCCAGGCGACACGATCGTGGAAGCGACCTCGGGCAATACCGGCGTCGCCCTGGCCATGGTTGCGGCGGCGCGCGGCTACAAATTCGTGGCGATCATGGCGGAAACCTTTTCCATCGAACGCCGCAAGCTGATGCGCGCGTACGGCGCAAAAGTAATCCTGACCCCCGCCGCCGAACGCGGCAGCGGCATGGTCCGGCGCGCGGAAGAACTGGCCCGTCAGCATGGCTGGTTCCTGGCCAGCCAGTTCACCAATCCGGCCAATCCGGCCTATCACCGACAGACCACCGCCGCGGAAATCCTGAGCGATTTCGCCGGACGTCGGCTGGATCATTTCGTCACTGGCTGGGGCACCGGCGGCACCCTGACCGGCGTCGGCGAAGTGTTGAAGCTGGCACGACCGGACGTGAAGATCATTGCGTCAGAACCCGCCGTGGCCGCGTTGTTGCTGGGCAAGGAATGGGCGCCACACAGGATCCAGGGCTGGACCCCGGACTTCGTACCCGAGGTGTTGAATCGCGAGATCGCCGACCAGGTCGTGACCGTCACTGACACCGATGCGATCGCCACGTCGCGGCGGCTGGCGGCGGAGGAAGGCATCTTCGCCGGCATCTCCGCGGGCGCCACCATCGCCGCAGCACTGCAGGTAGCGGAAACCGCGAACGAAGGTTCAGTGCTGCTGGCGATGTTGCCGGATACCGGCGAGCGTTACCTTTCCACGCCGCTGTTCGAAGGCGTAAACGAAGGCTCCGATGACGACTGGCTGGCTTCGCTGGATTGAGTGCGGTTCCGGCGGCATGTTGCGGACGCGCCCCGTTTCACGCTAGCCAGAAATAGGTGCCGCACGCCACCGCAAGCACGAATGCGACCCACCACCAAATGGAGCGTCCATCGCCCGCAGCTACCGTGGGCATTCGTTGCGGCAATGCAGCTTTGGGCCGCCGTGCACCCACGTGCGCGGCGGATGCCTGCCGATCGACTTTGGTCGCAGCAATACCCGGCGACACGGGATTGGCACGATAACCGTCCACCCGATCCTTGGCTTCCTTCAGCCCCAGTCCGTACGCGTGGCGCACGATCTTGATGGCCGCGATCACCTGTCCGCGTGACAGCGCCGCGACCGCTTCCGCCGGCAGCTGCTCGTCCGACGCGTTCGATGCCAATGGCGACGAATCCGTGATGGAGAAATCGCGCTCGCGAGCGGCGTAGGCATTGATTGCCTCCATCGCGCCGCGCAGGTCCAGACCCTCGTTGGCGTCGCGCACGCGCTTGATCGCTTCGATCCGATTGCCTTGCGCGACGGCGGCCAGCGCCGCTGCTGGAAAATGTATTTCACGGGACATGGGCATCATCGACCGGATGTTGCCGATACCTTAGCGCAGTCTCCGCGGCCAGGCTTGCCGCGGCTCACATGCTGGATCGCATCCTGCTGGCGACATAGCGGTTAAGTCGAATACTCCGGCACCGGCCTTGAATGGAAAACGCCGGCACAAGGCCGGCGTCGTCTTGTTCAAGATCGCGGAAAACTCAGCCTTCCCACTTACCCAGTGCAGCCAGGCCATTGTCGCGGGCGCGGGCATGGACAATCGCCTGGGCCTTGCTGAAATTGCCGACCAGGTCCTTGGACCACAGTTCGAGCGCTGCCGACTGCATGGCGCGACCGTAGGAGAACGACAGCGGCCACGGCAGGTTGCCGAGGCGGTTCATCGCATCCAGGTGCGCGGTGGCGTCTTCGTCGTTCTGGCCGCCGGACAGGAACACCACGCCCGGCAGGATCGCCGGCACGGTGCTCTTCAGGCACATCACCGTGGCTTCGGCCACTTCATCGATGCTGGCCTGCTCTTCGCAGCCCTTGCCGGCGACGACCATCGAGGCCTTGAGGATGGTGCCCTCCAGCATCACGTTCTGCTCGTACAGCGCACCGAACAGCGCGCGCAGGGTGGCCTCGGTGACTTCGTAGCAGGTCTCGATGTCATGGTCGCCGTCCATCAGCACTTCCGGCTCCACCATCGGCACGATCCCGGCTTCCTGGCACAGCGCCGCATAACGCGCCAGCGCATGCGCGTTGGCCTCGATGCAGGTGCCGGAAGGAATGTCATCGCCAATGTTGATCACCGCGCGCCACTTGGCGAAACGCGCACCGAGTGCGTAGTACTCCTTGAGGCGGTCGCGCAGGCCGTCGAGGCCTTCGGTCACCACTTCCCCCGGGCAGCCGGCCAGCGGGTGCGTGCCCATGTCGACCTTGATGCCCGGAATGATGCCGTTGGCGGCCATGACCTTGGCGAACGGCACGCCGTCCTTGGTCGACTGGCGCAGGGTTTCGTCGTAGAGGATCGCACCGGAGATGTGCTCGCCGAGCTTCGGCGTGGTCAGCAGCATTTCGCGGTAGGCGCGACGGTTTTCCTCGGTGTTCTCGATACCGACGCCGGCGAAACGCTTGGCGATGGTGCCAGTGGATTCGTCGATCGCGATGATGCCCTTGCCGGCGGCAACCATGGCCTGGGCGGTTTCGGCAAGCTGTTCGATGCTCATGGAGTTCCTGTGGGGGGCGCGGAAAGGGGCTGAATTATAGCCCCCTCCCGTCCACAAGAACCCGTAATGCCCCAGGAGCATGGTGGGAGCGACCTCCCGCCGCGAGCTTTTAATCCGCCAGCAAGGTCAAGAGATCGCGGCGGGACGCCGCTTCCACGAAAGCCAGCCTACAGCTCACCCAGGCCTTCGGCTTTGCCATCCGCACCAATCTGCAACAACCGCAGCGTGTTGGTCGCACCGTGGTGTTCCATGTGATCGCCGCTGGTAAAGATGACCCGATCGCCCGGGATCAGCCGGTTCAGATCCCGCAGGCAACGCAATGCATCGCGTGCGGCCTCGCGCGGGGCCAGGCCGCGGCTGTCGAAGGCGATGGGGTACACGTCGCGCATCATGGTCATGCGCCTGCGCGCACCGTCGTGGCGCGCGAATGCATAGATCGGCGCGCTGGTGCGAAAGCGCGACAGGAAGCGCGCGGTGCCGCCCGATTCGGTCATGGCCACGATGGCGCGCACGCCGATGTGGTCGGACAGGAACATGGTGGCCATGGCAATGGCCTGGTCGGCGCGCTGCAGGTTGCGTGGCGCCTTTTCGAAATCGGTATCCATCTCGAACTGCTTTTCTGCGCCCAGGCAGATGCGCGCCATGGCCTCCACCGCCTTGACCGGATAGGCACCGGCGGCGGTTTCCGCCGACAACATCACCGCGTCGGTGCCGTCGATCACCGAGTTGGCCACGTCCAGCACTTCGGCACGCGTGGGGATCGGGCTTTCGACCATGGACTGCAGCATCTGCGTGGCGGTGATGACCACTTTGTTGCGCGCCAGCGACTCGCGGATGATCTTCTTCTGCAGGCCGGGCAGCTCGGCGTCGCCGATCTCCACGCCCAGGTCGCCGCGCGCGACCATCACCACGTCGCTGGCCTCGATGATCTCGGCCAGGTTCTCGATCGCCTCGGTGCGTTCGATCTTGGACACCAGCGCCGCGTCACAACCATGCGAGCGGGCAATGCGCCGCGCCTCGTTCATGTCCTCGGCGTTGCGGCAGAACGACACGGCGATGAAGTCCACGCCAATCTTGGCGACGATGCCGATCAATTCCTTGTCGCGCTCGGTCAGCGCACCCAGCGACAGGCCGCCGCCCTGCTTGTTCAAGCCCTTGCGATCGGAAAGCATGCCGTCGTTGAGCACGGTATTGACGATGCGTTCGCCTTGCACCGATTCCACGCGCAGCTGCATCAGGCCGTCATCCAGCAACAGCACGTCGCCGGGTTGCACGTCGCCGGGCAGGCCGAGATAACTGACCCCGACCTGCGAGGCATCCCCAGGCGGCGCGTCGATGCTTGCGACCAGATCGAAGCGGTCGCCCATCTTCAGCCTGACCTTGCCCTCGGCGAATTTCTCGATGCGGATCTTCGGCCCCGGCAGGTCGGCGAGGATGCCGACTTCAGCCCCAGCGCGAGCGGCGGCGGCGCGCACTGCCGCGGCGCGCTTGGCCTGCGCGGAAGGATCGCCGTGGGAAAAATTGAGGCGTACCACGTTGACCCCGGCGCGGAACAGTTCGTCGAGCACGCCGGGTGGATCGGTGGCGGGCCCGAGGGTCGCGAGAATCTTGGTACGGCGTTGGCGATCGGTCACGGAGGCCTCCCCTCTTGAGAGTCCGGAAACTACCACATCCAGAAGACCACTACGATGCCATTAGCAGGCGCGATCTTCTAGCTGATTAATTTTACGGGGAATATTTCGCTTCGCAGTTGTAAATTGGTATCTAAGTGGTTATTTATTATATATGTACTGGTAGGAGCGGGCCCTGCCCGCGATGCCTTTTGTGCAATCTGGTCGAAAGACATCTCGGGCAGGGCCCGCTTGTGCACAGTCAGGCACCGCGCGCCTGCAGTGCGACGACCGCCGGTAGTGGCTTGCCTTCCAGGAATTCCAGGAACGCGCCGCCACCGGTGGAGATGTAGCCAAGGTCGTCGGCAATGCCGTACTTGTCGACCGCGGCGAGAGTGTCGCCACCACCGGCGATGGAAAACGCCTTCGACGCCGCGATCGCCCGGGCCAGGGTTTCGGTGCCCTTGCCGAAAGCATCGAACTCGAACACGCCAACCGGCCCGTTCCAGACCACGGTACCGGCAGCGGCGATCATCTGCGCGTAGCGCGCGGCGGTGTCAGGGCCGATATCGAGGATCATGTCGTCCGCCCCTACCGCGTCCACCGCCTTGACCGTGGCCACGGTGTCAGCCTTGAATTCGGAAGCGACAACCACATCGCTCGGCACCGGGATCTCGGCGCCGCGCGCCCTGGCTTCGGCGATGATCTTGCGCGCGGTATCCAGCAGGTCCATTTCCACCAGCGACTTGCCAACGCCATGGCCTTCGGCAGCGATGAAGGTGTTGGCGATGCCGCCGCCGATGATCAATTGATCGACCTTGCTGACCAGGTTGGACAGCAGTTCCAGCTTGGTCGAAACCTTGCTGCCGGCGACGATCGCCAGCAGTGGATGAGCGGGGTTGTCCAGCGCCTTGGCCAGCGCGTCCAGTTCGCCCATCAGCAACGGACCACCGGCGGCCTGCTTGGCGAACCTGATCACGCCGTGGGTGGAAGCCTGGGCGCGATGTGCGGTGCCGAACGCATCCATGACGAACACGTCGCACAGCGCGGCGTACTTTTTCGAAAGCGCTTCGTCATCCTTGCCCTCGCCTACGTTCATGCGACAGTTCTCCAGCAGGACCACGCTGCCGGGCGCGACCTCCACGCCATCCACCCAGTCCCTGACCAGTGGCACGTCCACGCCCAGCAATTGCGAGAGACGCTTCGCCACCGGTGCCAGCGAGTCGGCTTCGCTCCATACGCCTTCCTGCGGGCGGCCGAGATGGGAAGTGACCATCACTGCCGCGCCTTTTTCCAGCGCCAGTTTCAGCGTTGGCAACGAGGCAGTGATGCGTTGTTCCGAAGTGATGCGCGCCGGCTGTCCATCGATGTGCTCGATCGGCACGTTGAGATCCTGGCGGATCAGCACGCGCTTGCCGGCGAGATCAAGGTCGGTCATGCGGAGGATGGACATGGCTTGGCGTTCCGTAAGCGGGTCAGGTCGCCATTGTCCCGGCTTGGACGCTGCGCGGCAACGCAGGCCCTGTCCCCCAAGGGGACTTCCTTCGGGACGTAGGAGCGGGCCTTGCCCGCGATGCTCTTGCAAGATGCCTGGATGAAAAGCATCGCGGGCAAGGCCCGCTCCTACAACGGCGGCATCGTGCTGATGTCTTCGCCGACCAGCTCCATCGCCATCACCAAAGCATCCTCGCGGCCATCGCGCGCCGGGTAATAGCGCGGGCGCCGGCCGATTTCGTTGAAGCCTTCGTCGTGGTACAGGGCGATGGCCGCAGGATTGGAAGGCCGCACTTCCAGGAAAATACGCGCAGCGCCCAGGTCGCCTGCCAGCCGGACCAGGGTCCGCAACAGCCGCCGGCCATGACCGCGGCCTTGCCGCTCCGGCGTGATGCAGATATTGAGGATGTGCGCCTCGTCGGCGGCCACGCTGATCACGGCGTAGCCAATGGGCAGGCCGTGTTCCTGCAGGATCCACGCCGGATAAGCCGCCGCCAGGCAATCGCGGAAGATGCCGCGCGTCCAGGGGAACGGATAGGCGCGCTGCTCGATGGACAGGATCGTATCCAGGTCGCTTTCGCGCATCGAACGCAGGCTGGCGTCCGGGAATTCTTCGGCGTCGACCGCCACCGCGCTCACGGCAGCGGTTTCCTTCGCAGCGCACGCAGCTGCGGCCACAACGCGCGCTTGGCCGCGGCATTGCCGCGCAACTCATGGGAAGGCGGCCATTGCGCGATGATCGCGGCGGCCTCTTCTGCATTGGGATTACAGCCGGAAGCGCGGATCAGGGCGAAATGGAGCTTATCCGGCAGTCGCGACGCGGCGCGGGGTGATGCAGGTAGCGCAGCGCGGTCGGCGACGTCGATTGCAGCGGGTTCGGCACGCGCCGCTCGACGCGCGGGCGATACTGCAGGCGGTGCCGGTACGCGACGCAGGACAGCAGGTCCGGATGCGGGCGTGGGTGCGGAAGCCACAGGCGTTTCCGCCGTTCCCCTCACATACAAGGTGTGGCCCAGCGCAGTCAGCCATTCATGCTGTTGCGACGACCACAACTCACTCACTTGGCCGCCTCCGGCGTCTGGCGGGTCCGCCGCCACAACCAGTAAGCGGGGCCTGACAATGCATAGACCACGCCGATGGCCAGCAGCGCGCGCGGCAGGTCCATGGCCAGCACGGCGATCACCACGGGCACCAGCAGCAACACGTAGAAGGGAACCCGGATGGCTGCATTTGCATTCGCGCCACTGGCCTTGAAACTCCAGAAGCGAATCCTGCTGACCATCAACAAGGCGGCCACCAGAGTCACGCCAAGCGCCACGTAGCGCAGTTGTTCGCCGCTCCAGCCCAGGTCGCCATCGGCAAAGGCCCAGACGAAGGACATCATCAGTCCCGCCGCCGCCGGGCTGGCCAGGCCGATGAACCAACGCTTGTCCGCCGTCCCCACCTGGGTATTGAAGCGGGCCAGGCGCAAGGCCGCGCAGGCGGCGTACAGGAACGCCACGGCCCAGCCCACCCTTCCCATCACGTCGCTGTCGAACTTCATGTACGACAGCGCCCAGTGGTACATCACCAGGGCCGGGGCCATGCCAAAGCTGACCAGGTCGGCCAGCGAGTCGTACTGCACGCCGAAATCGGTGCTGGTGCCGGTCAGCCGGGCCACGCGGCCGTCGATGCCGTCCATCAGCGCGGCGATGAACACCGCCACCGCCGCATGCACGAACTGGCCGTTGGCCGCCGCGATGATCGAATAGAATCCCGCAAACAGACCCGCCGTGGTGAACAGGTTCGGCAACAGATAGATGGTGCGCGAGCGAGGTGGTTGCTTGTTTTCGTCCATGCGTCGCAGTTTATCCCAACCCGGCGACTTGCCAGCCCGGCCCGGCAATGCTGCAATCACGGCCATCCCCTATTTTTCCTGCTGGAGCCCGCCATGCGCGCCTCGTCCACCCGACTGCGACTGATCCGCGCCTGCACCCTGGTGGTGCTTGCCGGTGCCTGCACCACCGCCCTGGCCGGCAAGGTCTACCAATGGAAGGACGCCCAGGGCGTTACCCATTACGCCGACAGCCCGCCGCCCAACCAGCAGGTCAAGAACCGTCGAATCGATGACCGGGGCGCGCCCGTGGCCGAGGACGCGACCGTCGGCAAGTCGGTGGAAAACCCGCAATGCACCACCGCCAAGCTCAACCTGCAGATCCTGGCCGGCACCGCTGGCGTGCAGCAGGACACCGATGGCGACGGCAAGCCGGACAGGACCCTCAATGAGGACGATCGCGCCAACCAGCGCGGTCTGGCCGAAGCAGCAGTCAAGGCCTACTGCACGCCGCAGCCCAAGGCCTGAAGCATGCGTCTGGCCTGGGCCATAGTCGCTGGCCTGGCGCTGGGCATCGGCGTCGCCTGGTGGCTGTCGCGCGAACCGCCGGACCGGACCGAGGCGAAACAGCGCCGCGCCGAGCACGCGGCGGCTGAACTGGCTCGTGATGCGCGGCCCTCGCTGTACCGCTGGCGCGACCCAGCCGGGGTCCTGCAGATCACCGACAAACCGCCCAAGGGCCGGCCTTTCGAGCGCCTGGATCGCGACTCCGACCGTGCCATTGAGGTCAAGGGCAATCGCACCGACTGAGTGCAAGGCCGCAAATTGGCGCCGCAACTGGCAAAATGCCGGTTCCCCACGCTGCGAAACCCCATGATGCGCCTGTCGCAATTCCATCTACGCACCACCAAGGAAACTCCCGCAGACGCCGAACTGGTCAGCCACCGGTTGATGCTGCGCGCCGGCATGATCCGCAAGCTCGCCACCGGCCTGTACACCTGGTCGCCGCTGGGCCTGCGCGTGCTGCGCAAGGTGGAGAAGGTGGTCCGCGAGGAAATGAACCGCGCCGGCGCCATCGAATTGCTGCTGCCAACGATCCAGCCGCGTGAGTTGTGGGAAGAGACCGGGCGCTGGCAGAAATTCGGCGCACAACTGCTGAAGATCAAGGATCGCAAGGACGCCGAATACTGCTACAGCCCCACCGCCGAGGAAGCGATCACCGATTTCGCCCGCCAGGAACTTGCCAGCTACAAGCAACTGCCGGTCAACTTCTACCAGATCCAGACCAAGTTCCGCGACGAGATCCGTCCGCGCTTCGGGATCATGCGCGCACGCGAATTCCTGATGAAGGATGCGTATTCGTTCCACCTGACCGATCAAGGCCTGGTCGACGAATACAACAACATGCACGCCACCTACACCCGCATCTTCACCCGCTTGGGCCTGGACTTCCGCGCGGTGCTGGCCGACTCCGGCGCGATCGGCGGCGATGCCTCGCAGGAATTCCACGTGCTGGCCGATTCGGGCGAAGACGCGATCGCCTTCTCCACCGGCTCCGATTACGCGGCCAACCTGGAGAAGGCGCAGGCCGCAGCGCCCGGTCCGCGTGCGGCCGCGAGCGAGGCGATGCGCAAGGTCGAAACGCCAACGCAGAAGACCTGCGAGGAAGTCGCCGCGCTGCTGGGCATTGCCTTGCAGCGCACGGTCAAGTCGATCGCGGTGATGACCGAAGACGGTTTCGTGCTGGCGCTGGTCCGCGGCGATCATTCGGTCAACGAGATCAAGCTGGGCAAGGTCGCTGGCCTGGCCGATTACCGCATGGCCAGCGAAGCCGAAATTCTTGAACACCTGGGCAGCGAGCCCGGGTTCCTGGGTCCGTTGAATCCAAAATCTGCGATTCGCGTGGTCGCCGACCGCGAAGTAGCCGCGATGGCCGATTTCGTGGTCGGCGCCAACGAGGCCGGTTTCCATATTGCCGGGATCAACTGGGGCCGCGACCTGGCCGAACCGGACTTGGTCGCCGACCTCCGCAACGTGGTCGAAGGCGACCGCGCCGAGGACGGCGGCGAGCTGCGCATCGTGCGCGGCATCGAGGTGGGCCACGTGTTCCAGCTGGGCCGCAGCTACGCCGAGGCGATGAACGCGACAGTGCTGGACGAAAACGGCAAGGCCACGACCCTGTCGATGGGCTGCTACGGCATAGGCGTTTCGCGCATCGTCGCCGCGGCGATCGAACAGAACCACGACGAGGCCGGCATCATATGGCCGGAGCCGCTGGCGCCGTGGACGGTGGCGATCTGCACCATCAACCCGAAGAACGACGCGGCGGTGAACGCAGCGGCGCAGGAGCTGTTCGACGAGCTGCAGTCCGCCGGCATTGATACGGTATTCGACGACCGCGGCCTGCGCCCGGGCCAGATGTTCGCCGACATCGAGCTGATCGGCATCCCGCACCGCGTGGTGATTTCCGAACGCGGCCTGGCCGCTGGCACATTCGAATACCGGGCGCGACGGGCGACGGAAGCGGAGAACCTGGGTCGTGAGGAGTTGCTGGCGAAACTGATTGGCTGATTGCCAGCCGTCGATAACTTCGAGAAAACGCCGGCATTGCCGGCGTTTTCTTTTGTGGCGGGAGGACGCTGCTTTTGCATTTGATCCTGGAACCATGTGAGGCGAGGCAAGCGGGACGGGCAAACCCCGCGGGGGCGGCGCGCAACGATGAGCGCCGTTTCCGTAGACACAGGATGTGTCTTACGGAAATTCCCGGCCTGCTTGCGGACCCGGCGGTTTTATCGCCGGGCGCGCCGCCGAGTGTGTTTCTTTGGTTACGTGACCAGCCATTCGGCTGTTGTGGAGCGCTTCTTTGCACAAGCAAAGAAAGTGACTCGCGCATCGCGCGGCTTTCAACAGCGAAGCTGGTTAACGCTTTGCTTCAAGACAAGAGCGAAGAGCGATCCCCGCCTTCGCGGGATGACGAGTAGAGGCCAAGACGCTGGATCCCGGCATTCGCCGGATGACGGGCAACGGCAACGTCAAAGGCACCCCTCCTCAGTCCTCCCCTGCGCTACGCGCAAGGGATGAGGCTGAGAGCAGGATCAAGATGGGTCCCAGCTTGCGCTGCGATGACGAATAGGAGGTTTGGAGTCCCCGTCAGAGAATCTTCCGCGCCGGCAGCAGCAGATTGCCGAACAGCAGGCCCGCGATCAGGGCCATGACTATATTGGTCACTGCCATCAACGCGGAATTGCCCACTACCACGTCCTGTTGCTGCATCAGGCTGAGCACTCCACGCAGGCTGTTGCTGCCCGGAACCAGCATGATGATCCCGGGCACGCGGATGATGGCGCCGGGCTTGTTGGTCCAGCGCGCGAAGGCATTGCCGGCGGCGGTAAGGGTCAGCGCGGACAGGAACACGCCGACCGGACTTCCCAATGCCAACCCCGCGTAGCGCGCGATCAGGTAACCGCAGATCGCTGCTGCCATGACCCAGACGTAATCGCGACGATGAGCCTTGAACAGCACCGCGAAGGCATAGGCCACCAGCACCAGTGAGAGCCATTCCACCCAGTCCGGCTGCGGCCGCAAGGCGCGCACTTCCGGATTCAGGCCAATGAGCTGGGCCAGGGTCAAGGCGATCAGCGTGCCCACGGTCAGCTTGAGGATGGTGGTAACGGCGCCGGCGAAACGCGCGGTGCCGGAGAGCAGGTGGCCACTGGTGAGTTCGTTGACCGCATTGGTCAGGGTCAGGCCCGGCAGCAGCACGACCAGCGACGCAATGATCACGCTGTTGAGATTGAGTGGCTGGATGAAGGTTGAAACCAGCACCGCGACCATGCCCGCCATCAATGCGGAAACTGCATCGGCGGCCTCCTTCAACCGCGGCCTCTGTTCGCTCAACAGCGATTGCACGCCGATCAGCAGGCCGATGAAAGTGGCGGTGGCTATGTCCACCCACGGCAAGCGCCACAGGCCGGCCACCGTGCCCGAGGCCAACCCGAACGCCAGCAACTGGGTGGCCCGCCAGCGCAGGCTGGGTTTGCGGTCCAGCGCATGCAGGGCGGTGTGGCCCTGGGCGATGCTGATGGATCCGTCCGCCACCGCATCGGCGATGCGATCCGACTCTCCCAGCTTGTACAGGTCATTTTCGCCGGGCGCGAGGCGGATCACCCGGGTCGTGTCGCTGGCGCCCAGCGGCCGCGACGGGTCGCTGAAACTCAGGATCAGGCCGGTGGGATTCGACCAGGGCTCGCAGGCCAGTCCCAGTCGCGTCGCCAGGGCGACCACCGCGCCTTCGAGGCGTTGCGCGGTGGTGCCATAGGTATGCAGGCGGCTGGCCGTCTCGCAGACGAAGGCGATGCGCTGTGCATAGGTGGACGTGTTCGTGGTCGTGGCGGGGGCTGGGGCGGTCTGCGACATGCGCCTAGTTTAGGGCCTGTGCCGGCTGGGACATGGCATGACCCGCTCAATCCCCGGATGCGGCTTAGACTGTATGCTCTCGGACGCTCGATATGACCCAGACCGACGCCCTCCCCCGCTTCGTCACCGATGACGCCGACCCTGCACGGGTGCGGCTGGCCGGGCAATGGACGATCGCTACCGCGCTACAGGTCGCCGAGCGTTTGCGCGAAATGCCGGCCGGCGCCAAGGCCATCGATGCCACCGGCATCGCCCGGATCGATTCAGCCGGCGTGCTGCAGCTGCTGCGTTACGCCACGCGCAACGGCATTGCGCCGGAAGACCTGAACTTCCGCATTGAGCACCAGGCGCTGGTCTCCAGCATTGAAGACGTAGCCGACGATCGTCCCAGGAAAAAGCGCGACTACGGTTTCATCGCCGCATTGGCGCGCCTTGGCTACCACGTCCAGGACAACGGCAAGGAACTGTTGTCCCTGGTCAGCTTCACCGGTGAGAACCTGGTGAAAATGTTGCGCATCCTGCGCGAGCCCAGACGCTTGCGCGTGACTGCCACCGTGTTCCATATGGAACAGGTGGGCCTGGACGCGGTGCCGCTGGTGATCCTGCTGTCTTACCTGGTCGGCGCAGTCATCGCCTTCCTGGGTTCGACCATCCTGCGCGATTTCGGCGCGGAAATTTACGTGGTGGAACTGGTCAGCATCGCCTTCCTGCGCGAATTCGCGGTGCTGCTCACCGCCATAGTCCTGGCCGGGCGCACCGCCAGCGCCTTTACCGCGCAGATCGGCGCCATGCAGAGCCGCGAGGAGATCGACGCGATCCGCACCCTGGGCCTGGATCCGATCGACCTGTTGGTGATTCCGCGCCTGCTGGCTCTGCTGATCACCCTGCCGCTGCTGACCTTCATCGCGATGATGGCCGGCCTTGCCGGTGGTGTCACCGTCGGCGCGTTCGACCTGGACATCCCCCCGCAGATGTACCTGGCGCGGATGCACGAGACGATCGAGGTGCGCCATTTCTTCGTCGGCATGTCCAAGGCCCCGGTATTCGCGTTGATCATCGGCCTGATCGGTTGCCTGGAGGGATTGCAGGTGGAAGGCACCGCTCAATCGGTGGGCGAACGCACCACTTCCAGCGTGGTACAGGCCATCTCACTGGTGATCATCCTCGACGCAATGGCTGCTTTGTGGTTCATGAAGATGGATTGGTAGGAGCGGGTGAATGGTGAATGGTGAAGTCGCCCGCTTCGCGGGCTGCAAATGGGAAAGCGGAAGCGAAAGCGCGCGTTCGCTTTTCATCAGCCATTCCCACGCGGCGCAGCCGCCGACTTCGCCATTGACTGCCTTCGACTGACATGCCCGATAACACCGCCATCGGCCCTATCATTTCCGTCCGCGGCCTCGTCAACCGCTTCGGCGAGCAGATCGTCCACGAAGGCCTGGACCTGGACGTGGTGCCTGGCGAGATCCTCGGCGTGGTCGGTGGCTCAGGCTCCGGCAAGTCGGTACTGATGCGTTCGATCCTGGGGCTGAGGATTCCGGATGCCGGCGAGATCGAGGTGCTGGGGACGGATGCGCGATCCACGCGCCTCGAGGATCGGCAGAACATCCAGCGCAATACGGGCGTGTTGTTCCAGGATGGGGCACTGTTTTCGTCGCTGACCGTGGGCGAGAACGTGCAGGTGCCGCTGAAGGAACACCATTCCGAACTGCCCGACAGCTGGCGCTACGAACTGGCGCTGCTGAAGGTGAAGCTGGCCGGCTTGCCGGCTGATGCATTGAACAAGCTGCCCTCGCAACTGTCGGGCGGCATGCGCAAGCGCGCCGGGCTGGCCCGCGCGCTGGCCCTGGATCCACCGCTGCTGTTTCTGGACGAACCCACCGCCGGACTGGATCCTATCGGCGCGGCCGCCTTCGATCGCCTGATCCGGACCCTGCAGCAGGCACTGGGCCTGACCGTGTTCCTCATCACCCATGACCTGGACACGCTGTACGCTATCTGCGACCGCGTTGCGGTGCTGGCCGACCGCAAGGTGGTGATCGCCGCACCGATCGCCGAAGTTGAAAAGCTCGATCATCCGTGGGTCCAGGAATATTTCCACGGGCCTCGCGCTCGCGCCGCGCGCGATGGCCGCGATGCCTACCAGGAAAAAACCGTGCAAGAACGAACCAAGCAAGAGGCGTCCTGAGTCATGGAAACCAAAGCCAATTACGTCCTCATAGGCGCCTTCACCCTGATCATTGCCGCGGCGTTGCTGCTGTTCGGCTTGTGGGCGGCCAAGTACTCGTCCGAACGCAGCTGGCAGGAATACCAGGTGGTGTTCCGCGAAGCCGTGACCGGCCTGTCGGTGGGTAGCCCTGTGCAATACAACGGCATTGCCGTTGGCTCCATCACCAAACTGTCGCTGGCGCCCAACGATCCGCGCCAGGTAATCGCACGAATCCGCCTGGAGTCCAGCACGCCGGTCAAGACCGATACCCGCGCCAAACTTGCCATCACCAGCCTGACCGGTCCCTCGATCATCCAGCTCAGCGGCGGCACGCCGCAAGCGCCGTCGCTGACTTCGGTCGATACCCGCGACCCACCGCTGATCCAGACCACACCCTCGGCATTGCAGAATATCTCCGACACGGCCAATCGCATCGTCGAACGCCTGGACCAGGTGTTGAGCGACAAGAACGTGGCCAGCATCACCGCCACCCTCGAGCACCTGGAAACGGTCAGCGGCTCCATCGCCGACCGCGACCAGGGCGTGCAGGCGCTGCTGGTCAGCGCGCGCGATGCAGCCCGCAACCTGGACCGGACCCTGGACACCACCAACGGCACGATGCAGCGGCTGGATCAGAATCTGGTGAAGCAGTTGCCACCGCTGCTGGCGAAACTCGACAGCACCCTGGCCCGGCTGGATTCGGCCGCCGGCAACGCCGATTCGATCCTGGGCGAGAACCGCGCGGCCATCAACAGCTTCGCGAACGATGGATTGGGCCAGCTGGGCCCCACCCTGAGCGAACTGCGCAGCCTGATCCGGGACCTGCGCCGGGTCAGCGACCGTCTTGAAGGCAACCCCGCGCGCTACTTGCTGGGCCGCGATGCACCCAAGGAGTTCGAGCCAAAATGAAACCCCTCTCCACTGCCCACCTGCGCCCCCTTCCCGCCCTCGCGCTACTGCTGCTGGCCGGATGCTCGGTCCTGGGCAGCACCCAGCGCGATCCCGTGATCATCTATGCGCCACAGGCGCGGGTCGCACCGGATCCATCCTGGCCCGCGGTGACCTGGCAGCTGTCCGTCGCCAAGCCCACCGCAGCGCGGGTGGTCGACAGTTCGCGTATCGCGGTACGCCCGGTACCCGGCCAGCTTGAGGTCTACAAGGGAGCAGCTTGGTCGCAGCCCTCCACCGACATGGTCGAATCCACCGTGGTCCGCGCGTTTGAGGACTCGGGCAAGATCCCTGCAGTCGCTCGCGCCGGCAGCGGCATCCGCGCCGACTACCGGCTGCTCATGGACCTGCGCCGGTTTGAATCCGATTACGCCGGTGCCGCAACTCCCACTGCCACCATCGAACTCACCGCCAAGCTGCTGCACACCAGCGACCAGCGCATCGCCGCGTCGCGCACCTTCCTGCAGACGCAGCCTTCCAGTGGAACCGGAGTGGCTGAGGTGACCAATGCCTTCGACCAGGCGCTGGGGAAACTGGGCGCTGAAGTCGTGGGCTGGGTGCTTGTCAGCGGTGAAGCGGACGCGAAGCACAAGCGCTGAGATGCGGCCGCCAGCCGCAGGAGCGACGTGAGTCGCGACTGAAATACCCACGGTGCCGATTGCCCGGTGACTTCAGTCGCCACTCACGCCGCTCCTACCGGGGTCTTTCGCATCGCTGGCGTTATCAGGCGAGGATCCTGCGAAACGTGAGGTTGATCCTTTCCCCGACAGGTCGGGCCGTGCGCGGCAAGGCATGCTTGTAATTCCGCTGGGTGTCGCCACCCATCACCAGCAGGCTGCCATGCGGCAGCTGCAGCTCCAGCTTCCGCGATGACTCGTGGCGGTGTTTGAGCACAAAACGCCGCTTCGCCCCCAGGCTCAACGACGCGATGACCGGGCACGGACCCAATGCGGATTCGTTGTCGCTGTGCCACCCCATGTAGTCATGCCCATCGCGATAGCGATTGGCCAGGACGCTGTTGAATGCGCCATCCAGATCGTTCGCGAGCCGCTGGCGGACGGGGAGCAGTGCCGCAGGCCAGGGATGCGGTTGGAAGCGCGTGCCGGAATAGCTGTAGGCCGCACCTTCGTCACCGATCCAGCAACTGAGCCGCGGTGAATCCAGCTCGCGTCCAAACAGGCGGATGCGGTGGGTTTCCCAGTGGATTTCCTCGCGCAACGAAGCCAGCAACGCGTCCGCAGCCCCTTCAGCCAGCCAGTCGGGTGCAAACCAGAGTTCCGCACCCGGCAATGCCTCATCGCTACCATTCACCGCAAGGGGACGCAATACGGTCATGCAGCCATGCTCGCGGATTTGCCCCTTGCAGCGCAAACACTGAAAATGACCGTAGCCAAAAGCCAGACGTGGAGTTTCCGATGACCGATGCCGAACAAGCCCACGTGGCGCCCGAAGCGGTGGAGCGTGACGTGATGGAGTACGACGTCGTCACCGTCGGGGCGGGACCTGCGGGGCTTTCGTTTGCCATCCGCCTGAAGCAACTCAACCCGGAACTGACGGTTTGCGTGATCGAGAAGTCCAGCACCATCGGCGCGCACATCCTGTCCGGCGCGGTGATCGAGCCCGGGCCACTGGATGCCTTGCTGCCCGGCTGGCGCGAGGCGCCACCGCCGATCTGCGTGGCTGCCAAGGAAGACGAGTTCTGGCACTTCAGCAAGACCGGCGGACGCAAGTTCCCGATCGTGCCACCGGGGATGCACAACAAGGGCAACTTCATCGTCAGCCTCGGCGCGATGTGCGCATGGCTGGCGCCGCAGGCTGAAGCGCTGGGCGTGGAGATCTATCCCGGCTTCGCCGCGGCCGAAACCTTGCACGACAGCAATCCCGATGGAAGCCCCGGCAAGGTCATCGGCGTGCGCATCGGCGACATGGGGGTGGCCAGGGACGGTTCGCACAAGCCCGGCTACACCGCCGGCATCGACATCCATGCCAAGGTCACGGTGCTGGCCGAAGGCGCGCGCGGCCACCTGACCAAGCGCCTGGTCAGGCAGTTTGCATTGGACCAGGACAGCGATCCGCAGGCGTATTCGATCGGCATCAAGGAACTGTGGCAGGTGCCGGAAGGCCGCGTCAGCCCCGGCAAGATCGTGCACACACTGGGCTGGCCGGCCGACAACAGGATCTACGGCGGCAGCTTCCTCTACCACCTGGAAAACAACCAGATCGCGCTCGGCTACGTCAGCGGACTGGATTACACGGATCCGGAATACAAGCCTTGGGAAGCCTTCCAGCAGTGGAAGAACCATCCGCTGATCGCGCCGCTGCTCGAAGGCGGCACCATCCTCTCGGCCGGTGCGCGCGCCATTGTCACCGGCGGCTGGCAATCGCTGCCCAAGGTGGAAATGCCTGGCGCGCTGCTGATCGGCGACACCGCCGGCCTGCTCAACGTGCCCAAGATCAAGGGTACCCACCAGGCGATCCGCAGCGGCATGCTGGCCGCGGAGCACCTAGCCCAATCAATGGATCCGGCGGGTTTCGACGCGAAACTTCGCGCTTCGGATGCCATGAACGAACTGCGTGAGGTCCGCAACATCAAGCCCGGCTTCAAGAAGGGCTTGTGGTTCGGCATGCTCAATGCGGCCTGGGAAACCGTCACCGCCGGGCTGTCGCCGTGGACGCTTAAAGTGACACCGGACTGGTCGTCACTGGACAAGGTCGGCGCGCACGAAGCACCGAAACGCGACTACGTGCAGCGCAAACTGGCCCCACGCGACCGTTTGCAAGGCGTGTACTACGCGGCCACCGAACACGACGAAGACCAGCCCATTCACCTCAAGGTCGCCGACACCTCGATCTGCATCGGTCGATGCACCGAGGAATACGACAACCCCTGCACCCGCTTCTGCCCGGCCAACGTCTACGAAATTGTCAGCGACGTCATGCTCGACGGAAGCAGCAGCAAGCGCCTGCAGATCAACGCTGCCAACTGCGTCCACTGCAAGACCTGCGACATCAAGGATCCCTACGAGATCATCACCTGGGTGACGCCCGAGGGTGGTTCGGGGCCGAATTACCAGAATCTTTAGTGGGATGGGCCCCAGAGCAAGTCCGGTGCGCGTGAAGATGCGCGCATGCTCAGGGCATCGTGCAGAAACCTTTCAACAAGCTGTTCAAGACTCCGCGTCCGCTTGCCACTGACGACAAAAAAAGTCGCTCTCAAGCGACTTTTTTGTTTCGCATTGGCTTAAGGCGCAGGGAATGTGGGGTCAAACGGCTGCCAACCGGAGCCGTATGACTTTACTGCACCGAATGAGCCGCTGACGCCCGTACCTGCACCATTGAGCCATATCTTCAGCTGATTGCCGTTTGCAAAAGCAAGATCGCCTTTGCCGTCGCCACTGTAATCGCCCGCAGCGACAAGCTTGAAGCCAGTGCCCGCGTCAGCCAGATAACCACTGGACTGGAGCGCAGACCCATTCATCAGCCAATAAGAAATCGCAGAGGCTGAACGCCAGATCAGGTCGCTTTTACCGTCGCCGTTCAAATCTATGGCCGCAACCGGCGCCCAACCGCCACCGTAGGAGATGTTTGCACCATAGGTGAACGCACCGGAGCCATTGTTAATCCATACCTTGGCGACATTTCCGTTTGCAAAGGCAAGGTCCGCCACGGCGTCCCCATTGAAATCGCCGACTGCGACCAGCTTGAATCCAAGGCCCGCATTGCCGGTATAGCCAGTCGACTTGACTGCCGCGCCATTCATTAGCCAATGCGCTACCTCTGACCCTTTCCTCCACAACAAATCCGACTTGCCATCGCCGTCCACGTCGGCAGCGGCAAATGGCTGCCAGGCAGCCCCATAGGAAATACCCGGTGCGCTGGTGTAACCGCCAATTTTGTTGTTCAGCCAGATTATGAGTTGATTGCCGTTGGACCACGCAAGGTCAACGTAACCATCTCCATTGAAATCGCCGCTTGCAACCACTTGGAAAGTCCCGGTTGGAGCGCCAACATAACCCGTACTTAGGGTGGCGGCACCGTTCATCAACCAATACGAAACCAGGTTGCCATTCTTCCAGAACAAATCCGACTTTTTGTCATTGTTCACGTCGTTGATCGAGATCGCGAACGGCGTGACTGGCGCACGGAACGTACTCACCACCGGAATCGTCTGTTTCAGGCTTCGCGCATTGTCGGCCTGGTTGGCAACGCCGCAGGCCAGGCCACCACACGTGGCAATCAACGGATTGGAGAAAACGCGATAAAGCGTCTGGTTGTTTTCACCGTAGGCCATCACGGTGAAGAAGTTTCCCTGTGCAGCCGCGGTCTTGTAGCCGTAGGAATAGAGGTAACGGCCCGGATCCGGGGCGTTGCCCGAGTCATGTGCCGAACCCATGTTGTGAGCCAACTCATGCGCCAGAGTGATGTCTTCGCAGTAGAGGGTGCTTGTGCCATTGACATAGCTACCCTCGCTTACCACTGAGTACGCGAAAGGCGCATCTCCGGCAATCGTGATGGGTTGCTGTTTCGCGCCAATCAGCCAAGCGATGCCGCAGCCGTTGTTTTCTGATTTGAAGTCACGTACCAGAGTCACAAGGTCCGCGCCCGTCGTCTCGCGGGCGGCCCGCAACGGCGCCAGGCCGGCAGGCACGGTAACCGCGCCAGTTCCGTTGTTTCCGGTCAGCTCGTTCAACGCGGTTCCGTTGTCGGTGTTGTCGGCATAAGTCACCTGGAGCGCGCCCACAAGACGGATCTGGCCGTTGATGCTGCTGTTGGCCAGTGCTGCATTAGCCGCTGCAACAAGGTTGGTGAGCTTTGTGACCGCTATCGAGGCGCCACCCAGCCGGGTCGCCAAGCCGTTGGAATAGCCAGCAACCAAGTCAACGGTGTTGGCTGCTGGAACTGCCTGGGGACTTGCAACAAGCGCTTGCGCCTGAATCTTTTGCGTCGCCGATGCAACCAACGATTCAGCTTCGTTCGCGCTAGACGCGCCATAAGCAGCCGGAATCTTGGTATCTCCACCGACTCGGGTTCCCCTGAAAAGCCGGGTGGCGTCGGCTTGCACCAGGTAGGCGATGCCATGCTCGGTAGTCAATTGCAACGAAGTGCCATTTGCCTGCGGGATCGAACCGAACACCGCATGCTCGCCGAAGGTGATGATGGCCTCGCGACCTGGGTCACCGTCGACCACATGTCCAATCCAGGACCAGTTGCCGTCGGGACTTTCTTCATGGCGCTGATAACGGATCTTGATCTGGCTCCCGTCCGGCGCGGGAATTGTCATCATGCCGGTGGCTACGCCACGCAGGGCATGCTCCTCGCTCAAGGCAATCGGACGAAGGGTGTATGCGCCTTTGTGAACAACTGCGGCACCCGTCTTGTAGCCAAACAATTCCCCACGATCAGGCGCGCTGCCCAGGGTGCGCTTGCTGTCGTTTGAATATCCCGAGATGGATGAGCCAACCCCGGAGCGGATGGCCGATGCATGGCTGGCTTTCTGCGTGCTGCCTGTTTTCGTTTGATCCTGGCCGGAACAAGCGGCCAGCAAGAGTACCAAGGCAAGCGCGCCAAATCGGGTCTTCATACGGTTTCCTGAACAAGGTTCACGGGGGTCAGTTACTTTAACTTAGCTTTGGCATGCAAAGGTCAGCCGAAATCACATCCGATTCCAGTACCTGAAATTGTCCCGAAGTCCGTTTTCCAAGCGTTCAGGTGGGAATAATGAACGGCACTCCAGTTTTTTCCTCCAACTCCTGGCGGCCCACTCCCTCCGCCAGCTCAACAAGCAGCAGGCCCTGCTCGGTCACATCGAAAACCGCCAGGTCGGTAATGATCCGGTTGACCACCCCCACCCCGGTCAGCGGCAGGTCGCATTGCGGCAGGATCTTGTGGCTTCCGTCCTTTGCCACGTGCTCCATCAGCACCACGATGCGCCGGACCCCAGCCACCAGGTCCATTGCCCCGCCCATGCCCTTGACCATCTTCCCCGGGACCATCCAGTTGGCCAGGTCGCCTTGGTCGGTCACCTGCATCGCACCCAGCACGGCCAGGTCGATATGGCCGCCCCTGATCATGGCGAAAGACTCATGGCTGCCGAAGTAGCTGGCCCCCTTGCGGGCCGTGACGGTCTGCTTGCCGGCGTTGATCAGGTCGGCGTCAATTTCGTCCTCGGTCGGAAACGGGCCGATACCCAGCAGACCGTTTTCAGACTGCAGCCACACATCCATACCCTCGGGTATGTAATTGGCCACCAGGGTAGGCAAGCCGATGCCCAGGTTCACGTAGGCGCCATCGGTCAGTTCACGGGCGGCTCGTTGGGCCATCTCGTCACGGGTCCAGGCCATCAGCGTGCTCCTCCCTTGTCTGCAGCAGTTACGGTGCGATTCTCGATGCGCTTTTCGGGATGCGGGTTATGCACCAGACGGTCGACATAGATGCCCGGGGTGTGGATCTGGTCGGGGTCGAGTTCGCCGACCTCGACGATGATCTCCGCTTCGGCGATGCAGACCTTGCCGGCGGTGGCCACGGCTGGATTGAAGTTGCGCGAGGTCTTGCGATAGATCAGGTTGCCGGCGGTATCGGCCTTCCACGCCTTGACCAGCGAGATATCGGCCTTCAACGCGGTTTCCATGACGTAGTGGTGGCCGTCGAATTCGCGCGTCTCCTTGCCCTCGGCGACGATGGTGCCGTAGCCGGTGCGGGTAAAGAACGCCGGAATGCCCGCCCCGCCGGCGCGCAGGCGTTCGGCCAGGGTGCCTTGCGGATTGAATTCCAGTTCGAGTTCGCCGGACAGGTACTGGCGCTCGAATTCCTTGTTCTCGCCCACGTAGGACGAAATCATCTTGCGGATCTGGCGAGTAGTGAGCAGTTGGCCCAGACCGAAGCCGTCCACGCCAGCGTTGTTGGAAATGGCGGTCAGCCCGGTTACGCCGCTATCGCGCAAGGCCGCAATCAGGGCCTCGGGGATGCCGCAGAGGCCGAAACCACCTACAGCCACGACCTGGTCATTGGCGACGACGCCCTGCAGCGCCGCAGCTGCGCTCGGGTGGAGCTTGCTCCTGGATCCGCTGCCTGTGGGCAGGGAGTCAACCGCATCAACCATGACCGTATCCATTTCTTGAGGTGTTTCCCATTTTAACCGGCCCCAGTCAACTCACACAGGTACTTTCGACCAATACCCGCATGCAGGCCCATCTGCTCCCTTAGACTGCGGCCATGAAGAATATTGCCCTCGTCACCGCAGTCGCCACCACGGGCCATGATGAAGACCTTCATCCATTGCTGCATGCCTGCACCCAGGCCGGGCTGCAGGCTCGCGCCGTTGCCTGGGATGACGCCACCGTCAGCTGGAGGCGCTTTGATGCGGCACTTTTACGCTCGCCGTGGGATTACACCGAGCGTCTGACCGAATTCCTGGGCTGGTGCGACGGCGTGGAGCAATCCACGCGCCTGCTGAACCCCTTACCGGTGGTGCGCTGGAACACCGACAAGCATTATCTTTCCGACTTGGCCCGCGCCGGAGTACCGGTGGTTTCAACCATTTTCGTGGAACCCGAGGCCGAACCCCTGCACGCGCTTCAGGCATTCCTGATGGAACAGCCTGCTGCGGAGTTCGTGATCAAGCCGGCGGTCAGCGCCGGCGCGCGCGACACGCAGCGCTATGCACGGACGCAGGAATTTGCCGCCAGCAACCACATCGCGCGCTTGCTGGAACAGGGCCGGAGCGTAATGCTGCAGCCCTATCTGCGCTCGGTAGATCATGCCGGCGAAACTGCGCTGGTTTTTTTCAACGGCCAGTTCAGCCACGCGATCCGCAAAGGCGCGCTGTTGCGAAGCGAACAACCTTCAATCGAAGCGCCCTACGCCACTGGCGACATCAGCCCGCGCGATGCGGACCCAGACGAGCGAGCGCTTGCCGAACTTGCCCTGTCGGCCGTTGCGCGACGGCTGCAACTTGAGCAGCCGCTGGCTTACGCGCGCATTGACCTGATCGGAGACGACCAGGGCGCTCCCACCGTGCTGGAAATGGAACTGATCGAGCCTTCGCTTTTCTTCGCCCAGGCACCCGGCAGCGCCGACAAATTCGCGGCCGTCATCGCCCAGCGGCTCGGCGACTGATCCCCACGGACTCGCACGACCGGTCTTCCGCCGGTAAAATCCCCTTCTGACCTCGGCCAGCCATCGCCTGGCCGGGCCATTCCTCCAGCACCCAGGAATTCCCACAGGATGAAGATTCTCGTCGCCTACAAGCGCGTGGTGGACTACAACGTCCGCGTCCAGGTCAAGCCGGATGGTTCCGGCGTGGTCACCGAGGGCGTCAAGCTTTCGGCCAATCCGTTCGACGAGATCGCTCTCGAAGAGGCCCTGCGACTGCGCGACAAGGGCATCGCCACCGAGGTGATCGTCGCTACCATCGCCCCGGCCGACGCCCAGGCACACCTGCGCAACGGCTTGGCCATGGGCGCCAACCGCGCCATCCACGTGGTTGTAGATGGCCCGATCCAGCCGCTGACCGCCGCCCGCACCCTGCTCAAGCTGGTGGAAAAGGAACAACCCGACCTGGTGATCCTGGGCAAGCAGGCCATTGACGACGATTCAAGCCAGACCGGCCAGATGCTCGCCACGCTATGGGGCCGGCCGCAGGCAACATTTGCCTCGAAACTCGAGATCGCCAACGGCAAGGCCACCGTCACCCGCGAAGTCGACGCCGGCCTGGAAACACTTGAAATCGATTTGCCGGCCGTGGTCACCACCGACCTGCGCCTCAACGAGCCGCGCTTCATCAAGCTGCCCGACATCATGAAGGCCAAAAGCAAGCCGCTGGAAAGCATCCCCTTCGCCGACCTGGGCGTGGACAGCGGCGACACCCTCAAGACAACCCATTACGCCGCTCCCGCAAAGCGCGGCAAGGGCGTCATGGTCAAGGACGCGGCCGAGCTGGTCGCCGCACTCAAGCAGAAGGGGTTGCTGTAATGAGCAAGGTACTGGTCATCGCTGAACACGCGAACGGCAAACTCAATGCCGCCACCGCCAAGACTGTCAGCGCCGCATTGGCGTTGAAGCCCGATTCCATCGACATCGCGGTGCTGTCCTCCGATCCGGCCGCAGTAGCATCCGAAGCCGCGCAGATCAGCGGCGTCGCCAAAGTACTGACTGTTTCGAACAGCGCCAACGAGCATGCCATTGGCCAGGTGCTTGCACCACAGATCGCCAAACTTGCCGAGGCTTACACACATGTTTTCGGCCCGTCGACCACTTTCGGCAAGGACCTCATGCCCTGCGTGGCCGCCCTCCTCGGCACCGCCCAGGTTTCAGACGTGATGGCGGTCGAAGGCAGCCACACCTTCAAGCGCCCGATCTACGCAGGCAACGCCATCATTACCGTGGAAGCCCCTGCCGATCACGTGGTGGTCGCTACGGTGCGCACCGCCTCCTGGCCCGAAGCGGCCAAGGGCGGTAGCGGCACGGTCGAAGCGGTTACGGTCGAGGTTGCGTTGCCCAGCCACACGCGCTTTGTCAGCCTGGCCGCTGGCAAGTCCGATCGTCCCGACCTGCAGAGCGCGAAACGTGTGGTCTCGGGCGGCCGCGGCGTGGGTTCGGAAGAGAACTTCAAGATCATCTACGCCTTCGCCGACAAGCTGGGTGCGGCGGTGGGCGCTTCGCGGGCGGCAGTCGATGCAGGCTACTGCCCCAACGAGATGCAAGTAGGCCAGACCGGCAAGATCATTGCACCGGAACTGTACGTCGCCATCGGCATCTCAGGCGCCATCCAGCACCTGACCGGGATCAAGGATGCCGGCACCATCGTTGCGATCAACAAGGATGCGGAAGCGCCGATCTTCGAGATCGCCGATATCGGACTGGTGGGGGATTTGTTCAAGCTGCTGCCGGACCTGGAAGCGCAACTTTGAGGGGAGGCAAGCCGGCGGTGCAGCAACCTGCGGGCAACTATTACGACAAGTACCACACCCGTAATCCGTTGGCCCGAGTGCTGATGAACGGATTTCTCAAGTCGTTCGATAGTTTGGTCGATAGGATCGACAACCCCGGGTCGGCTTTCGAAGTAGGCTGTGGCGAAGGCGAACTCAGCATCAGGCTGGCAAGACGGGGCATTCGCGCGTCAGGCGTGGATATCGCGCCCGAAGCGATTGCGGAGGCGCGCAAGCGCGTTCTGTCGGCCGGGGTCCACGTGAATCTGGCGACTGGTTCAATCTACGAGCTGGATGTCGAACTCAACAGAGCTGATCTTGTCGTGTGTTGCGAAGTGCTGGAGCACCTGGAGGACACTGGAGCAGCATTGGACGCGTTGCACGCGTTGTGTGGGAGATGGCTGATCACCAGTGTGCCGCGCGAGCCGATCTGGCGGGTCCTCAACCTCGCCCGGGGTAAATATGTCTCCGAACTGGGCAATACCCCCGGCCATGTCAGGCACTGGTCCAGCGACAAGTTCCTCGCATTGCTGAAAACCAGGTTTCGCGTTGTCGAATGCCGGACCCCGCTTCCCTGGACCATGGCCCTTTGCGAACCGCTTCGTTAAAACCAGCCGCCAGGGTCGCGGTCCGCATTGCGAGCTGGTTGTTGAGCCTCGCAGGCCTTGGTTTCTTCGTCCGGCTGGTAATGCAGCAGGGAATCGACCTGTCGCTCCACCCCCCCGGGGAACTGATCGCCGTGATCTGCGCGGGTGCCGTGGTATATGCAATGGCCGTCGTGATGTTGTCTTTGCTGTGGACGGCGCTGGTCCAGTCGGGCAAGCCGGATCCCGAAAACCGACGACTACTTGTAGCCTCGTACCTCAAAAGCCAGTTCGCCAAATATCTTCCAGGCAACGTCCTGCAATATGCGATACGCCATGCGTTGGCACGCCGGACGGGCATGGGGCACGGTGCACTGGCTGCGGCTGCTTTGCTTGAAGCCGCGCTGCTTTCTTGCGCGGCACTAGCCTTGGTGATCTGGTTCGGGATACCTGGTCTTCATTTACTGTTCGCCGACGCACCCCAAATACCGAGGGCCTACGCCAGTCTTGTATTGATAGTCGTTCCACTCCTGGCGTGGATGCCGGAGCGATTGCGGCCGGCGTGGCTGCCGCGTTACCGCTGGTCGCTGATCGCCGGCACACTAGTCGGCTATGCATTCTTCTTCATCTTGTTCGGCGGGCTTTTCTTTGCGGTTCTTGCCTGGTGCAGCGTGGGTGGCCTGCCGTTCCTGGAAGTTGTTTCGTCGAGCAGCCTGGCCTGGCTGGTTGGCTTCCTCGTTCCGGGCGCGCCTGCGGGGGCGGGGTTGCGCGAAACAGCGCTGGCCTTGGCCGCGGGCGCCACGCCTCCCTCCCAGAATGTACTGACTGCAATCGTACTGTTCCGACTGATAACGCTGGGTGGCGACCTCGTTGCGTTTTTAATTGGCCATTACCCAACCTTCGCCAGGCGCAGGTCTGACGCAGCCAGGGCCAAAGGCACCCTCTGATAGAATCCTTGCCTTCATAGAATGCGGGAGACAGTTCCCTTGAAGCTGGTCATACAGATCCCCTGCCTCAATGAATCAGGCACGCTTGCGATAGCAATCAACGATCTGCCGCGCAATGTAGCTGGGTTCGACCAGGTCGAGTGGCTCGTGATTGACGACGGCTCCAGCGACGGGACCGCCGACCTCGCCTTGCAACTGGGTGTGGATCATGTGGTGAGACATCCCGTGAACCGTGGGCTCGCAACCGCGTTCATGACTGGCCTGGACACCGCGCTTCGCGCCGGGGCCGATGTGATCGTCAACACCGATGCGGACAATCAGTACGACGCCTCGTATATCCCCGTCCTCACGGCTCCGATTCTCGACGGCACCGCGGACATCGTGATCGGTGCAAGGCCAATCGCTGATACGGAGCATTTTTCGTGGATCAAGAAGCGGCTGCAGCACCTTGGCAGCTGGGCCGTAAGGATGGCCAGCAAAACCGACGTGATCGATGCGCCGAGCGGCTTTCGCGCGATTTCCCGAAGCGCCGCAATCAAGTTGAATGTGTTCAATCCTTACACCTATACGATCGAGACAATCATACAAGCGGGCCTCAGTAACCTGCGCGTGAAGTCGATCCCGGTGAAAACCAACCCCGATCTACGCCCATCCCGCCTGGTCAAGAGCATATCCAGTTACGTGCGCCGTTCGCTAATCACGATCCTGCGGGTATTCATCACTTACAGGCCACTATATTTCTTCTTCGTATTCTCGCTCGCGGTCTCCATCCCCGGTCTTATCCTCGGCTTGCGGTTCCTTTATTTCTACTGGACCGGAAGCGGGGTGGGCCATGTGCAGTCGCTCATCCTTGCATCGCTCCTGGTCATCCTCGGCGCGCTGATTGCGCTATGCGGGTTGTTGGCGGATCTCATTTCCGTCAACAGGAAGCTGCTGGAGAAAAACCTGGAAATTTCCCGGGAAAACAAATACAACTCCCGGACCCTCGACAACTGAGATAAGCGGTGGCATCCATGCTTGCATTGAAGGAAAGGGGCTTGGGCAGCTCCATCGGATGGCCGCTGGCGGTCTTGGCGATACTCGCATTCGCAGTACTTTTCAGCATGCACTATCAATATCCCGGGCTGTTCATGGACTCGGTGAACCCGGAATATCTGGCTTCCCGCATCCTCTACCACGCGTCTGCGCAATACAACCACGTATCCATAGTGCCGGGGAACCTGATCCACGACCGTTTTCCGGTATTGGCGGGCAGCTTCTATCATGGTCCGCTGCAGCTCTACACATCCCTGCCGATCTATTACGCACTGGATACCACCATCACCTCGGCTCGCGTGGCGCAAGGCATGTACGGGGTGGCGATACTGTTGGTGTCGGCTGGATTGCTACGTCGCAGCGGAATGCCTGCAGCAATCGCGTTCGTGGTGCTGCTGCTGCTAGCCGTCGACCCTGCCTTCATGCAGATTTTCAAGACCCAGGCTCTCAGCACCGTCTGGCCGCTGAGCTTGCTGTTGGCCTCGGTCTACATCAACGAGCGATGGGCGCTTTCAGGGCGCGCTCCTAAAGCCTGGGAGCTGATCGCGTCCGGCGCACTGGCCGGCCTGGCATTCTTCAGCTACTTCATCTATCTGTTTTTCGTTCCCGCAATCCTGTTGCATTTGCTGATGGCATCCCGTTCGGTGCCTCGGAAAAAGGGCTTGTGGAAGGTCTTCGTCGTCTATTCGCTGGGCTATCTGGTTGGATGTATTCCCTACTTCATAGGTTTCGGTCTGTTGTTCTCGCGCTTTGACGGCTGGGCGAGCTTTTTCGCCTACCTGACCGGCGCGGCAAACGACCTGCAGGTTACCAACCAGGGCGTCGGCTGGGCGCACAGGTTCATCAAGCTGTCCACGTCCTGGAAGATTGCGATGGACGATAGCTGGGTGTCGCTCATGGTGTTCCAGCAGGCCGGCGCGACTTTCCTTGGCGCCTGGAAACCGTTGTTGCTCGCCATGATTTCTCTACTGGGGGTCGTTGCAGGTCGGCATGGGCCCGGTGAGCGCCGCCTGCCGCTTTTCTTTGCCGCTGCATGGATAGGATTCATCCTGATGGCGCTGCCGTTGGGATCACGGCTTGACGGACATCACTACGTCGTCCTGCTTCCCTGTCTTTACTTGAGCGCTGCGTTTTCCGCGCGCGCGCTGCTTGCGCGTGACTACCGCAGCGCGCCGAAAGAACTCGCCCCGATCGTCCTGGGCGCCTGCATGCTGCTGTTGTCTTGCGAAGCAATCTTCACCCAGGTCGCGTTCCAGGGAAGACTCGTGCGGACAAGGGGCGTCGGGGCCTACTCCGCAACCATCAATGATCTGTCAACTACGGCACTCAAGCATCCGGATGAAGTGTATGCGTTTCCGGACTGGGGGTTCTTCATGCCGTTTGCCTTCCTTACCCATGGCAAGGTTGCGTACAAAGTCGATCCGGCTGTATCACGCGAAAACGTCCTTGATAGCGTTTGCAAAGGCCGGCCGTTCAACCTGGTGCGAGCTGGCGACGGCTGGGTTGGTCGGGACGCGGTCGCTTCGCTTGATGTAAAGAGGGCGAGCGCACGGACTCTGGTTCCAGAGATGGTCCCGCAAACGCAGCGTTATTCCCATCAGGATGGCAGTCCTATTTTCGAAGTCCACCGTTTCGAATTGGCCAAAGGGCAGGATGCCGGGTTCTGTGGGATTTATGCTTTGCCCAGGTGCTCACTTTCAGTCGCCGCCAGGGGCGCCGGGCTGGACGCGACGCCTTGCTCGATGAGCCTGTGTCCCAACACGCCACCGGAGGCTGTTCAGATTGCGTGGCAAAGCGGAGATTCCAATATCGAATCCACCGAAATCTGGGTGTCTTCCAACGCCACATCTCCAAAAAAGCTATGGATGAAAGTCGCTGGTTCCGGGAAGGCAACGACTGGCCCATGGGCAGGGCCCGGGAATGTGTTCGAACTTCGCCAAGCCGGATCGGGCAAGCCCCTCGCCACGCGGACACTCGGCGGGCTGGAATGCCGGACGTCCCGGTAAACGTGGGAGAATACGGCCCTCGTTTTACCCTCATCGCCGATTCGCACCATCCGGTTTCGGTCCAGCTTGCTGTTTTGCACTGACAACTACTGCGGAGAATCAAATGAAGCTTGCTCGGATAATCGCCATTGCCATTGGCTCGACATTGATCGCGTCTTGCGATCGTCCCGCCGACCAGACTACCCCCGCTTCTGCGCCGACCGAAGTCGGTGCAGGTGCAGCGGATGCTTCGCAGGAACCCGCAGCCGCAGCCGTACCTGAAGTTCCCGAGAACATCAATCCAGCGGTCGTGCTGGAAGTCTCTCCCAACCCGCTCGAGCTGTGCGACGGAAGCAAGCTGGGTACGGTAGAGGTCAGGTGGGACGTCACTGCGGCCGCGCCAAGCAATTTCTCCATATGGGTCGCTGCACCGAACCAGGAACGGAAGCTGTGGATGTCCAGCAAGGAATCCACTGGCAACAACAAGACCGGTGACTGGGTTCGGGACCAGACCAGATTCTGGCTGGTTGACGACAAGGGCGTCGTGATCGCCACGACTACGGTGGCTACCGGCGCCTGCGCCGACCAGGCGCCAGCGGCGCCAGCCACACCAGCGCAGTAATCCGGTTGCTGCGGCCCGGCCGCTATGCTTGAAACCGACGGGGACTTCAAGTCCCCGTTTTCGTGGTCTGGGCTTGCACGATGGCCGTGTGGCTTTCGCGCCTGTCACATGTCCCCTAGGTCAGCTTTGGCACCACGCGAGTGGGCTCATGCTCAGCGCTTGTCGCGCTTTCCGGGAGTAGTGGGCGCAGCGCTGCCTGCGTTTGCGTATGCGAGGTAGCGAAAGCTGCCGTCCGGGAGCGTTTCCTGGAAGAGCTCGACTTGCGGCAAGGTCTCGGCCAGCTGCTCCATGAAAACGACCTTGGTAAAATTTGCCGTTAACTCATCGGGAAACGACATCGAGATGCGGCAGGTCTGGCTGTGGCAAGTCGATTCAAGCGACGTGGGCGCAACGGCATGCTCTTTGGCCAACGTCGTGGCGGCCAACGCATTGCCTATAGTCCGCTCGGTGCGGCTGGCCCAGGCAGCGGACAAGGGTTCGATGACGAACTTGTTTTCGCGGTCCCGGCGTGCGTTGCCTTCCAGTTGCGCAATCTGTCCAGGCATCAGCGGTAGTTCGTCGCCCAAGTAACCGTGCGCGCGACCCAAGCCGCTTCCCATGTTGTTGCCGGGCGAGCGATTGCCTGCGCGGCTCGCCTCAAGCCGATCAAGCCGCTGCAGGATTTGATTCTGCGACTCGAATAGTTGTTTAAGCTCGCTATCGGTGCTGCTGGTCTGGCTTCGGCCATTGGCGTAGACAAGAGTGAACGCCGCCACGACCAGGGCGGCCAGGAGGGCAACGGGAAAGACTCTGGACATGCATTCACCTGTGGGTGGAAGTAACGGGTCAGCTTGATTGCCCGCCAGGGAAAAGACCCTTGGCGGGCAATGGACGCTTCGGGTTCAGTTGACCTGCCGGTCAGTTGGTGGAGTCGGTATCGTAGTCTTCGCCCAACCTGAAACCGCCCAGCGACATCCCCGCGTTGAGCGTGCACAGCACGTTCCAGCCGTCGATCAGATAAGGGGAGGAAACGTTGTCCGCAATGCCAGAAATTTCGAAGTTCGTCGCAACACCTGCAGCAACGACCGGGCTGGTCGCCGTGTAGGCGAACTGACTTCCTCCAAAGCTCGCGCCGCGCCCGTACACAGTGCATGCCACCTTGCCCGGGGTGGCGCCGGCCTTGATATGGACGCGCAAAGTCACTTTCCCCGCTTCCCAGTCGACATCAGCGTCCTGGTTGATAGGGCAAATGACGCGCTGATTCACGTTGGTGGGATTGTAAATGGCGTTATTGACGAACAGCGCCTCGGCATAAGTGGTAGGCAGGAAAGGCTGGCACTCTGTAGCGCTGATGCCTTTGTTGTCTAATACTGCAAGAGCCTGCTGGGCCGGGAAAACAGTCAAGCCGATGCTGAGAGCCAGTGCGCTGATCGCGCCGCTACCAAGGTATTTTTGCATTGTTGATTCTCCAGAAAGTAAGAACATATCCTGAGTCCGAGGGCGGAGCTCAGAATATATATACGGCGGTCGCGACAACATGCGGACATCGCAGCGTGTATGCCGCCGCTGGCATGCGTTCAGGTCGCTACCTGAACAGGTAGTGCCATGGACACTCCATGCGCAGGATCCGCTTGTACTCCCGTCAATTTTGGCGCACGTGCCTGCGCCTGCAGCACGCCAGCAACGCATTGTGCTTTCCCACGCTTGTTGCTCTGCATGGACCTGCATCCGCACCCACGCCCACCGAGGTCGATGAAACTGTTACAGGCTCATCGAAGGAACGGGTTGCAGCAGCCGCCACTCGATTTCCGACCGAAATCAGTCCAGCCAGCGTGCCGAAATCTATCCGAATCCGCGCGCGCTTCGGTTGAAACCACGATGGGCACCGTGCACTCAAATTGGCCGGCCAGCGCCGCCATGGCGGGTACCAAGCGCCTGGAGGATCGGGAGGCGGAGAACGCGCTGCTGAAGGAGTTGCTGGCCTAACAGGTGGTCGCGAACGACGTGCTCAAGGACGCGCTGCGAAAATGCTGAGCGCACCGGCGCGGCGTGCCCTGGTGCGACAATGCAGGGACAGGGGTTGAGTGAACGCCGTGTGCTATGGGTGGTGAAGGTGCGTGCCGTCGCGCTGCGTTACCTACCCCGAGCAGTTATCGACGTCGAACTGCGCATTCGCATCCTGGCGATGGTGCGGCGGCACAAGCATCATGGCGTGGGCATGATTACTGCAAACTTCGACAGGCAGGGCTGACCGTGAACCACAAGCCCGTGGAGCGGTATACCCCAAAGCGACGCTGCGGGTGCCGCGGCGCAAGCGGAACTAGGTTCTGGTCGGTAGGCGGCAGCCATTGCTGCAGCCAGACCCGGCCAGACAGGTGTGAAGGATTGACTTCGTAATTGACCGCACGGTGGAAGATCGGGTCATCAAGTGACTGACGATCGTGGACGATGCCACGCCCTATGCGATGGCCATTGAAGTGGGGCGTGCCATGTCCGGCCAAGGCGTCAGCAGTGTCATTGGGCGGCTTGGATTCAGTGGCGGCCTGCCGTAGGTTATCCGACGGGACAACGGCAAGGAGTTCTGCGCCAAGGCGATGGTGATCTCGCATGCGCGCGGTGTGCGGTTGCGGTTGATCAAGCCGGGCACGCCGGACCAGAACGCCTGCATCGGATCGCTCGATGGATTCATGCACGACAAGTGTCTCAGCGAGCACTGGTTCCCGAGACTGCCACATGCCTGCAATGGGCTCGGGACGTGGCGCCGTGAATGCACCCAGGATCGACTGAACAAAACATTTGGCGGAATGACGCCGCCAGCCTATGCGCACCCGTTGGCGATCAAGGCAGATACCATCACAACCGAGCACTCCAACCCGACCGATACTGAAAGCGGGCGGAGGCCGTTGTTGGCATGTGCTTGTGAAAAGAACACCCGAATTGGGCTGGCTTGAAAGATCCGCCGGAAAACAGCTGGCCAGGAACAGTCATGCGTAGCCAGATATTCGTCATTGTTTGTCCGATTTACGACGGTAGTGGCGTTGTAACTTGGTGAGACCCGGACAAAGGCTCTCTACCCATTCCATCCAGAGGCACTTTTCATGAGTCGATTCACACTTGTTTCCGCCGTGGGCGCGTCTGTTCTTGCCGTTGGCCTGACCCTCCTGCCCGCGGGTGCCGCACATGCCGCCGCCGACTTCAAGGGCATCAGCGCCACCAATTGCCAGCCGTTCCTGCCCACCACCTATGCGCAGGCTCTGTTCAAGGACAATGCGGTCTACAACCCGACCGACGTCAACCAGCGGGTCATCTGTCCCGTGGACAAGGATGCATTCACTGACTGGACTTCGGGCATGGTGACCTTGACAGCCTACATCAGGGCTGGCTCCAAACCCGGGAAAGTCGCCTGCACACTCTATGGCGGCGGCCCGTCCTTCGGAAGCGAGCAAGTTGCGTATACCGGTACCAGCTCGGTCGTTTCCCCCGGAAACAACGGCTCGGTTTCAATCACAGGCATCGTTGATCCCGCCGCCGGCTACGTCATTGAGGGGTGGAATGTTCTTTGTACGTTGAATTCGGGCATGTCCCTCGGCGGATTCTTTTTCGGTGAAGATTTCGATACCGACGGAGACAACTGATTACATTAGCCCCATGAACTCAGGGCATGGGAATTGATCGCGGCGGGCTCCACACTGTGGAGCCTGCCTTCACTTCCATTGCAAGACACTGGCAACCTACATGACCAAACCTTATCCGGCAGTTTTCTTCGCAGTCGCCCTGATCACTATCCTGGCGGTAACCTATGCGTCCAACCATGCCCGGTCCGGCGAGCTGGTCCGATCGGCATGGGGCGGCGGGTCGCAGGAAGAAACGAATGCCCGGTTGCTCAAGGCACAGAGCGATATCCTCGCCCGGCTTGATCGCCTGGAAGCGACCCGATCCGGACAAGGCAACCCGCGTTCCCGGTCGGGCTGGAACCCTCAGTCAGGAAACTCAGTCAAATCAAACGGCGCTTTGAACATGACAGCCGCCGATTTAGCCGCCAAGCAGGCATCGGTGATGCAGTCGCTGGACAACAAGTTCGCCGATGAGCCCTTGACCGCAGCCTGGGCGATCAAGACCGAACACACGATCAGCTCGATCCTGTCCCCGAGCGCACTGGCCAAGGAACAGGCCACGGCCCCCAAATCCGTCGAATCAACCTGTCGCAGCCAGACCTGCAGGATTTCCATGCGCTTCGACGACGGAACGCAAGGGGATTTCACCCGAGGTATTTTCTTGCAGAGCATCGGCGAAAACCTGCCGAGTGCCAAGATCTTCCAGCAGCAGCAGGCGGACGGGTCAGTCGGTTATGTGATCTATGCACAAACTGCGACTAGCGCAAACCCTCGCATCTAGGCGACACTTTTCCTGCGCGGCAATCCCTGTCCGCAGACCATTGAATTTGTCCTCGCCCGGAGCGCACCGCGCATCCGGGTTCCTGATTCCTAGATTGCAGGCCGCGGAGCACCAGATAAGTGAATCGTACGATTTCGGAGCTGTTTGACAGATCAAATTATCCTATCGAAATGTTTGGCGGCCGCGACATCGGTGCAGGTCACCTGCGGGGTTGGGGTCTTGAGTACGGCGAGCTGTACGAGAAGCATCTGGCAGCCGATCCAATCTTTGCTGCAGCATTCAATGCCGCAAAGGATCGGGGTTCGCTGTTGACCCTGCACAAGCTGTGCAACCTGTACCTGATCATCCGATATGCGATGGCGGAAGATCACGGAGACATATTCGAGTTCGGAAGTTTCAGCGGCGGCTCGGCTGTGTTCATGGCTACCATCCTCAAGCAACTTGGTCGAAAAGCCAGCGTGTTGGCATTCGACACGTTCGCGGGCATGCCGCCTACGGATGCCGTCAGGGACATGCACAGCGAAGGCGACTTCAACAAGACCGGTTACGCAGAACTGCTGGAATACATCAGGTCCAAGGGCCTGGGTGCTCACCTGAGGACGGTCCAGGGAACTTTCGATGAAACCTTGCCTGGGGTGCTGGAAGACAACGGCACCATCGGCATGATCCATGTCGATTGCGACATCTACGAGCCAATAAAATTCGTCGTCCGTGCCTGCCTTCCCCATATGCCGGCGCAAACCCATGTGGCCTTCGACGACCCTTTGCACGGTTCCTGTCTTGGCGCTTTCGACGCGGTACAAGAGCTGATGATCAGGGAACTGGACCTGACGGCCGAACAGGCTTACCCACACCTGGTATTCCGTTCCCCCTAAGCGGGGCCGCCGCGCCGCGCCGCAGGGACCGGCGCTTCATCGAACCGCGATGAGCGTCCAAAGCCCGTACCACGCAGCGCTGTCGGCGGGTCGAGGCATGGTCATGCGAACCGAACTGAAACCCGCGGCTCGCGCCACCTGCAGGACATCCCATCCGAAGTGGTTGAAGCAAAGCACGCCGCCACTGATCGGGTCCCCATGGTATTCGGGTTCCAATATATGTTCGATTTCTCCGCCCGGTGTCACACGCGCCCGCAAAATGGTGTCCGCCCCATCGGTGAAGGGAAAAGTCGCCACCAGCGTGCCGCCTGGCTTTAGCACGCGCACGAATTCCCGTAACGCCTGCGTGTAGTCGGGCACGTGCTCGAGCACATCCAGGCTGAGGATGCCGTCGAAGGTGGAATCTGCGAAAGTCAACCGGGTGACATCTTCGAATTGGACCTTGCCATGGCCGCCAATCGACTGGAGATAGTCCGTCAACGTTTCCCGAGCCCCGGCGTCGGCGGCAAACTCGCTACCCTGGACGTTGCCGCCGAAATTGCGCTGCACCCAAACGTACGTTTCCGTCGCCTGCTCGGTGACGTAGATGTTTGGCATGGTTTGCGCATTGACCGCCTCGCGCAGCAGGGCTAGCGCCGTACGTACCCTGGCATTGCAACCACAGCGGGAACAAAGTATCTGCTCCCGTATGTTGGGCTGCATCGGATCGACTCCCTCCGGAACTTTCCAAAGCACTACCGCACGGCAGGCAAAGCAGCAGCCGGATGCCCGGCTCCAATCGGTGGGCGTTTCCATCGATTGGCGGGCCCTGGCCCAACTTTCACGCACCTCGAGTGAAGAGTTTCTTTCGAGCCAGTCGCCACACGAGAGTTCATTCATGCCAGGACATGCATCCATGTTGGGCTCCTGCTTCACGCGCGTCGGACGATCAGAAACTGCGACCAGCGGGTCATCGACCAGAATGCCGCCTGCCTGGGAAAGGAGTCGTGGGAGTCCTTGAAGTTGGCCATCAGCTGCTCCTCTACCCAGGGCAGGCTGACGACGCCCTGCTGTTCGATCTGCAACCCGTTTGCTTCGAATGCCTCGATCATGAGATCGCGGGCCGGAAGGCTCGAATGGGTCGAGTCGTCGTGGTACCTGGAGATGATCAGCGGCACGCCCTGCTGCAACAGCTCGTCACGGGAAGGCAAATCGACTGATGCCTCGGAAGGCCATTCGACATAGGCACGCCCGCCGCGGACCAGCTTGCGTCCGGCCCATGCGGCGAAGCTTGCAGGATCCGACACGTGCTCGATGAAATGCGCGCAAACGATCCCGTCGAACTGGAGGCCTCCAAACTCAGGAGGCGAAGCATTCCAGTCGCTGATCTCGTAGCTTTCGAACCTGTCAAAGTGCTCGCCCTTCTCGAGTGAGTAGGCGTGCAGCCGAAGGTCTTTCCGAGCCGGATCCGGCCACGTTCTGAAGACTGAAAGTGAGCCGTCGCCTGCGCCGATGTCCGCCACGCGCGCGTCAACCGGAAGCATTTTGAGGAACGCTGTCCTTGGATGGAACTGGAAATAGAGTTCCTGCGCAATGTGGCCCGACACGGCCGCCCTGCGATCGCGCGAGTACCACTCGACTATTTCTTCGGTCTTCATTGGAACCTCGATGTGCTATAGGCGGACAGCCAATCGAACGCTTGGCCAATTCCGGACTCGTCGACGAGAAGTCGATTTGTTACCCCCGCAAAGCGTCCTGCTTCCAGATCGCTTTCCTTGTCCCCGAGCACAAGCGATTCTGACAATGCGATCCCGTAGTTCGTCGCCGCTGTGAAGAACATGCCGGGATTCGGCTTTCGGGAGGGGCAGGCTCGTAGCAGGTCACCTTTCCCTGCAAGAGGGTGGTGTGGGCAATAGTGCGTGGCCAGCAGTGGCGCGCCGCGCGCAGCAAACTTTTCATGCATCCACTTGGTGTATTGCAGGAACTGCGCTTCGTCGTAGTACCCGCGTGCTATCCCTGCCTGGTTGGTGACCACGACCAGCAACAGCCCCGTTTCGCGGGCACGCCGGCAAAGGTCGAATATCCCAGGGACAAAATCCGTTTTTTCCTGCGTATGCACATAGCCATGGTTAACGTTGATAACGCCGTCCCTGTCCAGGAACAGCGCGCGTCTCTGACCACGGACATTGGAAAGCATGTGTGCCGCGCCGGGATCGACGTAGAACTTGTGGCACCGGTTCAAGGCAAACCGTACCTGCGCATTCGCATAGTCATCCGGCACGCCTATATCGATGAAGTCAGCGGTAGCTCTGCAAGCCGCTATCTTCCCGGCCGACACCATAGGCGCTATGAATTCCTGTTCAAGTGAGAATGCGGCCTTGCGCGGCAGCGCGGCGATGGCTTCTTCATCTAGAAAGTAGCATCCGGCATTGACCAAACCAGGTCCGCTACCTCCTTTCTCGGCAAACCCGTAGACCTTGTCCTCGCCAACCAGCACCGCGCCATAGCGCGAAACGTCGGGGACTTCCGCAAGCGCGATCGCCATCGGCGCGCCCGCAGCTTGCGCGGCTGCTTGCAGGACCGCCGGAACGAAACGCAGGTAGGTATCACCATTGATTACATGCACCGCGCGCCCGTGCAAGTGGCGGACCGCCTGGCCCACGGCCCCGCCCGTACCAAGCGGCTCCGATTCGACCGAATACGCAATCGACATGCCTTTCCAGGTCTGCCCCACGTAGGACTCTATCTGGCTCGAGAGGTAGCCGGTCGCCAGTATCGTGCGGCTGATCCCGCTTGCGGCCAGCTCATCCAGCACCCAGGCAAGGAAAGGGCGCCCGGCGACGTCCGCCAAGGGTTTCGGTACGTCGCTTACGACTGATTGAAGGCGACTACCACGCCCGCCGGCAAGTACGATTGCCTCGTCCGCACTATCGTTCATTGGAAGCAAATCCCACACCCTTTATCGAATTGTATCGCGCCGCGGAGGTCCGACTTCCTGCCAGCGGCATGCCGCACGGAGTGGCGTCCAGTCGCCCGTTCAAAGGCCGATTTCAGCCTTCAGCACTTCGTGGATACATCGCTGCCTCGATGAGCGCGCAGACGGTATGGCCTATGAACTCGTGACCCTCCTGGATGCGCGGCGTGTCGATGGACGGCACACGAAAGCAGACATCGCAGAGCTTCTGGAGATCGACGCCGCCCTCACCGCCTCCGGTGAAGCCCACGACCCCGATACCTTTCGATCGCGCGGCAGCGATTGCACGGAGTATGTTCGGCGAGCGTCCAGACGTCGATATTGCGATCAGCACGTCGCCATTCTGTCCCAATGCCTCGACCTGCCGCGCGAACACGTAGTCGTAGCCGTAATCATTCCCGATCGCGGTGAGGATGCTGGTATCCGTGGTCAACGCGATCGCTGCCAGGCCTGGGCGATCGTAATAGAATCGGCTCACCAGTTCGCCCGCCCAATGCTGGGCGTCCGCTGCGCTTCCTCCGTTTCCGGCGAACATCAGGCGATGCCCCCCGCGTAACGCGTCGGTGCACAGATTAACGGCCGCCACGATGCCATCACTTATATCCGGCGATGCCGCCATCGCCTGGAAGTTGGCTATGGTTTTTGCAAGTTCCGCTGCGACTATTTCTTTCATGGCGTCCTCCATGCGACGGCACCTGTGGGGTTGAAATGGAAATCAAGCAATTTTCCGCCCTGGGCAGACAATGCACGTGAAAGGCGCATGCGCTCGGCCGGGTCGCAAACGAACATCATGAAGCCCCCGCCTCCGGCGCCCGTGACCTTCGTAGCCAGTGCGCCGTTCGCTACTGCGACGGCCTCGACGGCATCGATCATCGGGTTGGTTATGCTGTGCGCCATCCGCTTCTTGGCGACCCACCCAGCCTGCAGCGTTCTGGCGAAAACGTCGAGCTTTCCCTTGAGCAGCGCTTCCTTCATCTGCAAGGCTTCTTCTTTCAACGCATGCATGGCATCCAATGGAATGGACGCTCCCAGCGAAGCATTCCTCGCCTGCTCGTCGATGATCCGGGCCGATTCTCGGGAAACACCCGTGAAGTACAGAACCAGTGATGCCTCGAGCTCTGATGCGACCCATTCCTTGATACGCAGCGGGTTGACGATCACTCGGTCATCGCAATGGAATTCCATGAAATTGAAGCCGCCGAACGCTGCTGCATACTGATCTTGCTTGCCGCCGGATAGCGCGAGGTCCTTGCGCTCGATTTCATAGGAAAGATGCGCCACCTCGTACTCACCAAGCGCAAGATTGAAATATTCGACCAGCGCCGTGACCAGGGCGACCACAAGCGTAGAGGAAGAGCCCAGACCAGATCCAGGGGGGGCATCGGCATAGGTCCGTATCCTGATCGGCGGTTGCACCCCTCCCAGGTAGTCGCGAACAATGCGCAGGTAGACCCCGACCAGCAATTGCAGACCCGGTTGGACATCGGCTATTTCGCCTGGCTTTCCGGTGTGCGAAACCTGATGGTCCAGGACGTGGAACTCCGCCATCCCGGTCGGCGAGGGGTCCACGATTGCGTACGCGTACTTGTCGATGGTCGCGTTCATTACGTATCCGCCGTGCAGATCGCAATAAGGAGATACATCCGTCCCGCCGCCTGCGAGTCCAAGCCTGAGCGGCGCGCGAGCTCGTACGATCATCTATTTCGCTCCCTTCTTCTGGTGCAGTCCCAGCGCCTCGACCAACGCCTCTGACATCGCCTGGCGCGAGAAACGCCGGCGCACGAACTCGGTGCCGGCCCGCGACCTGGTACGCCACAGCTCATCGTCTGAAAGCAGTTCCAGTAACGCAGCGGCCATGGCTGCAGGAAGATCGACGATCGCTGCGGCAACTTCCAGGCCGGGAAGGCCCTGCGCTCCTACACTGGTGGTGACCAGGGGCAAACCATTGCAAAGGCTCTCCACCACCTTGCCCTTCACGCCGGCTCCGTAGCGAAGCGGTACCACCGCTACCCTGGCCTCGCGGTAAAGACTGGCGAGTTCCGCGTCGTCGACGTAACCAGTCACTTCAACCAGTGGCCCAGCCAATTCGAGTACCCGCTGGGTAGGGTTTGCACCTACCAGCTTGAGGGGCAGGTCGGGACAGACCTTCCAGACTTCGGGCATCACCTGGTCTACCAGCCAAGAAGCTGCATCGACGTTGGGCGGATGACCAAATCCAGCGACAAATAAAACTCCTCGTCTTGAGGACGCGTCCTCCGCTTCGTGGAAGACATCAAACGCATAAGGCTGGATTGCAATCGCGTTGACAGTCGGCTCCAGCTCTACGACGGCAGCCGCTTCCTCCTGCGAGGGATACAGGACGATGTCGACACCTTGCCATACCGAGCGCTCGACAGCCTCCAACCGACTTGCTTCGTGGGCCAGGCCCGGCTGGTCCGCTATTTGGCGTTCCAGCGCGACTCTCCTGAAATGCAGGTCATGACCGTAATAGGCGATGCGTGCGCGCGTATGAGCTCGCAAGGTTTCCAGGTGTGATGCTGCAACATCTGGGCGGGACAAAAGCACAGCGTCGAGTTCGTCGCCCAGTTGCTCCAGCAGCATTGCCAAGCCTCCGCTCCACCGATGACCATGGAAAACCTCCACGCCCATCTTCTGCAACGCAGGTGTATAGCTTTGGTCGTACCAAAGATTGTCGGGCCAGAATTTCACCATGCAGCCCGAATCAACCAGGCTCTTGATGAACGCATACATCGTCCTGGATCCCGCGTCACGATCCGGTTGCGGGACATAGTGGTCGATCACCAGCACCATCGACTTGTTCCAACCCCGGTCGCGCGCGCGCGAGACGTGCGTGCCATTGGGGTAGTGGTCAGCGAGCGCCTCCTTCCAGCGCTCGACCAGCTTGGCCTGATTGACTACCTGGCAGGCTTTTATGCCAACACCCACGTCCGTGCCATGCGAAACCCCCTCATGGTGGATAACCGTGGAGAAGGGCGTGTAGTACACCTCTTTGCCCATGGCCCGCAGCCTGAAAGCCAGATCGGAGTCCTCGCAGTAGGCGGGGATGTAGGCCTCATCGAACCCACCCAACAACCTGAAGTCGGAGAGGCGCAACAGAATGCTCGCACCGGAACAATAGTCAACAGAGCGTATGTAGTTGTATTCCGTGGCAGCCGGGTTATCGAGGCGACCGTAGTTCCAGGCCGAGCCGTCCCGCCATATTATCCCTCCTGCTTCCTGCAGTCGTCCGTCGGGATAGACGAGTTTTGAGCCAGCCATGCCTGCATTCGGCATGGACGCGAAGACGTCCAGCAGCGCGTCAAGCCAACCCTCTGTTACCTCCGTGTCATTATTGAGGAAATAGATGAACTCGCCGCACGCCATCTTAGAGGCGGAATTGCACGACCGCAGGAAGCCGAGGTTTTCCGGGTTTCGCAAATATCTCAAGCCTGGCACCTTTGCCAGCAGATCCATGGACTCGTCGCCAGATGCGTCCTCGACCACGATCACTTCACAGCTGGCGAGTGGTACGTGTGAGGCGATCGAACGCAAGCAGGCCACTGTAAAATCCAAGTTGCCATACGCCGGGATGATGATGGATACCTGCGGCGATTCAGAGCGTTCGAACGACAACCCATCCAACGCGCCGGACTGATCGATTGACCCCGCGTCGGCCGCGATCTTCACCGGCACCAGCGTCATCGGCACCCCAACGCCCTCGCGGGAGATCAGCCAGCTCCTGGCAGGAACACGCAACCAAGACAACCAGCGGCTGCGCGCGAGCGCCGAACTGCGGAGGGATTCGCCTACCAACACCCATTCGCCTCGGAACACCTTGGCTGCCAACCTGAGCGGTCGCGTGATCCTCCATGACCGCGATGCAAGTATTTCGCCGAGCTGAAGACGCAATTTCTGCATTTTCCGGCGCTGCAATTCCGCGTCCATCCTCGCCGCCTCCAATGCGCGTTGACTGTTCGTGGCAACGACAGTCAAATCCGCCACCTTCCGCTCCAAATCGTCGCGCCGCCCTTCGCTGTCGGACAGACCTTCTTTCAAAACCCCAACGCTGTCCTCCAACACTTGCCGGGTACTATCCGCTTCCGCCCTCTCAACCACCAGGTCCCGCTGCAACTGAGCAGCCCACGCGGTGCGCTGCTCCAGTTCAACGCCCCGCTGTTCGACGATGGCCCTTGCCCGTTCGACCTCGGCCTGTAGCTGCATCGCCCACGCGGTCCGCTCCTCCAGTTCAACGCCCCGCTGTTCGACGATGGCCCTTGCCCGTTCGACCTCGGCCTGTAGCTGCATCGCCCACGCGGTCCGCTCCTCCAGTTCAACGCCCCTCTGTTCGACGATGGCCCTTGCCTGTTCCACCTCTGCCTGGAGCTTCATTGCCCACGCCGTTCTTTCTTCCAATTCCCCAGTGCTCCGCGTCCACGCCACCCGCGCCTGGGCCAGGCTGTCTTCGAGCGAGCCGGCCCATGCGACCGCATCATGGTGTTCGCTCCGGGCGCAGGCCAAGGCACTGCGCGCACTTTCTAGTTCGCCATCGAGGGTCTGTGCCCATCGGGTTCTTTGGTCGAGCAGTTGTTGAAGGTCCACGATCCGGAGATCACGCAGCGAAACTTCCTTGTCCAGGTCCCGCGCCCAGTTGATTGCCTTGTCCGCATTCTTCATCGCATCTTTCTGGGCCTCCAGTTCAAGCTGCAGGTTCAAGGTCGTGTTGGCCTGCGAAGGCGAATGCTGGCGATACTCTATGAGAGGCGACGGCACGTGCGTTGGCATCCAGCCCGACTCCAGCATTCGCTTGAACAAGTCATGGTCCTCGGGCCCACCTGACACACGGTAGCCGCCGACCTGGTCGAACGCCTTCCTCCTGTACATGGAAGATCCGTGGATGAAGTTGCTCGTCTCGAGATTGTCCATCGCTTCTGCGGTTGGACCGGGGAAATTCCACTCATATATCCCCCAGCGCTCGTGAATGCTCTCGCCGACGTACCTGGCACCGACGCTGTCGGCCAGCAGCTTTGACCTGGGTCCGAAAATCGACATATCCGTATACGCAACGCCCGCCCGTGCGTCCCCATCCAGCGCTGACTTGCAACGCTCAACGAAATCGCTCCGCATCCTGTTGTCGGCACCCAGGAACGCAACGTAGTCGCTTGAAGTGAGCGCGACGGCGTTGTTGAAATTTTCGATGATCCCCAGGTTCCTCGAATTCCTCACGAACCGCACGCGGTCGGCGTAGCGTTCAATGACCTCTTCCGAGCCATCCGTGGAAAAATCGTCGACTACGAGAATTTCCGTCGGCGCATGGGTCTGCGCAAGCACCGATTCAATCGCTTCTGCCACGTAGTTGCGATAGTTATAGTTCGCGATAATGATCGCGACAGTCGCGCTTGCGAAGACAGTATCCTCGGTGACGATGACGCGGTTCAACTGGAAGCGGTCCTGCTCGTCGCCATCGACACAGGAAAGCGCGCCTGAAAACCGCTTCTTAACCTCGTCCACCACGACCTCGTCATGATCGCCGTGCGGATATGCGAACCAATCGAAGTTGGGCGCAGGGAGCCTGTCGAGAAGGGCCGGTTCAATTGACAGCTCATGCGCCAACTGCAACGGGTCGTTGCTCGCGAGCCGGGAATGGCTGCGCGTATGCCATTGCACCCGGCCGCCATGGGCCGTCATCTCAACCAAGTCTTCGATGCCAGCGAAGCGGATGAGTGGTTCGTCGGAGTCAAACGCATTGTCGCCGCCGATATGGTCGCCGATCACGAACAGCTCGAACGGATACCCCCACTTTTTCAGGATCGGAAACGCGTAGCGATAAACGTTCTCGTAAACCCCGTCGAAGGTAATGACCACGTGATCCGGGTTGACGGGATCGTAGTCGGCAAGCAGAACCACCTTTCGCGACTTCAGGCTCGCCATCTGCAGGTCGAAAGCGTCCGCGCTGACCCACCAGACCGTGGGTGTCTGCGGAGCAACCTTGTGGTAGAGAAGAATCATTTGACGAGCACTTCAAGGTGGTGCGTGTACTCTCGGTAGGGATAAAGGAGCCTGTCGAGCAAGGTGTAAGCAAAGCGCAAGTGGTTCCAGTGGCGGATGTGACAGGACGCAATCACACCGCCACCCTCAAGCAGGTCGTCTACGACGGTGCGGACAACCGACTTCGCCTTTCCTATGTACTGGTCATAGAGCACGCCCGTCACGACGATAAGGTCGAATCGACCCAGATCGGCAATCGCGGGATCGAGCAGCGACAGGGGGCTGAACTTGACCCTTTCCGCGATACCTTTCTCGGCGGCGTGCTGACGCGCCCATTCGATAGCCTTAGGGGAGATGTCGATACCCAGCACGCTGTCGCCCGGCAACGAACATGTCACGAACCCGTTGCCGCAGCCGATGTCCAAACATCGCTTGAATTGCCGGCGCGGTAGCGCGGACAGCAATTCCGCCCTACGCCTTTCGTCATCTGGGTTTCCGGAATAGCCCCAAGGGTCAGCGTCGCTGTAGAAGGCGTCCAGATCCAAACGTGATTGCAGTTCCATGCCCGTGCTCACGCCTGCTTCCTTATCGTGACGCCAATGCCCGGATTAAAGATGGCCCATGCCAACTGCTTGCCCCGATCCGCTGTCTTCAAAGTAGCCGCGACGTCGATCCAGTCGAAGTATTGGTTGGTGATGATCGGCTTGTCGGCCGCAATCAGGCACAGCCCGTATTCGCCCGCACGCAGGTAATTCATGAAATCGAAGTCGATTTCCACCAGGCTACCTGCAGAAAGGTCGCGCAGTTCTTTGTGCTCATAATCGGTGTTGGTTCCCATGATGTCGATCTGAAGCCTGTCCCTCAAGTAGAAAGCCACGACTAGATTCTCGACCGGCTCGTTTACCTGCAACTTGACCTTGATTCGAACGGCCTGACCCCAGGAGGCGACGTTCACTTCATCGCCGTCGGTGCCGACGATGCGTGCCGACACGAACTCGCAGACCTCCGACGCGTGGCGGCGAAATGGCGCTACCGAAGAACGGAAGCGTTCGATTTCCCGCGAGTCCACCACACCGAATGCATCAGACTGCGCAACCGGAGCCACCGAAGTGGGGGCGAAGTCGGAAGCCATCCCGTCTTCCCTGTTGGTTTCCGCCAGATATTGTTCGCATACTTCCTCGCTGGGTCCGATCGACCTTACTATGCCCTTCTGGAGGAACATGGCCCTGCTGCACAGATTCTTGACCGCATTCGTGTCATGCGACACGAACAGCAATGTCCCGCCGTTGCTGACAAAGGCGTTCAGGCGACGCATGCACTTGGCCTGGAACGCAAAGTCGCCGACGCTTAACGCCTCGTCGATGACAAGGATGTCCGCGTCTGCGTAAGTCGCCACAGAGAAAGCGAGCCTTACGGCCATGCCACTGGAGTACGACTTCAGGGGCTGGTCCATGAACTCCCCGATGTCGGCGAACGCCGCGATGTCCTCGAACCGGGACTGAATCACGTCATGGCTCATGCCAAGTACGGCCCCATTCAGGTAGACGTTCTCACGGCCGGAAAATTCCGGGTTGAAACCAGACCCCAGCTCGAGCAACGCCGCAACCCGACCAGTAATACTCACCTGCCCCGCCGTTGGCGTCAGGGTGCCGCACAACAGCTGCAGGAGGGTGGATTTTCCGGAACCATTGCGCCCGACAATCCCGAAAGTTTCGCCGCGCCTGACTTCGAATGAAGCCTCCTTGAGGGCCCAGAACTCGCGGTAGTTCGCCTTCGGGTCCCGCCCGATCAGTACTTGCATACGCGGCATCAGGAACTGCCGCAGGCGTTGTCCGGGCCTTTCATACAGGTGGTAGCACTTGGAAAGATTCTCGGCGCGGATCGAAATATCGTCAGATGACATCGGCGAAACCCTTGCGCGTCCTCTGGAACCACCAAAATCCTGCCCAAGCCAGGAGGACGCTCGCACCGAGGTAGACCGAATATTGCGTCCAGTCCGGCATTCTTCCCCAGATGATCGCACCACGCATTTGCTCTATGACCAGCGTCAAGGGGTTGAGGTGCATCAATATCCGGTATTTCTCGGGCATTGCCGAAAGGGGAAAGAAGACTGGAGCGAGGAACAGGAGCGCGGTGGTGATAATCATCGTGAGCTGCCCGATATCGCGCAGGAATACCCCAAGTGATGCCAGAAACCAGCTGAATCCAAGGGTTGCCAACGCCAGGGGCAGCATCAGCACCGGGGCCAGCAGGATTTGCCAGTGCAGGCTGTCTCCATTGATCACCAGCGCGCCCATCAGCACGAAGAGACTTACGAGCGTATGGAACGCGGCCGAGCCCAGCGCGATCATCGGCAGGATCTCGAGTGGAAAGACGACGCGTTTCACATAATTCGTGTTGTGCACAATCAGGCTCGGTGAACGATTGACGCATTCGGCAAACAGTCCATGCACGATCATTCCGACGAAAAGAACGATCGCGAAGCCGATCTTGGAGTCGTCGCCATTGCCGCCCCACCGGGCCTTGAAGACCACACTGAATACAAAGGTATAAACGGCCAGCATGAATAGTGGGTTCAGGAAAGACCATGCCAGGCCCATCGCGGATCCCTTGTAACGACCCGTCACGTCGCGAATGATCATCTGGCCAATCAAGTGGCGATTGCGCCATTGGCTGGCGATCATTTCGAGCAGCGAGGCGGAACTGGACTGATGCGGATTCCAGCTCACTCAGCCGACTCCTTCATGGGCGCCAGGACGCGGCGCAAGGCGACGCTCATACAAGCGCAGCCTCAAGGTCAAGACGCAAATCTTCGACATTCTCGACGCCTATGCTCAACCGGACCAGACCGTCGTCTATTCCCAGAGTGCTCCTGCGCTCCTTGGGAATCGAGGCATGTGTCATCACTGCAGGGTGGTTGATAAGACTCTCGACACCGCCCAGGGACTCGGCAAGGGTGAAGAGCCGGGTCTTCTCGCATAGGCGACGGGCCGTATCGAAGCCGCCCGCCAGCACGATGGAAATGATCCCGCCAAAGCCGTCCATTTGCCGCTTGGCCAATTCGTGTTGCGGGTGCGACGTGAGGCCCGGGTAGATGACTTTCTCGATGCCAGCATGGCTTTCCAGCCAATGCGCCAACGCCATTGCATTCTCGCAATGCGCTTTCATGCGCAAATGCAATGTCTTCAGGCCTCGCAGTGCGAGAAACGAATCGAACGGACCCTGCACCGCGCCGATCGAGTTCTGCAGGAACGCCAGCTGCTCGGCCAGTTCGTTGTCGTCGCCGACCACGACCATGCCGCCGACCATGTCGGAATGGCCGTTGAGGTACTTGGTCGCCGAGTGCATGACGATGTCCGCGCCCATCAGCAGGGGACGCTGCAGGATCGGTGATGCAAATGTGTTGTCGACCACGACCCGCAGGCCGTGCTTGCGGGCGATGGCGCAGACCGCCTCGATATCGACGATCTTGAGCATCGGGTTGGTGGGCGTTTCTATCCAGACCATCTTGGTGTCAGGGCGGATCGCGGCCTCGAAGGCGGCCAGGTCGGTCAGGTCGATGAAGCTGAAATCCAGTCCGGCGCTGCGCCTGCGCACGCGCTCGAACAGGCGATAGGTGCCGCCGTAGATATCGTCCATGGCGATGACATGGCTGCCGCTGTCCAGCAACTCCAGCAAGGTCGAGGTGGCGGCCATGCCCGAGGCGAATGCGAAGCCGCGGCTGCCGCCCTCCAGTGCCGCCACGCAGCGCTCGTAGGCGAAACGCGTGGGGTTGTGAGTCCGGGAATACTCGAAGCCCTGATGTACGCCCGGGCTGCTCTGGGCATAGGTGGAAGTGGCATAGATCGGCGGCATCACGGCGCCGGTGCTGGGGTCCGGGGATTGGCCACCGTGTATCGCCAGGGTTCCGAGTGCGTAGCCGGTTTCGTCCGGCGCGGAATATGGGGGGGTATTCGACATGGGGGACTTCCAGAATGGAGGCGGATTTTACCAATTCAGCCTGAATGGGCTGTTTGCGCTCACTGCACCCGTCGGCGCAGGTAGTTCAGCAGGTCGATGCGGGTGATCAAGCCGAGGAAGGCATCACCGTCGGTAACAATGGCAACCTGGCCCCGGTCGAATACTGGCAGTAGCGCCTCGATCGGCGATTTCACGTCCAGCCGGTCCAGCTTGCTGACCATTGCCGTGGACACCGGGTCGCGGAACCGGTCCTCGTCGCCATACACATGCAGCAGCACATCGCTCTCGTCGACAATGCCGACCAGCTTCTCGCCCTGCATCACCGGCAGTTGCGAGACGTCATAAAGCTTCATGCGCTGGTAGGCCGTGGTCAGCAGATCGGTGGGGCTGACCACCACCGTGTCCTTCTGGCTGTAGGGGCGCAGGATCAGGTCGCGAAGGTCCCCATGCTGGGCGCGTTCGATGAAGCCGTTGTCCAGCATCCAGTAGTCGTTGTACATCTTCGACAGGTACTTGTTGCCGGTATCGCACACGAATACCAGCACCTTCTTCGGTGTGGTCTGTTCCTTGCAGTACTTCAACGCTGCAGCAAGCAAGGTTCCGGTCGAGGAGCCACCAAGGATGCCTTCCTTGGCCAGCAGCTCGCGCGCGGTCAGGAAGCTTTCCTTGTCGCTGATCGCATACGCCTTTGTCACCCGGGTGAAGTCGGAGATCTCCGGCAGGAAATCCTCGCCGATGCCTTCCACCATCCAGCTGCCGGATTTTTCGCTGAGCGTGCCTTCATTGATGTATTCGGTGAGGATGGAACCGACCGGGTCGGCCAGGATCAGTTCCACGTTGGGCGCATGCTCGGCAAAGGCGCGTGACAGGCCGGTCATGGTTCCAGAGCTGCCGCAGCCGAAGACGATAGCGTCCAGTTGCCCGTCCATCTGCCGCAGGATTTCCGGGCCGGTACCAAATTCATGCGCGGCCGGATTGTCCGGGTTGCCAAACTGGTTGATGAAGTACGCGCCTTGCGTTTCGGTGGCGACCCGCGCGGCCAGGTCCTGGTAGTACTCGGGATGGCCCTTGGCCACGTCCGAGCGGGTCAGGATGACTTCGGCACCCATCGCCTTGAGATTGAAGATCTTCTCCCGGCTCATCTTGTCCGGGACCACCAGGATCAGCTTGTAGCCTTTCTGCTGGGCGACCAGGGCCAGGCCGATGCCGGTATTGCCGGCGGTGCCTTCGACCAGGGTCGCACCCGGCTTCAGGTCGCCGCGTTGCTCGGCGGCTTCGATCATGGACATGCCAATGCGGTCCTTGATCGAGCCGCCGGGATTGGAGCTTTCCAGCTTCAGGTACAGCTCGCAGACCCCGGCATCCAGGTGCTGGGCCTTGACGATCGGGGTCTCACCAATGAGTTCCAGGACGGAAGAATGGATGGCCATGCAGGAAGTGCGCTCGCGTGCGGCGGGTAGAGGACCGCCATTATCGCATCCCCGGAAGCCGGGGCTTCAGGCAAAGCAAAGCCCGCCGGAGCGGGCTTGCGGTTGCAGGTGACGCGGACGGCGACAGCCGACGAGGAGGCTGTCGCCGCCCGCGACGATGGAACACGGAGACGTCAGTGGGGTTTGGCGTCGTAGATTCGTATAAGTCGTTCTTTCGCGGCGAGTTTCTCGCGCTTCATCTGGCCCAGGGTGGTGTCGTCGATGGGCAGGACGCCCAGTTCGGCGTCGGTGACTTTCTTGTTCAGTTCGCGGTGTCGCTGGTACAGCTGCTTGAACTCCGGATCGGCCTTGATCAGTGCGTCTATTTCGGTTTGCGGTTGTCCTTCGAACATAGCGTTACCTCCTTCAGCGGAAATACGAACGCCCCGACCTTTGCGGGCGCGGGGCGTAGGCTTGGGAGCGGAACATCGGGCGGTAACGGGCACATTCGCCAGGATCGCCCGCACGGGCCTTCTGGCCTGAAGCGGTTTCCTCTGGATTGTGGGCCAACGTCATCGGCTCGATTCTCCGGTGAGCCAAGCGATGGATCTCGCTTGGGGTTATGACCCTACTCCCTGCCATCGAACCCGGCAAGCGCCTTTACAAGTCCTTGATTGGCATAGGAAAGGCGGACGTCATGCGTAGTGGTAAAGCGCAGCCAAGAGCCAGCAATGCCATGTAAGTCACTGTATTAATTGAATTACTTACTGCGCAATGATCACATCCGCGGCACGGCTGCGGCTGCCCTCGCCCTTGCCTGCCACCTGCAGGCGCGTCTTGGCCACACCGGCATCCTGCAGTGCGTTGCGCACGCTGTCGGCACGGCGCTGGCCCGGGGTCTGCTTGTCGCCGAAGCCTTCGATCCTTGCCTTGGCCTTGGGGTTGGCCTGCAGGTAGGCAGCCAACGCGGAAACGCTGGAGGTGCCCGCCGCCGACAGACTGGATTGGCCTGCATTGAAGGCGCCGGCACCCAGGGTGAAAACTTCACCGCGGGCATCGAACTTTGATGCCGGCAGTTTGGCCCCGGACATCAGTTCGGCCTCCTGGCGGGCCAGTTGCGCTTCCTTCTGGCGCGCGGCACTGAGTTTCGCGGTCTGCTGCCCGGCCACCGAAGTCAGCATTTCCTCGGCATCCTGGCGGGCCAGGGTCTCGGCTTCGGCAGCCACGCGCAGACGCTCGGCTTCCTCCGCCTGGATCTGGGCCTGCACGCGCAGGCGTTCGGATTCCTGGCGCGCGCGCGCTGCATCACGGCGACTGGCTTCGATCAGCAGTTGGCTGCGGGTACGGTCGAGGCGATCTGCTTCGCGCTGCGCCGATTCGGCACGGGCTGCGGTTTCGGCGGTCTCGACCCGGCGATCGGCGATATACAGGGCGCTTTCGCGCTGCTTGCCGCGCGCCTTGGCCAGCACCGCCACGGCCTGTTGCGCCTGCAACCGTTCGTAGGCCGCGACCTCGACCAGTTGCGGGTTGGATTGCAACGCAGCCAAGCGCTGGTTCAATTCGGTCACCTCGGGGCGGTCGGCGGCCAATGCCGGCAACGCAGCCAGTAAAACAGCGCAAGCCATCAGCTTCCATTTCATCGTGTCTCTCCGTCGCCGAGGGTGCGCTGGAGTTCGCTGATTTCCTGGCGACGCTGCTGCAACCGGGCATTGGCCACGGCTTCGTCGCTGCGCGCGCGCGCCAGATCGGCATCGACGGTCGCGCGCAGGGCCAGGCCCGGCGCAAGCTTGCGATCGCGACGGCTGGCACCTGCGGCCTGCGCCTGGGCCAGGGCCGTTCGTGCCGAATCCAGCAGCTCGGGTGCGTACTGGTCCGCATCGGCCTGGTCCGCGCGAGTGACTGCCTGCTGCGCAGCGACGAGCTCGGGGATACCGGCAACCTGGGCATGCACGGGGGCAGCCAGCGCCGCAATCAGGGCGAAAGCGCCAACGGTCACACACAGGGATCGGCGGAATTGTGCGAAGCTAGGATGCATTGGAGTGCCGTTGCGTCAAGGGGAATGCGCGGCCATTGTCGGAAGCCTGCGTCGCACATGCAAACGGTGCGCGCCATTGTTGGGGATCACCACACATGGATATCGGCTATTTTCTCAAGCTGATGACGGAAAAGAACGCCTCGGACATGTTCCTGACCACCGGGGCACCTGTCTACATCAAGATCGAAGGCAAGCTTTATCCGCTCGGCAACACTGGCCTGCCCGCCGGCATGGTCAAGAAGATCGCCTATTCGCTGATGGACGAAGGCCAGGTACCGATTTTCGAGCGCGAACTGGAGCTGAACATGGCCCTCGCCCTGCAGGATGCCGGCCGCTTCCGCATCAACGTGTTCAAGCAGCGTGGCGAAGTAGGCATGGTGATCCGCGCCATCCGCAGCATCATTCCCAGCATCGAGGAACTGAACCTTCCGCAGGTGCTGAAGGACATCATCATGACCCCACGCGGGCTGGTGCTGCTGGTCGGTTCCACGGGCTCGGGCAAGTCGACGTCACTGGCTTCCATGATCGATCATCGCAACAGCACCACCACCGGGCACATCCTGACCATCGAGGATCCGATCGAATACCTGCACAAGCACAAGCAGTCGATCGTCAACCAGCGCGAAGTCGGCCTGGATACGCACGCCTTCCACAACGCGCTGAAGAACGCGATGCGCGAAGCACCGGACGTGATCCTGATCGGCGAGATCCTGGACGCGACCACCATGGAAGCGGCGATCGCCTTCGCCGAAACCGGCCACCTGTGCCTGGCAACTCTGCACTCGAACAACGCTGACCAGACCATCGAACGCATCCTCAACTTCTTCCCCGAGACTGCGCACAAGAACGTGCTGATGAACCTGGCACTGAACCTGCGCGCAGTCGTGTCGCAACGCCTGGTCAAGGGCAAGGACGGCCGGCGCATTCCTGCCGCGGAAGTGCTGATCAACACGCCGATGATCCGCGACCTGTTGCGCCGCGGCCAGGTCCACGAGGTCAAGGCAGCCATGGAAGCCTCTCTGGAGGACGGCATGGAATCGTTCGACCAGTGCCTGTTCCGCATGGTCAAGGAAGGCCGCATCGAGCAGGAGGAAGCGCTGCGTGCGGCGGATTCACGCGACGGACTGGCCCTGAAATTCCGCCTCTCAGAGGGCAGCAGTGGTGAACACGACCCGTATGCGGACTACGATGCGGCTTCGGCCGGTGCATCGCCGCGGATCACCCAGGGTTTCGGCTGATCTTCCAAGTCAGGCCGGCTGTTGCGCGTCCGGCTGCTTGTCCGGACGCGCTTCGATAAAGGCGGGCAATTCCTGGCAGGCCGCATCTATCCGCGAAATCGTCGGGAATACAGCCATGTCCACGCCAAAGCGGCGGGCATTGAAAACCTGCGGTACCAGGCAGCAGTCGGCCAGCCCTGGCACCTGCCCATGGCAGAACTCACCCGTCGCCGGGTCTCCCTCCAGCAACGCCTCCATCGCCTCGAAGCCTTCGGCTATCCAGTGCCTGACCCATTCATCGCGCTCGGATTGCGGCACGCTCCAGGTCTGTTCGAAGTAGCGCAACACCCGCAGGTTGCTGAGCGGGTGGATGTCACTGGCGACCAATTGCGCAAGTCCGCGGACGCGCGCGCGGTCGCGTGCGGTCATCGGCAGGAGGCGCGGCGAGGGCCACGCTTCGTCCAGGTACTCCAGGATCGCCAGCGACTGGCGGATCACTCGCACCCCATGCATCAATGTAGGCACCAGCCGTTGCGGGTTGATCGCCGCATATTCGGCTTGGTGCTGCTCACCGCCGTCACGGACCAGATGGACCGGCAAGGTCTCGTAAGCCAGCCCCTTCAGGTTGAGGCCAATTCGCACTCGATAGGCGGCGCTGGATCGCCAGTAGGAATAGAGCCTCAGTTGCTCGCTCATGCGTGAGGCACCGGGAAGTGGGTGGCGATGGGGAAACAGCTGTGGTGCATGGGTCGAAGCCTGTGTGTGCCGCTTGTCCCACTTATGTGCCAGCCGCCCTACTCACGGCAAGGGTTGTTGCTCGATCCGCTGCTCGATTGCGCCGAAAATGAGACTTCCATCACTGTTTGCCATCTCAATCCGGACGAGGTCGCCGAATTTCATGAATGGGGTACTCGGCTTGCCGTCGCGCAGGGTTTCCACGGTGCGCTTCTCGGCAAAGCAGGAAGCGCCCTTGGACGTATCCTGGTTGGCGATGGTCCCGGAACCGACGATGGCGCCGGCCGAAAGCGGCCGGGTCCTGGCCGCATGCGCGACCAGCTGCGAGAAATCGAATTGCATGTCCACGCCTGCTTCCGGCGCACCGAACCATTCGCCATTGATGTGCGTCAGCAACGGCAGGTGCACCTTGTTGTCGCGCCAGGCATCGCCCAGTTCATCCGGGGTCACGAACACCGGCGACAGCGCCGAGCGCGGCTTGGACTGCAGGAAGCCGAAGCCCTTGGCGAGTTCTCCGGGTATCAGGTTGCGCAGCGACACGTCGTTGACCAGCCCGATCAGCTGGATATGCGCAGCCGCCTGCTCCGGGGTCACCGCCATCGGCACGTCGTCGGTCACGACCACGATTTCCGCTTCCAGGTCGATGCCGTAGTCCTCGCTGACCACCCGCACCGCGTCACGCGGTCCAAGGAAACCTGCGCTCGTGGCCTGGTACATCAACGGATCGGTGTAGAAACTTTCAGGCACTTCGGCACCACGCGCGCGGCGCACCCGTTCGACGTGCGGAAGATAGGCGCTGCCGTCGAGGAATTCGTAGGCCCGTGGCAGGGGTGCCGCCAGCGCATTGAAATCGACTTCGAACACGCCGTCGGCATCGCCGGCGTTGAGCGATTCGGACAGGGCATTCAAGCGCGGCGCCAGGTTGGACCAGTCCTCAAGCGCGGCCTGCAGGGTCGAGGCGATGCCGGTGGCGCGTACCGCTTCGCGCAGATCACGCGAGACGACGATGAGGGTGCCATCGCGGCCTCCTTCCTTCAAAGAACCGAGTTTCATCTGAGAGCTCCAAAACCAATTAAGAGTAACCAGGCAGTAGTAACAAGCGTGGGCAGCCCATGGACCCATTTCAAACCGACACGGTTACGATTTAGAAAATCCCACTCGGGCCGCAGACAAACAATGGTCGCCATCAACGCGAGCGCCAGGAACGCTTCCGCTTGCGTGTCGAGCAAAGGGGCAATGGACGCGAACGCCACCGGAATTGCATAGCCTACAAGTTCCTGCAAGCCGCTGCTGACAGCCGGGCTCGTATCGGGCTTCTCCATGCCTACTCCAATTCATTCCATGAAATCAGGAGCTGAGCAGAACAGTCGCGATGCAATAGGACCATTGGACAAAGATCGTATGGTTCAGACACCCGATCAGCCTTCTCCTTGGAAGTTTTCCGCACGATAGGTCAGTACCAGCGTGTCGCGATAACCGTAGTCGCCCAGCGGTTGGATTGGCGTGGATTCATGGATCACGCGCTCATCGTCGAGCAGCATCAGCGTCCAGGGCTCGGTCAAGGTGAAGCGCTGGCCATCGGGGCCGGTGGCGTCGAAGACCCGGGTTTCGCCGCCGCTGATGCCATGGCGGTCGACCAGCAGCACCGCCACGAGATCCACGCCGTCCCTATGCGCACCTTCCGGCGTGGGCCGGCCGATGCCGTCGGTGGTATCGATACGGAACTGGTGGGCTTCCACATACCAGGGCTGCGTGCCCTTCAGCGCGGTACATGTCCCGGCCAAAGCCTGCAGCAAGCGTGTCCACGCCGGTTGCGCGACCGTGTCTGCCTGGATCGGCTCGAACCAGCGGCGCATGCCGCCATGCAGCGCGTTGTATTCCTCGGACTGCCAATGGGCGCGATGCGGCGCCTGGACGAGGTTGCCGTGGTCGGAAACGAAACAGGAATGCCGCCGCTTGCGGTAATTGCCGCCATCTTTCAGGTAATGATCCGGCTGCAGGTTGTCCCAGGCCGGTTTCAACCCGTCCAGTGCCTGCGGCCCGAAGCCGCACAGGGCCGCCACGCCGGCCGGCGCCAGCACCACATAGCCGCGTTCGCGCAGTTGCGGCACCACGGCTTGCGGCTCGATGAAAGGGGGAAGGAAGGTGGCGACCATCTTTCAGTTCACTCCCTGCGGAAGACGCTCTGTGAATCACGCTCAATGGAACTCACCGTGCGCAACACACCCTGCGCAGCATGGGCCGGAAAAGCAAAAACCCGCTCGGGGCGGGCTTCTGCTGCTGGGGCGTATTGCCTGCCCTGGCGTTTATTGCATGCGACCTTCAAGTGGCTGCCCCGGATGGATTCGAACCACCGAATGTCTGCGTCAGAGGCAGATGCCTTACCGCTTGGCGACGGGGCAACAGGTACTTGGTAAAGGTAACGCCTTGTAGAACCTTGTCGATTAACGCTTCGAGAACTGGGTGGCGCGGCGTGCCTTGTGCAGGCCGACCTTCTTGCGCTCGACTTCGCGGGCATCGCGGGTCATGAAACCGGCCTTGCGCAGCTCGCTCTTCAGCGTTTCATCGTACTCCACCAGCGCGCGGGCGATACCCAGGCGGATGGCGCCGGCCTGGCCGGTGGTGCCGCCGCCGGTGGTGGTGGCCATGATATCGAACGACTCGGTGTTCTTGGTCAGCTCCAGCGGCTGGCGCACGATCATGCGGGCGGTTTCACGACCGAAGAACTCGTCCAGCGGACGGCCATTGACGACGATGGCGCCCGTGCCCTTGCGCAGGAACACGCGGGCGATGGAGGACTTGCGACGGCCGGTGCCGTAATTCTGGGCGGAGCTCTTGTTGGATGCGGTGGCCATGATCAGATATCCAGGACTTGCGGCTGTTGGGCGGCGTGCGGGTGATTGGGGCCTGCGTAGACCTTGAGCTTGCGGTACATCTCGCGGCCCAGGGTGTTCTTCGGCAGCATGCCCTTGACGGCGATCTCGATCACGCGCTCGGGGTGGCGCTCCAGCGCCTGGCCCAGGGTTTCGCTCTTGAGGTTGCCGATGTAACCGGTGAACCGGTAATACATCTTGTCGGCCAGCTTGTTGCCGGTCACGTGGATCTTCTCGGCATTGATCACCACGAGGTAATCACCGGTATCAACGTGCGGGGTGTACACGGGCTTGTGCTTGCCGCGGAGGCGACGGGCCAGCTCCGTGGACAGGCGACCGAGGGTCTTGCCTGCGGCGTCAACGACGAACCAGTCGCGCTGGACGGTCTCGGACTTGGCACTAAACGTTTTCATGAAGGAGCTCGATGTTGTTTGGTCGGGCTGATTCCAGCAGGGAAAACCCGGCGGAACTTTGCCTCGCGTTGTGAATGGCGGAACACAAGAGCGGGAATTGTACGGACCCGCCCCCTGCTTTGCAAGCCGGGCAATCCGTCCGATACGGGAGTCAAACCCGCCCGCAGACTGCGTGCGACCAAGGCGGCACAATGACGGCCATGACCGCACAACGCACCCTTTCCCCCCTCGACCGACTGTTGGTTGATGCCCAGAACGCCCTCGGCACGCTGGCCGGCAAACCAATGGCCCGCCGTCCCAACCCCGCCGCAGCCACCCCGGAAGTGGAACTTGACGCCAGCGAGCGCCGCCACGCCGCCGGCCTGATGCGCATCAACCATGTGGGCGAGGTCTGCGCCCAGGGCCTGTACTTCGGCCAGGCCGCGGTCGCCCGTGATGCGCAGACCCGCGAGCACCTGCTGGAGGCGGCCCAGGAAGAAACCGACCACCTGGCCTGGTGCAGCGAACGACTACGGGAACTGGACAGCCGCCCCAGCCTGTTCAATCCACTCTGGTATGCCGGCAGCTATTCGCTGGGCGTGCTGGCCGGTTTGCGCGGCGACGGCTGGAATCTGGGCTTCGTGGTCGAAACCGAGCACCAGGTCGAAGCCCACCTGGAAGAACACCTGCAAACCCTGCCGGAAGCCGACCTGCGCAGCCGCGAGATCCTCAAGGTAATGAAGGCCGACGAAGCCCGCCATGCCGAGAATGCCGAACAGGCCGGTGCGCGCCTCCTGCCGCAGCCGATTCCTGCGCTGATGGCAGCGGCTTCCAACCTCATGAAAGCCGTCGCCTACCGCATCTGAGAAATCGCTGTAATCGTGGCAGCGACGTGAGTCGCGACAGGCGGCGCGGCGAACAAGGCATCGCGACTCACGTCGCTCCCACATTGCGTGGCTAGGGCGAGACCAACTTCAGCCCGACCACGCCCGCAATGATCAGGGCGATGCAACCCAGTCGCGCCGGCGAGGCGCTTTCCGAAAAAAGAATGACGCCCAAGGTGGCCACTCCCACCGCACCGATACCGGTCCAGATCGCGTAAGCCGTGCCGACGGGAATCGTGCGCAAGGCTTGGGTCAGCAGCCACAGGCTGATGCCCGCGGCGATCACCGTGCCCACGCTGGGCCACAGCCGGGTGAACCCCTCGGTGTATTTCAGGCCAATGGCGAAGCCAATCTCGAAAATTCCGGCAAGCAACAGATAGATCCAGGGCATGGCGCTCTCCTCGGCAGTCATGAAAGGGGGCATGAAAAGAAAACGGCCCGGAGCTTTCGCCACGGACCGTCGTCGGTCTTTTTGTCGCAGAATATAGAATCCCTGCGTGCGGGTCGTCCCGCCTGTTTTCAGGTTCAAAGGACAAGGCGGCAATAGCGAATCCCACGCAACCCCAAGTGCAAGCCACCGGCCTTTACTCGACCAGGTTGCGCCCGTGGAACAGTTCCTCGATCTCGCGCTTCAGCAGCGCCTCGATCTTCATGCGTTCCTTGAACGACAGGTTCTTGGCCTTTTCCTCGAACAGGTACTGGTCCAGGTCGAAGTCCTTCAGGTGCATCTTGGTGTGGAAGATGTTTTCCTGGTAGACGTTGACGTCGAACATCTCGTAGCGCGACTTGATGTTCTTGGCCAGGAAGTCCTGGATCGAATTGATCTTGTGGTCGATGTAATGCTTTTTGCCCTTGACGTCGCGGGTGAAGCCACGCACGCGGTAGTCGGCCACCACGATATCGGACTCGAAGCTCTCGATCAGGTAGTTCAGCGCCTTCAACGGCGAGATCACGCCGCAGGTGGCCACGTCGATGTCGGCGCGGAAGGTGGCGATGCCGTGCTGTGGATGCGTTTCAGGATAGGTGTGGACGGTGATGTGGCTCTTGTCCAGGTGCGCGACCACGGCATCCGAGATGATCTCCTTGCCGGCCATCGCCTTGTCGATCACCGGTTCCTCGGAGATCAGGATGGTCACCGAGGCGCCCTGCGGGTCGTAGTCCTGGCGGGCCACGTTGAGGATGTTGGCGCCAATGATGTCGGCCACATCCGTCAGGATCTGGGTCAGGCGATCGGCGTTGTATTCCTCGTCGATGTACGCGATGTAGCGCTGGCGTTCCTCTTCGGAAACCGCGTAGCAGACATCGTAGATATTGAAGCTCAGTGCCTTGGTCAGGTTGTTGAACCCTTGCAGCCTGAGGCGCGGAAGCGGTTTGACCACGGCAATGATCCCTCTGGGGGAAACGGCGAGGGGCGCGATTATGCGGCAATTGGGGTGACAGGGAAATGTCTGGCTGGCCGGTGTTTGCCGTTGCGCACGTATTCAGACTAAGCTTCATGCATCCTCAAGCTTGAAATCCCCCGATGAGCGTAGGTACACCGATTTCCAATCCCGCCCGCATCGCGTCCAGTCCGCTGACGCCCGATGCGGCCACGATCGAACGCTTCCTGGCGCATTGCCATCGCCGCCGCTATCCGGCGCGGGCCGACGTGTTCCGCCCCGGTGATCCGGCCGGGACCCTGTATTACGTGGTCAGCGGCTCGGTCAGCATCATTGCCGAGGAAGAAGACGACCGCGAACTGGTCCTGGGCTACTTCGGCACCGGTGAATTCGTCGGTGAGATGGGTCTGTTCATAGAATCCGATCGCCGTGAAGTGATCCTTCGCACCCGCACCCAGTGCGAACTGGCCGAGATCAGCTACGAGCGCCTGCATCAGCTGTTTGCGGGCACCCTGGTCGCCGATGCACCACGCCTGCTCTATTCGATCGGCTCGCAGCTGTCACGTCGCTTGCTGGAAACCAGCCGCAAGGCCAGCCGCCTGGCGTTCCTGGACGTGACCGACCGCATCGTCCGGACCCTGCACGACCTGGCCCGCGAACCCGAAGCCATGAGCCACCCGCAAGGCACCCAGCTGCGCGTTTCGCGCCAGGAGCTGGCCCGCCTGGTCGGCTGCTCTCGCGAAATGGCCGGACGCGTATTGAAGAAACAGCAGGCCGATGGCGTGCTGCATGCACGCGGAAAGACCGTCGTGCTGTACGGCACGCGCTGACCGCACTGACTTGGGTATTGGAACAGGCGGGCTTCGGCCCGCCTGTTCCTATTCCACGATCTCATCCTGGACTTGGGCACCGAGCCGCGGATTCCTGGTTCTTGGTTCGTGAGTGCAGCTTTCTTCCACGAACCAGCTAGCACCACAACAAACTGTCCTTGATCGACATCGGTCTAACCCTCCTACCCCACTGGATCGCCAGCACGGTCCTTGCATCCCCAATTGAGGATAGGGGTGCCGGCAGGCAGCACACGGCGGAACATCTCCACCCGCTTGGCCTTGGGGTTCACCACCACCGGCGCACGCGCGGCCTGCAGCAGGGGCAGGTCGGCGCTGCTGTCGGAATAGGCAACGGCGATCTCGCCATAACCGCGCTCATGCAGCATTCGCACTTTCTCCTGGTTATGGCAGTGGCGCGTGGCGACCACCGCACCCAGACGCGGGCCTACCGCGGTGCCGATCACCGGCACGTCCTGGTGTGCGACGAACGCCAGGATCGCGCGCGCCAGTTCCGGTGGTGCGCCCGTCGCAATAACCACCCGGTCACCGGCAACGCGATGGCCGCACAGGACTTCCAGCGCCACCGGTAGCAGGCGGCGGCGGATCTCATCCTTGTGCGTCTCCACATACAGATCAAGCAACGCATCAAAACTGCGGCGGCCATGCAGGCCGAATGTCCCGATCCAGACATACGCGGAAATACCATGCCGGCGCGTTGGCAGCCACGCGACCATCGGCCCCAGCACCGGTGTAGCGGCAGTGGCCATGGCCGCGCGCAACGGATTGCGCTGCAGCAGCCAGCGCAACACGTGCCCGAAGGAATCGCCGTCATACAGCGTGTGGTCGAAATCGAAGACCACGACCGGTGCATCAGGCCGTGGCGCGGGATAGGTTTCACTCATACGGGAAGAATAACTGACGCAGCGCTTCGCCCGGTTCGTCAGCGCGCATGAAGGTCTCGCCGACCAGGAACGCATTCACTCCGGCAGCGCGCATCCTGGCGACATCGTCCGCCACCACGATGCCGCTTTCTGTAACCAGCAGGCGATCCTTGGGCACCGCGTCCTTCATCGCCAGCGTATTGTCCAGCGAGACTTCGAACGTACGCAGGTTGCGGTTGTTGATGCCGATCAGGGGGACCGGCACCTGCAGCGCGCGTTCCAGTTCGTCGATGTCGTGCACTTCCACCAGCACGTCCATGTCCAGCTCCATCGCCAGCCCGGAAAGCTCGACCAGCTGGTTGTCGTCAAGGGCGGCGACGATCAGCAGGACGCAGTCGGCACCCAACACGCGTGCCTCGTAGACCTGGTACGGATCAATGGTGAAGTCCTTGCGCAGCACCGGCAGGGTGCAGGCGTCGCGCGCCTGCTGCAGATAGGCGTCGGCGCCCTGGAAAAAATCCACGTCGGTCAATACCGACAGGCACGCCGCGCCGCCAAATTCATAGCTCATGGCGATCTCGCCGGGGCGGAAGTCGGTGCGTATCACGCCTTTGGACGGGCTGGCCTTCTTGATCTCGGCAATCACCGCCGCATCGCCGGTGGCGATGCGTTCGTGCAGGGCAGCGGCGAAGCCGCGCACCGGCGAGGCCTCGCCGGTGCGCGCGATCAGCTCGACAAGCGGCATACGTGCTCTGCGGTCGGCGATTTCTTCGGCCTTGCGGGCGAGGATGGAATTGAGGATGTCGCTCATGGGGCAGTAGTGAGTGAAGAGGAGTGAGGAAAGAGTGATTGGGTGGAAACTGACGTCATTCTCAACTGCTCCTCGCTTCTCTTCGCCCGTTCGTCGCGATCCCATCCATAGGCGCGTTCGACTCTTGCTACACGCAGTTCGTACTGGTCGTACCAATCGCTGCGTCCGCGTCCGCGGGTCGCGGCATGTTCAAGATGGCGGCGCCAGGCGAGGATGGCCTCTTCGGTTTCCCAATAAGACACGGTGATGCCAAAATCGTCCGACCCACGCGTGGACTCCACCCCCAGATAACCCGGCTGCTGCTGGGCCAGCTCTACGATCCTCTGCGCGGTGCTTCCATAGCCCTGCTCATCCCGCGCATTGCGTTGCGAGGAGAAAATCACCGCGTAATAAGGTGGCCTGGGCAGCTGCGCAAAACTGTTGTCGCTCATGCCAGGTTCCTTTGCGCCAGCACGCGCGTAGTCGCCACGAAATCCTGCAGCCTGGCCATCGCCGCACCATTGCTGATGGATTCCCGGGAAAGCGCGATACCCGCTTCAATGCTCTCGGCCACGCCGGCCACATACAGCGCCGCACCCGCGTTCAATACCACGATTTCGCGCGCTGGGCCGGGGCGGTTGTCGAGCACGCCGAGCAGCATTGCCTTCGACTCGGCCGCATCCGCCACGCGCAGGTTGCGGCTGGCGGACATGGCGATGCCGAAATCCTCGGGATGCAGTTCGTATTCGGTGACCACGCCATTGCGCAGCTCGCCCACCAGGGTCGCCGCGCCCAGCGAGAGTTCATCCATGCCGTCGCGCCCCCACACCACCAGCGCGCGCTCGGCGCCCAGTTCGTGCAGCGCGCGCGCCTGGATGCCGACCAGATCGGGATGGAACACGCCCATCAGGATGTTGGGGGCGCCGGCGGGGTTGGTCAGCGGACCGAGGATATTGAACAGGGTACGCACGCCCATCTCGCGGCGTACCGGGGCAACCACCTTCATCGCGGGATGGTGCACGGGCGCGAACATGAAGCCGATGCCGGTGCGGGCGATGGATTGGGCTACCTGCTCCGGCTGCAGCTCGATGCTCGCCCCAAGGGCCTCGAGCACGTCGGCGCTGCCCGATTTGGAGGACACGCTGCGGTTGCCGTGCTTGGCGATGCGCGCGCCGGCCGCAGCCGCCACGAACATGGAGGCCGTGGAAATATTGAAAGTGTGCGAACCGTCGCCGCCGGTGCCGACAATATCGACCAGGTGGATCTTGTCGGGCACGTCCACCATGCGCGAGAACTCGCGCATGACCGTGGCGGCGCCGGCGATCTCGCCGATGGTTTCCTTCTTCACCCGCAGTCCGGTGAGGATGGCCGCAGTCATGGCCGGCGAAACTTCGCCACGCATGATCAACCGCATCAGGTCGACCATCTCGTCGTGGAAGATTTCGCGGTGCTCGATAGTGCGTTGCAGGGCTTCTTGGGGGGTCAGTGGCATGTCGGTTCTCTGTACGAGCGGGCCCTGCCCGCGATGCTTTTTCGGGCGTGGAGGCAAGAGCATCGCGGGTAGGGCCCGCTCCTAAAAGGGCGTGGGGTTAATGGGAATTATCGTTCCAGGAAATTCTTCAACAACGCATGCCCATGCTCGGTCAGGATCGACTCGGGGTGGAATTGCACGCCTTCCACGGGAAACTCCCTGTGACGCAGGCCCATGATCTCTTCGAACGATCCATCTTCCAGCTCAGTCCAGGCGGTGATCTCCAGGCTGTCCGGCAAGGTGTCGCGATCCACCACCAGCGAGTGATAGCGGGTGGCCTCGTAGGCATCGGGCAGGTTCGCGAACACGCCCTCGCCTTCATGGCGGATGCGCGAAGTCTTGCCGTGCATGATGCGCTTGGCCCGGATCACGTCGCCGCCATAGGCCTGGCCGATGCTCTGGTGGCCCAGGCACACGCCGAGGATCGGTGTGCGCGGGCCCAGGCGCTCGATCAGCTCCAGCGACACGCCCGCTTCGTTGGGCGTGCACGGGCCGGGCGAAATGACGATGCGCTCGGGGGCGAGTTTTTCGATCTCGTCCACTGTCAGCGCGTCGTTGCGCACCACCTTGACCTCGGCCCCCAGCGATTGCAGGTACTGCACGAGGTTGTAGGTGAAGCTGTCGTAGTTGTCCAACATCAAGAGCACGTGCGGATCCCCGGATCAGTGTTCGGTATTTTTCAATTTGACTGCTTGAGCTTGGTCGAGCGTCGGCGGCATGAGTCAGTCGGCCAGCAGGAACACGGTATAGATCTTGTCCTGGAAGGTGACGTATCCGGTCTGCAGAGAAGTGACGCTATTCCCGCTGATTCGGCTACCGGTCACCTCGACCCTGTCCAACGACCTGCCGCGATCACCAGTTACTCCATTCCACTCGAAAACCTGCGGCCAGCTCCCGGCACGTATGCCGTAGTCGAATTGCGGAGCGACATCTGAAACGCTATACACACCACTGATCCGCGCGCCATACGCCTTGGCGATGATGTCCGCCTTCTCGCGCGAGGAATTGATGGTTTTTTCTCTGAGCGCTGAGCGCAGCGCAGGCTCATCGCTCAACTGGGTGCTGACCTCGGAAATAGTCAATTCCTTGGAGGTCTTTATGCCCCCCAGAAAGGATTCGAGTTGCTTCTGACTTGTGAACCGGGCTGCCAGGTTCCGGGCGACCTCGGTGCCCAAGAACACCTGGTCCTGGGTTCTCTGGTCGTAGCGTTCCTTGCTGTTGATGCTCAGCGAGGTAGCGACAATTGCATTGTCAGGGACGCCCGCAGCCCGCAACTGGACCAGAACCTGCTGCACGTTGGCTTCTACGTTTCGACGCGCCAGATCGGGATCCAGGTTCACCGATTGGAAGTTGAGCGTGATCTTGAAACGATCCGGAATCGCGCGTGCCTGCGCGTCCCCATAAACCAGGATGTGTCGGGTAGGCGGCAGCGCGTTGACCTGGGCACATGCATCACCAACGGCAAGCAAAGCAAGCAATAAAAGGATCGTCCCGGCTTTCATCGTGAAATCTCCTGTCTGTCTGATGGGAAACGCCGCGGATGCTGCGCTGCCTCCATGCAACGTCCCGCACCTGGTTTCGGGGTTCGGCTCGCGATGCTCATAGCCCCTTCGCCGCCTCAGCCACCGCCCTGAACAACGCCCTGCCCTTGTTCATCGTCTCATCCCATTCCTTCTCCGGATCCGAGTCGTAGACGATGCCGGCACCCGCTTGCACATGCAGCCGCCCTTCCTTGATCACCGCGGTGCGGATCGCGATCGCGGTATCCGCATCACCGTGCCAGCCGATGTAGCCGATGCTGCCGGCGTAGACGTTGCGTTTTATCGGCTCCAGCTCGCGGATCACTTCAAGCGCGCGGATCTTGGGCGCGCCGCTGACCGTGCCGGCCGGGAACGTCGCCCGCAGCACGTCGGCATAACTCAATCCAGGCAACAGCTTGCCGGTGACCTCGCTGACGATGTGCATGACATGGCTGTAGCGCTCGATCTTGAATTGTTCACCCACCTGCACCGTGCCCGCCTCCGACACTCGGCCTGCATCATTGCGGCCCAGGTCGATCAGCATCAGGTGCTCGGCGCGTTCCTTGGGATCGGCGAGCAGCTCGGCTTCCAGCGCCAGGTCTTCGGCATGGGTCTGGCCACGCGGGCGCGTGCCGGCGAGCGGGCGCACGGTAACTTCATCACCCTCCAGCCGCACCAGGATTTCCGGCGACGAACCCACGACTTGCACGTCGCCGACATCCAGGAAGTACATGTACGGCGAAGGGTTCAGCGCGCGCAACGCCCGGTACACGTCCACCGGCCGCGCACTGAACGGCACGCTGAGCCTCTGCGACAGCACCACCTGGAAGATGTCGCCGGCGCGGATGTATTCCTTGGACTTCTCGACCGCCGCGATGAAGCCGTCGTGGGTGAAGCCGGAAACGAAATGACTTTCGTCCAGCACGTCGCGGGTGATCGGTGCCGGATAAGAACCTGGCTGGCGCAGCTTGGTGGTCAGTGCATCGAGCCGCGACTGCGCGTTTTCCCACGCGCCCTCATCGCCCGGATCGGCGTGCACGATCAGGTACAGGCGACCCTTGAGGTTGTCGAAAACCGCGAGTTCTTCGGAAAGCATCAACAGGATGTCGGGCGTATCCAGCTCATTCGGCTTGTCGCCGCCGGCCAACCGCGGCTCGATGTAGCCGATGCATTCGAAGCCGAACCAGCCGACCAGCCCGCCCGTGAAACCGGGCAGGCCTTCCAGCTTGGGTACCGAATGCGAAGCACGCAGCGCTTCCACTTCGGCAAAGGGATCGGCGACCTCGCGGCTTTCGACGACCTGGCCGTTGTCGCGCATTTCCATGGCGTGGCCACGGAAGGTAATTACCCGTTTGGCCGGCAGGCCGATGATGGAATAGCGGCCGAAACGTTCGCCGCCTTCCACCGATTCCAACAGGTAGGTGTGCGGGGCGTCGGCGAGTTTCAGGTACACCGAGAGCGGCGTGTCCAGATCGGACAGGACTTCGCGGACTACGGGGATGCGGGTATGGCCTTCAGCGGCGTGGCGCTGGAACTGCTCGGGCGTGATCAAGACGGACTTCCTTCCAGGAATCATGGGCGTGGCGGGCGACGGCAAGGGACCACCATCGCCAGGGCCAGCGAGCGGAAGGAAGGAGCTGCGGGAGCGTCTGACCGGACATGGGCCTACTTTACCCCAGCCTCCGGCCTTGAGGCTCGGGCTCCGACCTCCGAAGCCGGAACGCCGACCTTTTTACCTCACGCTCCGAC
>JBDTPP010000002.1:0-63986 GCA_039932615.1 Pseudoxanthomonas sp.
CCACTTGTGCCCGTGCTCGTGGATGTAGGGTCATTATCACGGAACCGGCTGTGACGGCTGCCTGTCAGTCACGGCTTAACCAAAACAGGCTGGTCCCCGGATGCGCTTCGCGCGCCGTGCTGTCAGGGGATGAGATCTAACGGAGCGCTAAGCATGTAGTACCGGGGATGGAGTGCCTTCGGACGGGGGTTCGATTCCCCCCATCTCCACCATCCAGTGAAAAAAACGGGCCGCGCAAGCGGCCCTTTTTTTGTCTTGGGAATGCGTGTCGTACCAGCGGCGTAAGCCGCGATGCTCGTGTAGGAGCGGCGCAGGCCGCGAAGGCCGCCAGGCTCCCATTCGCGGCTCACGCCACTCCCACAATGGCGAAGGCCACCGGCTTCCCATTCGCGGCTCACGCCGCTCGTACGACGAAGGTCATGCGATCCGGGCGGAGAGCTCGCGGCTGGAAGCCGCTCCTACGCACCGTGGGTCCCCGCCTTCGCGGGGATGACGCCGAATACTGGAATTACCCAGAGACTCCCTAACGCCCGCCAGCTCCCAGTTGGATGGTGACCCGATGGCTGCCGCCATCGTCTTGCAGTGGGACCAGGCAAGGGCTGCCGTCGAGCGCAATGCCGTCGAGTTCCGCGCTGGCGATACTGCAGCTGCCGCGATGCGGGTTGCTGACTTCGATCAGGTAGCGGCTGGAACCATGCCGGTACTCGATGGAAAAACCCGGCCAGTCGCGTGGGATGCACGGGTCGATGCACAACTGGTCGCCGCGCAACTGGAAACCGAGGATCGCTTCCAGCCCGGCGCGATACAGCCAGGCACCGGAACCGGTGTACCAGGTCCAGCCGCCACGGCCGATGTGCGGGGCCACCGTATAGACATCGGCGCAGGCCACGTACGGTTCGACCTTGTAACGCATCACCGAATCGGGCGTGTCGGAGTGGTGGATCGGATTGATCAGCGAAAACAGTTCGCCGGCGCGATCGCCTTCGCCCAGTTTGGCCAGGGCAAAGATCGACCACTGCGAACCATGGGTGTACTGGCCGCCGTTCTCGCGGATGCCGGGCGGATAGGCCTTGATGTAGCCCGGGTCCTGGCCGACGTGGGCGAATGGCGGGGTGAACAACGGGGCCAGTTTGGTATCGCGCCAGACCAGGTGCTGGTCGACCGAATCCATCGCTGCGCGGGCATGGACAGGATCGCCGCCGCCGGCGATCACGCTCCATGACTGGGCGATGGCATCGATGCGGCACTCGCTGCTTTCGTGCGATCCGAGAGGAGTGCCGTCGTCGTAATAACCCCGGCGGTACCAGGCGCCATCCCAGCCGCCGTCGTCCAGCGCGGTGCGTACGCGGGCGGCGCAGGCCTGCCAGCGCTGCGCGCGCTCGTCGTCGCCACGCGCCACTGCGATGGGTGCGAAGGCATCGATGGTCGCGACAAGGAACCAACCGAGCCAGGTGCTTTCGCCCCGGCCTTCCTCGCCGACCCGGTTCATGCCGTCGTTCCAGTCGCCGGTGCCGAACAACGGCAGGCCGTGCGCACCGAGCCCCAGGCTGATGTCGATGGCGAGCGCGCAATGTTCATACAGGCTGGCATCGGTGTCCGCAGTGGAGGGCTTGAAGAACGCCTCGTCCTGCCCCGGCTTGAGTACGTCGCCGGCCAGGAACGGCTGGCGCGTGTCGAGGATGCTGGTATCCGACGTGGTGTCGATGTAGTGGCAGGCGACGAAGGGCAGCCACAGGCGGTCGTCGGTCATGCGCGTGCGCACGCCTTCGCCGCTGGGCGGCAGCCACCAGTGCTGTACATCGCCTTCGACGAACTGCCGGCCCGCCGCGCGCAGCAATTGCGCACGCGCTTCGTCCGGACGCGCGACGCAGACCGCCATCACGTCCTGCAACTGGTCGCGGAAACCATAGGCCCCGCTGGCCTGGTAATAGCCGGTGCGCGCCCACACCCGGCAACCAAGCGCCTGGTACAGCAGCCAGCGGTTTAGCAGTAGGTCCATCGCCCGATCCGGCGTCTTCACCTGCACGACACCGAGGATGTCGTCCCAGTTGCCGATCGCGGCCTGCAGGACTTCATCGAGATCGGCTTCGCGGTAACGCCGGACCAGTTCGCGTGCGGACGCCTCGTCAACGGCATCGCCGAACAGCAGCACGACTTCGCTTTCGCCATCGGCAGCCAATTCGATCCGCGCCTGCAACGCGCCGCAGGGATCGAGACCAGCGCCGACACGACCGGATAGTGGTTCGCGGCCGCGCAACGCAGCAGGCGCGTCCACGGTGCCGTGGATACCGAGGAACTCCGCACGGTCGCCGCTATGCGAAGCCTGCTGTCCACGCAGGTCCATGAAGGCCGCACGTTCGCCGAACTCGGGGCGCCAGGCATTGCTCGCGAACAGCGCGCCGGTATCGGCGTCGAGTCGGGTGGCGATGAAAGGCGCCGGCTGCGTACCGTTGGCGCCCAGCGCCCATTGCACGAAGGCGGTGATCGACAGCCTGCGCGTACGACCGGAGCGGTTGCGCAGGCGCAACCGCGAGATCTTGATGCCGTCGGCGACCGGCACGTACTGCAGCAGTTCGAGTTCGATGCCATGCGCCTGGTGGCGGAAGCTGCTGTAACCCTGGCCATGGCGTACTTCATAGTTGCCTGCATGCGCGCTGCCGGCCAGCGCGGTAGCGGTCCAGACCCGACCGTCGTCCTCATCGCGCACGTACAGCACTTCCTGTGGCGGATCGACGACCGGATCGTTGGCCCACGGCATCAGCGTATTGCGCTGGCTGTTCAAGGACCAGGCGTAGCCGCCGCCTGCTTCGGTGGTGGTGAAGCCGAAATCCGGATTGGCGATTACATTGAGCCACGGCATGGGTGGCAGCTTGCCATCACGGACCAGGGTGACGTATTCCCGACCGTCCTTGTCAAAGCCACCATGGCCATTGAAGAACTCCAGCCCGGTCCCGGACTTTTCTGCGTCGCCTGCACCATCGACAGGCACGGCGCTGGGTGGCGAGGACCCGTGTCTGCCATGCAGGTGGATTTCGAGCGCGGGCAGCGCATCGACCTGTTCGGCCAGCGTGCCGGCGGACTGCTCCACCACGATCCGTCCCACGGCCAACAGTCCAGCCTGCAGGCCGGCGGAAACCTGGTCGCCACGCAGCACGAACAGGTTTGGTCGCCCATCCTGCCGCGGATGCCTGCGTTGCCATTCGGCCGCACGCTGATCAAGCAATGCCTGCAGCGCCGACCCTGCACTCGACGATGCCAGGTTGAGCACGACCAGGTCGATGGCCACGCCTTTGCCGGCCCAGAATGCGTGCGCAAGCAGCAGTTCGTCGACCAGGGTCAGGCCGGCCTCGTCGTGGAGGCGCAGCAGCACGATGGGCCGGTCGCCTGAAATGGCACCGGTCCACAGCGTCGGTGCTCCGCCCTGCCCTTGCGCGATGGCGTCCGGCGCGGCACGCAGGGTCGGATCGCTGTACAGCAGGGCAGAAGCCAGGCGCTGGAAACGTTGCGCCTGGGCCGGGTTGAGACCTGCATCGTCCAGTGCCGTTTGCGCATGGCGAGCGGCTCCTTCGACCAGTTCGGCAATCGTCAAGGACTTGCAACGCTCCGCCAACGACAGCGCTTCATCGCGCGTGGCCGCCGCCACCGTCCACAAGCGCAAACTGGCGGTAGCGCCCGCAGCTATGCGGACGCGCGTGCGCAGGCTGAAGATCGGATCAAGCACGGTGCCGACGCCACCGCCCAATGGTTGCCGGTCGGCCAGCGCAGCCGGCGCACGCAGGTCGCGGCCACGACCGATGAAGGCGGCACGGTCGGTTTCCCACTGGGTGTCGCCTTGCGTTTCGCCGTCCACTTCGAGCCACTGCGCCGCACAGGCCGAAGGATCACCGGGCGTGCGCACGCGTCGCGTGGCCAGCAACAACGCCTGTTCCGGCAACCACTCGGTGCGCACGAACAGCTTGGAGAAGGCCGGATGGGCAGAGTCGCCCGAGGCCGGTGCCAGCACCAGTTCGGCATAGCTGGTGAATTCCACGACCCTCTCGCGATCGCCGTGGTTGCGCAGGCTGACCTGTCGCAGTTCGGCATCTTCACCGGCAACGACCACGACTTGCGTGGTTGTCTCGATGTCGCCGTCGCGGCGGATGATGAGCGCGCTCCCTTCCTCGAATGCCACCGCATACTCGTCCGCCGGACCACCGACGGGTTGTTGTCCGGCCGACCAGGTTGCGCCGCTTTCAATATCGCGCAGGTACAGGTAGCTGCCCCAGGGGTCGCGGGTTGGATCCTCGCGCCAGCGCGTGATCGCGCAACCCTGCCACTGGCTGTAACCGGAACCTGCCGCGGTCAGCATCACCGTGTAACGTCCGTTCGAAAGCAGGTGCGTCCGGGGAATGGGGTACGCGCTCAAGGGAACGGCAGCGGCGGGATCGGACATTGAACTGGGACTCCAGCATGGCAGCAGGTGCTTATGACACAACACCGGTAAGGGCAGGGTCAATGCATCTGCATGCCCGGATAACGTATCGGGGCCTAAACTTACGACCAAGTGCCAAGAGCAACCCCCCCCATTACCACTGAAGCGAACCCTCCCGGGCAGGCGGCTGGCGGAGCGTTATCCAGCCCCGGCGCAACGGATGACGACGGCCTGCTTGATCAGCACCAGCGCCTTGCGTTCGACTATTTCCTGCGCAACCGCCATCCCGTCAATGGCCTGCATGCGGACACTTCGCGCATAGGCTCCCCAATAAGCATCGCCGTGGTCGGGTTTGCCCTGTCCTGTTACCCCATTGCGGTCGAGCGAGGCTGGATCACGCGCGATGAAGCGGCCGCCCATTGCGTGGCTTCATTACGTTTCTTCCACGACAGTGACCAGAGCGGAAGTCCCGAGTCGACCGGTTACAAGGGATTCTATTTCCACTTCCTGGACAGAGATGCCGGCACCCGCGTCTGGCGTTGCGAACTGTCGATGATCGATACCGCCCTGCTGATCGCCGGCGCATTGACCGCAGCGCAATATTTCTGTGCCGACACGTCGGCGGAGACAGAACTGCGCCAGTTGGCCGACACCCTTTACCGACGCGTCGACTGGCGTTGGTCGCAGCATGGCGGGCGCACCATCAATCAGGGTTGGAAGCCCGAATGCGGCTCCCTCCACTATGGCTGGGACGGTTACAACGAGGCAACCATCCTGTACGCACTGGCCCTGGGATCCCCCACCCACCCCGTCGGACCCGACTGTTACCAGGCCTGGACTGCGACCTACCAGTGGGAAAACCTCTACGGCCACGAGCTGCTTTATGGGGGACCGCTTTTCATCCATCAGTTCTCGCATGCCTGGATCGACTTCCGCGGCATTCGCGACAGCTTCATGCGCGAGAAGGGTTGCGACTATTTCGAAAACAGCCGCCGTGCCGTGCACGTGCAACGAGCCTATACCCAGCTCAACCCGCAGGGACACGCTGGTTACGGACAAGGCACCTGGGGCCTGAGTGCTTGCGACGGACCCAGTGACGAAATCCGGGGTGTCGATGGCGAGCGCCGGCACCTGTTCGGCTACGCCGCCCGTGGTGTCCCCTACGGGCCCGATGACGGCACCCTGTCTCCGCCGGCGCTGCTGGCGTGCCTGCCCTTCGAGCCGGCTCTCACTTTGGAAGCGCTTGCGAAAATGTGCGAACGCTACCCGGAGATCCTGCACAAGAACGGACTCACCAGCGGCTTCAACGCGGACCTGACCGGAACCGATGGCCTGGCGTGGGTGTCAGACGGAGCGTACGGCCTGGACCAGGGAATTATCACCTTGATGATCGAGAACCACCGCAGTGGAGCGGTCTGGAAATTGATGCGCGAATGCCGCTGGCTGGGCGACGGGCTTCGACGCGCAGGCTTTACCGGTGGCTGGCTCGATGATGCAGGGCAACAGGAGGACCCACCCCATGCATCGTCGTGACTCCGGTCTGGCCAGCGCGATCAATCCCGCTGTTCACCGTGAACTGGAAGAAAACCTGCATCCGCCAGACTGGCGCAATCCCACCCCTGCAGCGCGCTACGGAATGGTGATCATCGGCGCGGGGCCCGCCGGCTTGGCGGCAGCGCAGGATGCCGCCGCGGCCGGCGTCAGTGTCGCCCTGGTCGAACGGGACCTGATCGGTGGCGATTGCCTCAACTACGGTTGCGAACCTTCCAAGGCGTTGATCCGCAGTGCGCGCCTGTATGAGGAAATGCGTGAGGCAGGGCATTACGGGGTGTCAGCACCCGCACAGGTCCAGGTGGATTTTCCCGCGGCGATGAAACGCGTGCTCCAGTTGCGGGCGCGCCTGAGCCGTGCGAGTTCGCCGCGCATGCTGAAGGAGGCGGGCATCGACCTGTTCCTGGGCACTGCCCGTTTTGGCACCGCCGACCGGCTGGACGTCAATGGCCTGCCGCTGTATTTCGACAAAGCGCTGATCGCTACCGGCGCCGAGCCTGAAATCCCGGATATCCCGGGGCTGGCGGAAGTTGGCTACTTCACCAATGAGACCATCTTTGGCATAGGCGATTTGCCCCGGCGGGTCCTGGTGATCGGCGGAGGCCCGCTGGGTTGCGAACTTTCCCAGGCCTTCCGGCGATTTGGCAGCAGCGTCATCATTGTCCAGGACATGCCGCTGTTCCTGCCGCATGAGGAACGCGACGCGGCACAGATCCTCTCGGTTGCCTTCGCACGTGACGGCATCGAAGTGCGGCTGAACACGGTGGTCACCGGGCTCCGCAGGATCGATGGCGAAATCCATGCCGATCTGCGCAGCGATGACTATCAATCCAGCGTGGTCGTCGACAGCGTGCTGATCGGGACTGGCCGGGTGCCACGCGCGGATGAAATCGAACTGGTGGCTGCAGGTGTCGAGCACGATGCCTTCCATGGCATTCGCGTCGACGACTTCCTGTGCACCGCCAATCCGGCGATCTACGCGGTCGGCGATGCCTGCATGGCGCACAAGTACACCCACGTCGCGGTGGCGACTGCGCGCATGGCGGTAGCCAACGCCTTGCACGGGGAACGCCAGTGTCTGAGCCGGTTGATCATCCCGTGGTGCACCTATACCGATCCCGAGATCGCCCATGTCGGCCTGTATGTACGCCAGGCGATGGAGCGGAAGGTGCCCGTTTCCACCTACACAATCCCGCTGCATGCAGTCGACCGCGCCGTGCTTGAAGGGGACGATGTCGGCTTCATCAAACTGCATGTAGCCGATGGTAGCGACCGCATCCTGGGTGCAACGATCGTTTCAAGGGAAGCCGGCGAAATGATCAGCCAGGTTACCCAGGCCATGGTCGCAGGCATCGGCATGCGCAGCCTGGCCAAGGTGATCCATCCCTACCCCACGCGATCGGCCGCCATCGGCGCTGCTGCCCGTGCGTGGTGCGTGCAGCATTCCCAGGTGAGCTGACAATTCCGCGGAAGTCCGCAACAAAAGCATTTTCATCGGACACATAGAAGGAATCAAAAATGGACATCGGCATGATCGGCTTGGGCAAGATGGGTGCAAACATGGCCCAGCGACTGGTACTTGGTGGGCATCGCGTGGTCGGCTTCGACCCCAAGCCCGAGGCGCGCAAACGGGTGGAAGATTTCCGCGCCGAATCCGCCGACTCGCTCAAGGCGTTGGTTGCCGGTCTGACAGTGCCCCGGGCGGTGTGGATGATGGTGCCGGCCGGCGCCATCACCCACGACACCATCGACGCACTGTTGCCGTTGCTGGCTACAGGCGACACGATCATCGATGGCGGAAATTCCAACTACAAGGACACGCTTGCCAGCGCCGGACGGGTCGCAGACAAGCAACTGCACTACGTGGATTGCGGCACCAGCGGCGGCGTCTGGGGCCTGGAACAGGGCTACAGCATGATGGTCGGCGGGGACGCCGAGGTCGTCGAGCGCCTGCGACCGATCTTCGAAACCCTCGCGCCTGGCAAGGACCAGGGCTGGGGTCGGGTCGGACCGGTCGGCTCGGGGCACTTCACCAAGATGATCCACAACGGTATCGAATACGGCCTGATGCAGGCCTATGCAGAGGGTTTCTCTATCCTCGGACACAAAAAGGAGTTCGCGCTTGACCTGCACCAGGTCGCCGAGATCTGGCGCTATGGCAGCGTGGTGCGCTCGTGGCTGCTCGACCTGACTGCAGATGCGCTGGGCAAGAACCCGGCCATGGACGGCATTGCGCCCTTCGTGGTCGATTCCGGCGAAGGTCGCTGGACCGTGGCCGAGGCGATTGAGCTCAACGTTCCAGCCCCGGTCATTACCCTGTCGCTGATCGAGCGCCTGCGTTCGCGTGACGACGACTCTTTCACCGACAAGTTGCTTTCGGCGATGCGTAACCAGTTCGGCGGGCATGCGGTCAAGAAGGAATAGCGCGCGTTCCTTTGGGAGCCATGGACCCTGTGGAAGCGGCTTCCACAAGAACAGGGAGCTCACACTTTGTGCAGCGCCCCGCCCTTGTGCACGGCCACATGATCGGTCTTGTCGCTCTTGATCTCGTACTGCGGATCGTCCTGGCTGCAATGGCGGGTATAGCCATGCCAGTCGAAATCACGCACATGCACCCGGGTGATGGTGCCGCTGACATGACCAGCCTCCGAATTCCAGCATACGTGATCGCCAATCTTGAATGGGTGGGTCATCGCACTACTCCTTTCGCAATAGTGCCCGAGCACGCTTGCAGACGTTGTCGACGCTGAAGCCGTACTGCGCCAACATCTCGTCGCCCGGTGCGGAGGCACCGAAACGATCCACGCCTAGCACGTCGCCGCGATCACCGACATAGCGATGCCAGCCCTGCGGCGATCCTGCTTCCACCGCGAGGCGGGCAGGCACGGCAGGCGGCAGCACGCTATCCCGATACGCCTGTGGTTGCGCATCGAACAGGCTCCAGCACGGCATCGACACCACGCGCACGGCGATGCCCTCGCCTGCCAAGGTCTTCGCGGCAGCCACGACCAGGCCCGTTTCCGCGCCACTGCCGATCAGGATCAGTTCCGGCCCTGCACCTTCGCTGTCATGCAACACGTAGGCACCCGTGCGCAGACCGTCGGCGGCGGCGAATTGGGTGCGATCCAGGGTCGGCACCTTCTGTCGCGAGAACACCAGCGCCACGGGCTGGCTCTTCGTTTCCAGAGCGACCTGCCACGCCACCGCGGTTTCGTTGGCATCGGCCGGGCGGATCACGACCAGGTTCGGCACCGAGCGCAGACCGGCCAGCTGTTCCACCGGCTGGTGAGTGGGGCCGTCTTCGCCCAGGGCAATGCTGTCGTGGGTGAAGACATGGATCACGTGCAGGCCCATGAGTGCCGCCAGGCGGATCGGCGGCCGCATGTAATCGGAAAAGATCAGGAAGGTGGCGTCATAGGGAATTGTGCCGCCATGCGCGGCCATGCCATTGCAGATCGCGCCCATGGCGTGTTCGCGCACGCCGAAATGCAGGTTGCGGCCGCTGTAGCTCCAGCCGCCGCCGGCGGAACCCTGCTGGTCATCACCGGACACGGCATGCGGGTCGAAATCGCCCAGTCCCTTTACTGCGGTATAGGTCGATGGATCGAGGTCCGCGGAGCCGCCGGTCAGGGCGGGCAGCCTCGGTGCGATCGCGCTCAGCACCTTGCCGCCTGCTTCGCGCGTGGCCAGTCCCTTGGCATCGGCAGGAAACACCGGGATGTCCGCATCCCATCCTTCGGGCAAGCGGCCATCAAGGCTGCGCTGCAGTTCCGCAGCCGGCTCCGGAAACGCCTGCGCATACGCGGCGAATCGTGTTTCCCAATCCACCTGCATTTGCTTGCCACGGTCGAGCGCGCTGCGGAAATGCGCCAGCGCGTCCTCCGGCAACAGGAAGGATGGCTGTTGCGGCCAGCCGAGTTTCTGCTTGGTCGCCGCGACATCCTTCTCGCCGAGCGGCGAACCATGCGCCTTGTAACTGTCCTGTTCGGGCGAGCCATAGCCGATGTGGGTGCGAATCAAAATCAGCGAAGGCTTTCCGGTTTCGTCGCGTGCGCGTTGAAGCGCCTGTTCGATAGCCTCCACATCATTGCCGTCGTCAACGCTCTGCACGTGCCAGCCATAGGCAGCGAAGCGCATCGCGCGGTCTTCGGTGAAAGTGATGTCGGTGCCGGCGGACAGGGTCACCTGGTTGTCGTCGTACAGGCAATTCAATTTGCCGAGCTGCAGGTGGCCGGCCAACGATGCGGCCTCCGCGGCCACGCCCTCCATCAGGTCACCATCGCTGGCGAGCACCCAGGTGTGGTGGTCGATCACGTTATGGCCGGGACGGTTGTAGCGCGAGGCGAGCTGGGCTTCAGCCATTGCCATGCCGACCGCATTGGCAAAGCCCTGTCCCAGCGGTCCGGTGGTAACTTCCACCCCGGGCGTATGGCCGCGTTCGGGATGTCCCGGTGCCTTGCTGCCCCATTGCCGGAACTGCTTGATATCGTCGAGCGACAGGTCATAGCCGGTGACGTGCAGCAGGCTGTACAGCAATGCGGAACCGTGGCCGGCGGACAACACGAAGCGATCGCGATCGATCCATTTCGGATCAGCCGGATTGTGCTTGAGGCATCGCTGCCACAAGGCATAGGCCATCGGCGCAGCGCCGAGCGGCAGGCCCGGGTGGCCGCTGTCGGCCTTCTGCACCATGTCCACCGACAGGAAGCGGAGAGTGTCGATGCAGCGCTGGTCGATGGTGACGTTCATGATGTGCTCCCGGCGGACGCGCGCGATGCATGCGTCGATTTTGCTTAGGAATGGAATCAGGCTTTGGCCAGCGCGGCATCGACGATGCCCTGCGCTTCCTTGAGGATCGCCTGCAGGTGCTGCTGGCTATCGAAGCTCTCCGCATAGATCTTGTAGATGTCCTCGGTGCCGGACGGGCGCGCGGCGAACCAGCCCGTTTCGGAAACGACCTTGATGCCACCGATGGCGGCGCCGTTGCCGGGCGCCTTGTCCAGCACCTGCATGATCTTGCCGCCCGCAAGCGTGTCTGCCTGCAGTTGCGACGGCGAGAGCTTCGACAGCGCCTGCTTCTGCTGCGGACTGGCTGGCGCCTCGACGCGGTCGGCGAACGAGGCGCCGAACTCCCGGCACAGATCGTCGTAGCGCTGGCCCGGATCCTTGCCTCCGCGCGCGCTGATCTCCGCTGAAAGCAGGGCCGGGACGATACCGTCCTTGTCCGTGGTCCAGACCGTACCATCGCGGCGCAGGAAACTGGCGCCGGCGCTTTCCTCGCCGCCGAGGCCAAGCGAGCCGTCGAACAGGCCGTCCGCAAACCATTTGAAGCCCACTGGCGTCTCGAACAGCGTGCGTCCCAGTCGTTTCGCAACGCGGTCGATCATGCTGCTGCTGACCACGGTCTTGCCGACCCCGGCATCGCTTTTCCACTGCGGCCGGTGCTGGAACAGATCGTCGACCATCACCGCCATGTAGTGGTTGGGCGGCAACAGGCCGGCACCAGGGGTGACGATGCCGTGGCGATCGTGGTCGGTATCGCAGGCAAACGCGATGTCGTAGCGGTCCTTCAGGCCGATCAGCCGCTGCATTGCATAGGACGAAGACGGATCCATGCGGATGCGCCCGTCCCAGTCCAGGGTCATGAAGGCAAAGGTTGGATCGACCTGCTCGCTGACCACGTCGAGGTTGATGCGATAGTGGTCGGCGATACGCGCCCAGTAATGCACGCCCGCACCACCCAGCGGATCCACGCCCATGCGGATGCCTGATGCGCGGATCAGGTCGAAGTCCAGCACCTGATCGAGGTCGGCCACATAGGCACCGAGGTAATCGTGTTCGCGTGTGGTTGCGGCCTTGCGTGCCTGTGGCAAGGGCACCCGCCTGACCTGTTCCAGCCCGCCTTCAAGGAACGTATTGGCCTGCGACTGGATCCAGTTGGTGATGTCGGTGTCGGCCGGGCCGCCATTGCTCGGGTTGTATTTGAAGCCGCCGTTATCGGGCGGGTTGTGCGATGGCGTGATCACGATTCCATCGGCCAGCCCGGTCTCGCGGCCACGGTTATGGACCAGGATCGCGTGCGAGATCGCAGGTGTCGGTGTGTATTCGCCACCCTTCGCGATCCGCACTTCGACGCCGTTGGCGGCCAGGACTTCCAGCGCGCTGTCGAAGGCAGGCTGGGACAATGCATGCGTATCGATGCCCATGAACAGCGGGCCGTCGATGCCTTGCTTGTGCCGGTACAGGCAGATAGCCTGGGTGATGGCCAGCACGTGCGCTTCGTTGAAGCTGCCGTCAAACGAACAGCCGCGATGACCGGAGGTCCCGAACGCCACCCGCTGCGCGGCTATTGACGGGTCCGGATGCACGTCGGCATACGCGGCGATGAGTTTGTCGACGTTGACCAGCTGCGCAGCCTGGGCGGGCTTTCCGGCGAGGGGGCTGATGTTGCTTGCCATCAGCGCGACTCGCTTGGTGCAAGCTTGCGCTGCGACAGATAGCGCCGGATCAGCGTGTTGGTCGAGCTGTCGTGTTGCAGTTCGGGCGCCGCTGAATCGCCGAGCTCGGCTGCGGTGCGCGTTGCCAGTATCTTGCCGAGCTCCACGCCCCACTGGTCGAATGAATCGATGTCCCAGATCACGCCCTGCACGAATACGCTGTGTTCGTAAAGCGCAACCAGCGCGCCAAGGCTGTGCGGTGTCAATCGTTCGACGAGGATCGTATTGCTGGGCCGGTTGCCTTCGAAGGTGCGATGCGGCACCAAGGCCTCGGCTACGCCTTCCGCACGCAACTCTTCGGCGCTCTTGCCAAACGCCAGTGCCTCCCCCTGGGCGAACAGGTTGGCCATCAGCAGGTCGTGCTGGGCGTGCATCGGGTTCAGCGGCTGGCAGAAGCCGATGAAATCGCAGGGCACCAGGCGCGTGCCCTGGTGGATCAGCTGGTAGAAAGAATGCTGGCCGTTGGTGCCGGGTTCGCCCCAGTAGATCGGCCCGGTCTGGTAGTCGACGGGGCGACCTTCCAGGGTGACCGACTTGCCGTTGCTCTCCATGGTCAGCTGTTGCAGATAGGCCGGGAAGCGGGTGAGGTATTGCGCGTACGGCAGTACCGCGACAGTTTCGGCGCCCAGGAAATTGTTGTTCCACAACGCAATCAAACCCATCAGGGCCGGCAGGTTATGCGCCAGCGGCGCTTCACGGAAGTGCGTGTCCATGGCGTGGAAGCCGGCCAGCAAGTCGCGGAACGCCTCCGCGCCGATCGCGATCATGGTCGACAGGCCGATCGCCGACTCCATCGAATAGCGGCCACCTACCCAATCCCAGAACCCGAACATGTTGTCGGTATCGATGCCGAACTTGCGCACGCCATCCGCATTCGTGGATACCGCGACGAAGTGTTTCGCAATGGCGGACTCTTCGCCCAGCGCCTGCAGGCACCACGCCCGTGCGGCGTGTGCGTTGGTCAATGTCTCCAGCGTGGTGAAAGTCTTGGAGCAGACGATGAACAGGGTTTCGGCCGGATCCAGGTCGCGCACGGCTTCGACGAAGTCGGTCGGATCGACGTTGGAGACGAAACGGAACGTCAGGTCGCGCTGGCTGTAGTCGCGCAAGGCTTCGTAGGCCATCACCGGGCCCAGGTCGGAGCCCCCGATGCCGATGCTGACCACGTTGCGCATGCGTCTGCCGCCATGCCCGGTCCATTCGCCACTGCGCACGCGCCCTGCAAAAGTCGCCATGCGATCCAGTACCTGGTGCACCTGCTCGACCACGTCGATGCCGTCGACCTCGATGCGCTCGCCCGCGGGAGCACGCAGGGCAACGTGCAGCACCGACCTGACCTCCGTACGGTTGATGCGGTCGCCGCGGAACATCGCAGCGATGCGCGCGCGCAGGTCGCACGCATCGGCAAGCTCCAGCAACAGGCGCAGGCTGTCGTCGTCCAGGCGTTGCTTGGAGTAGTCCAGGTACAGGCCAGCCGCTTCGGCGGTCATGCGCTGACCGCGTTTCGGGTCGCGGGCGAACAGTTCGCGCAGGTGGTCGCTGGAACGGACCTCTGCGTGCCGGAGCAGCGCCTGCCATTGCGGGCGCGAAGTCAACAACGGGGAATCCTGTGGAGTGCTGGTGTCCATGCTCGCCTGTGGTTCAGTGGTGGGCGCTGCCCAATGCCTGCGACTTGTCGTCAATACGCTGCAACAGTTGCTTCCATGATTTCACGAACGACGCCGCCCCTTCCACCTGCAAGCGCGCGGCCAGCGCATCGAGGTCGATCCCGGCCTGCTCCAGGGTCCGCAGCGTTGTTTCGGCATCGCCGCCGTCCGCGGCCATGGCGCCGCTCACCTTGCCGTGGTCGGCGAACGCATGCAGGGTCTTTTCGGGCACCGTGTTGATGGTCTCCGGGGCCGCGAGCGCTTCGAGGTAAAGCGTATCGGAGGCTGCGGGATCCTTGGTGCCGGTGCTTGCCCACAGCAGTCGTTGCGGTTGTGCGCCGGCCGCAGCCAGCTGCTTCCAGCGCGGCGATGCCAGCAACTCGCAATAGGCGCGATAGGTGCGCTGGGCGACGGCAATACCAAGCTTGTTCTGCAACGCAATCGGCAGTTGTTCCGCAGTCGCCTTGTCCCAGCGGCTGACGAACAGTGACGCTACCGAGGCCACCACCGGAGCCAACCCGGCGTCGATGCGACGTTCGATTCCACGCAGGTAGGCCTCGGCCGCCGCCTGGTACTGCGCTGCGGAAAACAGCAGGGTGACATTGATCGGCACGCCGTTGAAGATCGATTCCTCGATCGCCGCCACGCCTTCCGGCGTTCCCGGGATCTTCACGAACAAATTGGCGCGCGCGGCCTGCTGGTGGATGCGCGACGCGGCTTCGACGCTGCCCGCGGTGTCGGCCGCCAGCAGCGGCGACAGTTCCATCGAGACCCAACCATCGACGCCATGGGTAACGTCGAACACCGGGCGGAAAAGGTCAGCGGCGCGACGCAGGTCTTCCAGTGCAAGTTCGATGAACAAGGCTTCGCCCTGCTTGCCGGCCGAGGATTTTTCGCGGATGCCGGCATCGTAGGCATCGCTGTCGCCGATCGCCTCGTCGAAGATGGTCGGGTTGGAGGTCAACCCGGTGATCGAGTAGTCATCGATGTAGCGCTTCAGCGTGTCGTTGTCGAGGATCTCGCGGGTGATATTGTCCAGCCACAGGCTCTGGCCAACTTCGCGCAATACTTGCAGGTGGTTCATGGTGAGGGTTCCTGGGAGTTGGATGCCGAAGGTGATGCGGTGATCACCGGGTGTTGCTGGTCCAGTTGGCGCAGCGCAAATCGATCCAGGCCGAATGCGCGCAGGTCGAAATCGGCCAGCTCGCCGATCTGCCCGATGACCAGGTCGGGCGGCGGGAGGATTGCCTGGCCATGGGCTTCGGCGGCGTAGTGTCCCTGGCGCACGAAGATCGTGGTCAGCCGCTCGCCCATCACGACTTTCATTGCCGCCAGCAGCTTCGGCTTGTCGTCCACCATCACGTAGTGCTGAGCGGGGAAGCGTCGCTGCACCGCGTCGAGCATGTGCTCCTTGTGCAGGTAGATCAGCACCCTGCCCTGCACGGCATCCCACACGCCGGAACGCTGCACCTTGCGCGGCTGGAACACCACGTCGCCATCGGACAGCACCACGGGCGTGCCGAGCGCGTGCAGGTTCGCAATCGTCGCCAGCGCACCCGGGTAGAGGCGCTGGGCAAACGGGTAGTCGAGCATGAAGGCGGACATCTGCAGCAGGTCCGGGTCGTCGTCCAGTCCTTCCCGGAATGCCTGCAAGGCAGCCAGGTAGTCCGCATAGCCCAGCCTGGCGCGCTCGCTTTCATAGACGGTCCAGTAACGCTGCCGCCCCGCGGCCCCGAAATCCCGCAGCAAGCGCTCGTCCAGGTCGGCCTTGAAGCGATCGTTGTCCAGCAAAGTGTTGTCCACATCCAGCAGGAACACCACGTCATTGCTTGAATCAGGTTTCAACTTCAACATGGCGTGCTCGCCTCGGGCTGCGGGTCGTGCCAGCCATCGCCCCCTTCGACGATCGCGGCGGCCGACGCAGGTCCCCACGTTCCGGGTTCGTAGGTTTCCACTTTCGCCCTCTCACCCAGGACCGGATCCACCACGCGCCAGGCGGCTTCCACCGCGGCGTCGCTGGAGAACAGTGCGGCGTCCCCGTTCAAGGCATCGCCGAGGAGACGCTCGTAGGGCGATTTCTCGTCCTCGTGCTGGTGGCGCATCAACAGTTCCACGTCTTCCCCCACCATTTCGTCGCCTGCCCGCTTGACCCGGGCGCCCGCCGATATCACCACTTCAGGACTGAGGCGAAAACGGAAGTAGTTCGAGTGCGCGGGTTGGACTTCGTCGAAGATCGCCATCGGTGGGCATTTCAGGTCCACCACCACCTGGGTGGCCGTGATCGGCATGCACTTGCCGGCGCGGATATAGAACGGCACGCCGGCCCAGCGCCAGGTATCGATGTGCAACCGCAACGCGGCGAATGTCTCGATATCGGAGCCGGCGGCGACACCGTCTTCGTCCAGATAACCGCGGAACTGCCCACGCACCAGATGCCCGGGCTGCAGCGGCTGCATCGCACGGAACAGGCGCAGTTTCTCGGCGCGGATCGACTCCGGGTCGTTGCCGGTCGGGGCGTCCATGGCCAGCAAGGCGACGACCTGCAGCAGGTGGTTCTGGACCACGTCGCGGATCGCGCCGACCTCGTCGTAGAAGCTGCCGCGCCCCTGCACACCGAAGTCCTCGGCCATCGTGATCTGCACGTTGTCGACATAGGTACGGTTCCAGATCGGTTCAAGGAAGGTGTTGGCGAAGCGGAAATAGAGCAGGTTCTGTACTGCCTCCTTGCCCAGGTAGTGGTCGATGCGGAAGATCGCCGGCTCCGGGAAAACCTGGTGCAGCGTTGCATTCAACGCCTGTGCGGAGGCCAGGTCGCGTCCGAAGGGTTTTTCCACCACCACACGCGCATTGTTGGCGCAGCCACTCGCATCGAGTCCATTGACTACGGTGGCAAACAGGCCCGGCGGTATCGCCAGGTAGTGCAAAGGCCGCTGCGCTTGGCCAAGTTGCTTGCGCAGGTTTTCGAACGTCGCTGGGTCAGCGTAGTCGCCTTGCAGGTAATGCAACCGGGCCGACAGTTTCGCGAAAGCCTCCTCGTCCACGCCGCCGTTGTGCACCAGGCTGTCACGGGCACGCTCGCGGAACTGGTCGGCCGTCCACTCGGCGCGCGCCACGCCGATGATGGGAATGTCCAGGCCGCCACGACGGACCAGCGCCTGCAACGCGGGAAATATCTTCTTGTACGCCAGGTCCCCGGTGGCTCCGAAAAAAACCAGTGCATCTGAGGAAGCTGGCACGCGGGTCTCCTAATGCCGGGCAAGCGCCGGGGATCCCAATCTATGCCTGATTGCGTGAAAGAGTAGTAATCGCAAGATCCGCAATTGCCCGCTATCCAGAAACAGGACGGGCCGCTTGCGCGGCCCGTCCGTCATTCCAGGTGCTTGCCGTTGCTTACGAGCGCAGCGGCAGCACACGAATCTCGACGCGACGGTTCAGCGCGCGACCCGAGTCCGTATCGTTGCTGGCGATTGGACGGGATTCGCCGAAGCCGACGATCTCGAAACGTTCGCGGACCAGGCCCTTGCCCATCAGGTAATTGCCGACGGCGTTGGCACGTTGCACGGACAGGGTCTGGTTGGCGGCATCGCTGCCGACGCTGTCGGTGTGGCCGGACACTTCGACAATGGTCTGGTTGAACTCAGCCAGGGTGCTGGCGACGTTGTCGAGGGCCGGATAGAACTGTGATTTCAAGTTGGCCTTGCCGAAATCGAAGGTGACGCCGTCGGGCAGGTTGAGCTTGATTACGTCACCGTCGCGGCTGACCTCCACCCCGGTGCCGGCCGTCTGGCGACGCAATTCGGCTTCCTGTCGGTCCTGGTAGGCGCCGATCGCACCGCCCGTCAGACCGCCTACGCCCACCCCGACCAGCGCACGTTGACGACGCTCCGTGGCATCGCCACCGCTGAGAAGGCCGGCAACCGCGCCAATCCCGGCGCCGATCAAGGCGTTGTTGCGGGTCCGATTGGGATCGTTGGGGTCATTGGTCTGCCCGGTGTACGTGGCGCAGCCACCCAGGGTGACCGTGGCCAAAAGGGTGGTGGCCACGACCATCATTGCTTGCTTCTTCATTGCATTCTCCTTGCTGGTGGACTTTGGTCAGGCAGGTAGTTCAGCTTTGAGAAGCTAACGGCTGGGGGATGTCTGGCAGATGAAACGGACAAGCGACGCGACAGCTTCGTTCAGGTTGGGCCTGCAGACAGGGCCGCTGCGTCTTCCGCATGCAGGCTGTGATCCCAGTCGCCCATCAGTGACAGATACAGCAATTTCTCGAATTCGGGGCCAAACCGCTGGATCACCGCATCAGGATCGGGCACCAGTTTGGCGTCCGAGATCAGGCCGAAATGGACCCGGTTGTTGTAGCTCAGGATCGAGATGCCAATGCCGACCGAACCGGTCTGTGGCACCCAGAACATCATTTCGCGCATCCCGCATCCGCCCATGTAAAGCGGCTGCTGCGGTCCCGGCACGTTGGTCGCCACGGCCGTGGCCTTGCGACTGAACAGCTCCAGGGCAACGCCCTGGATGGCCGCAGGCGCCATTCCTAAAGCCGCAAGAAGTCCAAAAGAAACAATAGCTTGACGAGATGTCTTAAGATTATTCATGCACTCCGCGACGCGTTCCACGCGGCGAATCGGATTGTCCTCACCCACCGGAAGCTCCAGGAACACCAGCCCGAAATGATTGCCCAGTTTCTTGGCGTGCTCCAGTGGACGCAGGTTGACCGGCACCGTGGCGCGCAGGGTTACCCCTTCCAGGCATTCACCGCGCTCAAGCATGTAACCGCGCAGGGCGCCGGCGGCAGCAGCCATCAGCACGTCGTTGACTGTGCAGTCGCAGGCGCGGCCAACCGCCTTCACTTCATCCAGGTCCAGCGGCTCGGCCCAGGCCACCCGCTTGCTGACCCCCAGCGTGCCGCGCAGCAGCGTCGGCGGATCGTCGGACAGGGCCAGCGCTGCCAGCAGCTCGCGACCGATCTCGCCACCTTCCCTGGCCAGCATGGTGGCCAAGCTCGGATCGCGATACATGTCGATGCCCTTGCCCAGCACCTTGCCGCCAATCTTCATATACCGGTCGATCGCGCCAACCCGGCGTTCCACCTGGGCACCATCGCTTTTCAGCCACGCCGCGCGCAGCTCGCTGCTCTTTTCCGGCTTGCGCGTGGTGTCGGTCATCGACAGCATCACTTGCACAAGGGCCATGCCGTCGGCGTAACAGTGGTGGATGCGCGCAACCACGGCTGAGCCGGTGCCGTATTTCTCGACCAGGTGGAATTGCCATAATGGTTTCGACTTGTCCAGCGGCGAGGATGCCAACTGGCTGACGAAGCGTTCGAACGCCTTCTTCTCGGATTTCCGGTCACTGCGCCCCGGCAGCGCGGTGATCCGCACATGCAGGTCCAGGTCGAAATTCTCGTCCTCCACCCAGGATGCGCCGGCGGGCGTATCCACCGCTTTCTGCCTGAAGCGCGGATAGGCGAGGAAGCGCTTCCTGACCACGTCCCTGAGCCGTTCGATGGTCATCGGCTCGTCGAACATCAGCACGCCGGTGATCATCATCGGATTGGTCGGGCGTTCCATGCGCAGCCATGCGGTATCGACTCGCGACATGGGCTCACGGCGCGGCTTGCGCGGCGCGTTCGTCGTTGCCATTGTTTTCTCCTCTCCCTTCCTGAGTGAAGCATGCGCCAGCGAAGGGCGTCAACGCGGATCAACAGGGGCGCTGCGCTTGTAGGCGTCCAGGGCGGCATCGCGACCCTGCGCCAGGTCGACCATGGGCCTGGAGGGATAGGAAGGTGCAAGCCGCCTTGCGGCTTCGGCGTGCACCCATGGCGCAAACCGCGAAGCCACCGGCAATGCCGCCAACTCTGGCACCCAGCGGCTGATGTAGGCCGCCTCGGGGTCGAACTTCTGCGCTTGGGTGACCGGGTTGAATACGCGGAAGTAAGGCGAAGCATCGGCACCGGTGCCCGCCACCCATTGCCAGCCAAGTGTGTTGTTGGCCAGGTCCGCATCCACCAGGGTGTCCCAGAACCAGCGTGCACCATGCAGCCAGTGCTGGCGCATGTGCTTGGTCAGCCAGCTGCCGACGATCATGCGCACGCGGTTGTGCATGTAACCGGTATGCCAGAGTTCCCGCATGCCGGCATCAACGATAGGTACGCCGGTACGGCCGTGCTGCCATGCCTGCAACCAGGCCGCGTTGGCCGCTGCCCAGTCGAAGCTGTCGAAGCGGGGATTGAGGTTGCGTGTGGTTGTTTCCGGAAAATGATGCAGCAGGTGGTAAGCAAACTCGCGCCACCCCAGTTCGCGCAGGTAACTGTCCATGTCCTCTGCATTGGCCGCAGTACGTGCGTGCTCCAACTGCGCAGCGATGCGCCATGGTGCGATCTCGCCGAAATGCAGGTGCGGGGACATCAGCGAGGTACCGACCCGGTCGGGGCGGTCACGGTCGCTGCGATAGCCATGCAAGGCGCCTTCGATGAAAACTTCCAACGCTTCGTGCGCGCCGGTTTCACCCGGTTGCCAGGTTTCCCAGAATTGCCTGTCCCAGTCCCGCGACGGCGACAGGCCAAGGGCATCGATATTCTCGCTCGCCAGGTTCGCTGGCACTGCAGGCAGTGAAGCAGGCACCTCCAGCAACCCCGGGGTTCGCCATTGGCTCAACGCATTCCGCCAGAACGGGGTAAACACCTTGTAGGGGCCACCCTGCCGGGTCGCCAGCGACCAGGGCTCGAACAGCAGGCTGCCGTTGAAACTTTCCACCTGCATGCCCTGCTCTTTCAACTCCCGCTTTATTCGCGCATCGCGCGGCTGGGTGGCAGGTTCGTATTTGCGGTTCCAGAACACGGCTTCGGCCGAACTCTCGCTTATCAAAGACTGCAGCGCATGCTTGCTCGGTCCCTTTCGCAGAAGCAGTCGTGAACCGCGCGCGCGAAGCTGGGTATCCAGCGCAACCAGCGAAATGTGGCGCCATGCTTCGGAGGCTGCGCCAGGCGCCCACTGACCTTCTTCGCGGGGAGCATGGATATACACGCAGATCGGCGTGAAACCCGAATCCAGTGCGGCGTGCAGGGCCGCGTTGTCCGCCAGCCTCAGATCATTGCGGAACCAGACGATGGCATTGGACATGGTGCTTTCAGTCTCCGAAAAAGCGCGCGCGGCCGGCGGTCGCGCATGCCGGCTCGCAAAGGAAGATGCTGGCGGCCTGGCCGCTCGCGTCCACTGCAAGTGCCCTGCCCCATGGCATGACCCGAACTTCCACTCGCACAGGAACTGGCAGGCCGAGCTGGGCGGGAATGATGCAGGCGACGGAGTTGCGGGACATGCCGACATTCTACTCAGCGCACCTTGACCGGCCTGCATGGAATGCGTCGCTGGCCGTCCAGTGCATCGTTTTACGTATGAGCTGGGGACTTACCATGCTGCGGCAGGCAAACCATGGAACCGATCATCAACCCCGACAGTTCGGTTTACCGGATCCTCTTCTTCGAAGAGGTCTATCCCAGCCGCGCGGCCGAAGAACAGGCGGAAAAAAGCAAGCTAGCCGCTTTTGGCACTTTGGCCCGACTCAACCCTCTGAACCGACCCAAGGCGGAAACCGTACGCCTGTCCAAGTGGGAGCTGCGCTATGAGCCGTTCTGGCACCTGGTCGCGCGGCGCGAGGTCGATTACCTCCACGAGGCGGTGTACCCGGTCCAGATCACCAATCCCTACGCACGCAAGGTGGAAATTGCCGGAACGTCTTTCGAGATCCTGCCCAACACTGGCAGCAAGCCGCGCATCGATGTTCAGTTGCAGGAGTTCTGCCATCGCAAGATGGACGTCGTTGTCTATCAGGATGGACTCAAGCGCGGGATCAAACCGGCCAAGCTGCAGAGCTACATCGAGCGCTACAAGGCCGCGGAGCGCAACCAGCTGGACATGGATGGCACCATTCCCCCGCAGTTGCCATTCAACGCCGCAGTGCAGATCGTCAGGGCAAAGCTCGCTGCCGAGCCGATCGATGCGCATTCCATCCAGGGCGACACGATCGAGTTTTCCACAGCACACCTGTATTTCCGTCCGGTGTTCGCCTTCGAATACAACTGGAACAACAAGCTGGGGGTAATCGAGATCGACGGACTCACCGGCGAGGTCATCGAGAACGGCGAATGGTTCCGCGACAAGGTCGACATCATGATGTCGCGCGAGATGATGTTTGAACTGGGCGCCGAGGTCGCTTCGGCCGTGGTCCCGGGCAGCGGTTATGCGGTGAAGCTGCTGAACAAGGTAACCCAGGAAAAACCGAAGGCCGATTCGGTTTGAAGGAGGCGCAGGACGGGTTGACCAGCTTCGCTGTTGAAAACCAACCCACCATTTGCCAGTCGCGACCTCGCGGAAGGCGGGTCAAGACCCGCGCTACCAATTACTCGAAGCTTCCGACCGCATCGTGCGCCAGGTTGTCGAAGCGGGTGTATTCGCCGAAGAACTTCAGCTTCAACGAACCGGTGGGCCCGTTACGCTGTTTGCCAATGATGACTTCGGCCAGGCCCTTGTCCGCCGAATCCTTGTGGTAGTAGTCGTCGCGGTAGATGAAGACGATGACATCGGCGTCCTGCTCGATGGCACCGGATTCGCGCAGGTCGGCCATCACCGGGCGCTTGTCGGTTCGGGTTTCAAGAGAGCGGTTGAGCTGCGACAGCGCGAGCACCGGCACGTTCAATTCCTTTGCCAGCCCCTTCAACGAGCGAGAAATCTCGGAGATTTCGGTAGCGCGGTTTTCGCTGTTGCCGGGTACCGCCATCAGCTGCAGGTAATCGATGACGATAAGGCCCAGGTCGTGTTCGCGCTTGAGCCGGCGCGCCTTGGAACGCAACACGTCCGGGGAAAGCGCCGGGGTGTCGTCGATGAAGATCTTGGTTTCCTTCAACATGCGGATGGCGCCGGTGACGCGGCTCCAGTCCTCGTCCTCCAATTGGCCGGTGCGCAGACGGGTGGCATTGACCCGGCCGTTGGAGGAAATCAGGCGCAGGGCCAGCTGCGAGGCCGACATTTCCATCGAGAATACGGCAACCGCTTTCTTCGACTTGATCGCTGCGTACTCGGCGATGTTCAAGGCCAGGGTGGTCTTGCCCATGGCCGGCCGTGCAGCCAGGATCAGCAAGTCGGTGGGTTGCAGGCCGGCAGTCATCTCGTCGAACTCGTGATAGCCGGTAGCCAGTCCGGTGATGCTGCCACCGCTCTCGAAGCGACTTTGCAGCACCTCGAACGCGTCTTTCAGCGCGGTGTTGACCGCGGTGAAATCGGTGCGTCCCCGCGCGCCGGCCTCGGCGATGGCGAAGACTTCCTGCTCGGCCTTGGCCAGCAGTTCGGCGCTGTCACGCCCATCGGGCTGGAAGCCGTCATTGATGATTGCGGTGCCGACCTCGATCAGCTGCCGCATCACCGCCTTGTCTCGGACGATCTCGGCGTAGGCAACGATATTGGCGGCCGAAGGCGTGGTGGTAGCCAGCTCGACCAGGTAGGCGCCACCGGCGACCTGTTCGATCTGGCCCTGCGACTCGAACCATTCGCCCAGGGTCACTGCATCGTAAGGCCGGCTCTTTTCTGCCAGCTCGCTGATCGCGCGATAGATCAGCTGGTGGTCGCGACGATAGAAGTCGGTGTCGTTGAGCTTGTCGTTGATCCGGTCGTAGGCTTCCGGCGCCAGCATCAGCCCGCCCAGCACTGCCTGCTCCGCTTCGATGGAGTGCGGCGGCACGCGCAGTTGCTCGATGCGGGCGTCGTGCTGGTCGTAGCGGAAACCGGGGCGTGCGGACATGGGGCTTGGGGATTCCTGTGTGGAGCTTGCCTGTGCAGGGCTTGCAATGTGGACGCGGGTGAAAGGCGTCGCCTGGAGATTCCAGTCAGCCATCGTAGGTGCTCCGCCTGTGTGCTCGCGATGGCACAACCTGTGGATAAGTACGATTGTTGGATACTCGTCGAGCGTCTCAGGAACCGCGACCGTAGGAAAGCCACATGGGCGCGAGCTCTCCGATTCGATCGCAAAGATATGCCGAGAGCTCGCGCCCATGGGTCGCGGCTACCGGGGAATTCAACAGTCACGTTCCGGGGACAAACGAAACGGGCGCCTTTCGGCGCCCGTCCCGGTATTGCTGCCAGCCAGGTTCAGACGTCGGCGATGACTATGACCTTGGCGGTGGTTTCGACGTCGGCATGCAGGTGCAGCACGACTTCGTATTCGCCGATGTGGCGGAACGCGCCTTCGCCGAGGATGACTTCGCTCTTCTCGACCGGGAAACCGGCCTTGGTGAAGGCTTCAGCGATGTCGCGCGGGCCGACCGAGCCGAACAGCTTGCCTTCGGTAGCCGCGTTGGCGCTGATGGTGACACTGGCGCCTTCCAGCTTGGCGCGGCGGGCTTCGGCTTCATCGTGGACCGACTTGGCCTTGGCTTCGTAATCGGCGCGCTTGGCTTCGAACTCGGCGACGTTGGCCGCGGTGGCCGGCACGGCCTTGCCCTGTGGCACCAGGTAATTGCGGCCGTAGCCCGGCTTCACGTCGACCTTGTCGCCAAGGACGCCGAGGTTCGTCACTTTCTGCAGGAGGATCAGTTGCATGGTCTTGCTCCGTATTCGTTAGCGGGATTCATCCCGCAGCGGTGGGCTGTCCGAATTGGACTGGGAGTGAATGGTGAAGAGTGAAGTCGCCCGCTTCGCGGGCTGCGAGTGGTGAAGGCGGAAGCTTTACTTCACCCTTCACCCTTTGCAGGCGGCAAAGCCGCCGACTTCATCGATTCAATCAGTTGTCGTGGCTGTCGGTGTACGGGATCAGCGCCAGGAAACGGGCGCGCTTGACCGCCGTGGACAGTTGGCGCTGGTAGCGCGCCTTGGTGCCGGTCACGCGGCTGGGGACGATCTTGCCGGTTTCGGTCAGGTACTGGCGCAGGGTGTTGAGATCCTTGTAGTCGATCTCTTTCACGCCCTCGGCGGTGAACTTGCAGAACTTGCGGCGACGGAAGAACTTGGACATGGGGTTGCTCCTTAAGCGGCTGCGGCAGTGTCGGAATCGGATTCAACGGCGGCTTCGACCACTTCGCCACCCTCGTCTTCATCGCGACGGCGACGTTCGCCACGCTCGGGCTTGTCGCCCTTCTCGTCCTTGCTCTTCATGATGATCGACATCTCGGTGTCGGCTTCATCGCGCTTCATGATCAGGTGGCGCAGCACCGCATCGTTGAAGCGGAAGCTTTCGGTCAGCTCGGCCAGGATCGCCTGTTCGACTTCGATGTTGAACAGCACGTAGTGGGCCTTGACCAGGTTCTGGATCGGGTACGCCAGCTGGCGGCGGCCCCAGTCTTCCAGGCGGTGGATCTTGCCGCCGCCGTTCTCGACCAGCGTCTTGTAACGCTCGATCATGGCTGGCACTTGCTCGCTCTGGTCAGGGTGGACCAGGAACACGACTTCATAATGACGCATCGTTGTATACCTTTCGGATGAGGCCCGGCGAAAGCCGGACCGGACAGCCCCCCGGCCGCCCCCCGTATGCTGATGGAGGGCGCGGTGGGGCAAGGGTTCCCGCGGACAGAAGGCCGCAGGAAGCCGGAAATTATGTCAGGTCAATGGGTTAGGTGCAAATGCGCGCGGCTGGGTGGAAGTTCGTGGTTGGCACGGAAGTCGGGGTTTTCACGAACCATCAACCACCAGCTCCCAACTCCGCCCTTCAGCCCTTCTGCCCGGCAATCCACGCATCTATATGCCGTTCCAGCGCTTCAAGCGGCACCGACCCGGTTTCAAGCACGGCGTCGTTATAGGCCCTGAGATCGAACTTCGGGCCCAATTCCTGCCTGGCCTTGTCCCGAAGCGCTGAAATCTTCATCTGCCCGATCTTGTAGGCCAGCGCCTGGCCGGGAGTGCCGATATAGCGGTCGACCTCGTTGACGATGTCCTGGTCGGTCTTGGCGGCGTTGTCCTTGAAATAGGTGATGGCCTGTTCCCGGCTCCAGCCCTTGGCATGCATGCCGGTATCAATGACCAGCCGTACCGCCCGCCACATTTCATAGGTCAGCTGGCCAAAACGGTCGTAAGGGTCGTCATACAGGCCCATTTCATAGCCCAGCTGCTCCGCATACAGGCCCCACCCCTCGCCGTAGGCGACGAAATAAGCGGTGCGGCGGAACATCGGGGCATTCGGCAGTTCAAGGCCGCGGGCGAACTGGAAGTGGTGCCCGGGCACGGCTTCATGCAGCGACAGCGGCATCATTTCCCAGCTCGGCCGCACCTCCGGCTTGTACAGGTTGACGTAGTAATAGCCGGGACGGGTACCGTCGGAGGCGCCCGGCTGGTAATAGGCAGTGGTGGTGTCGGGGGCGATGTTGTCCGGGATTGGGCGCACCCCATACGGCAGGCGCGGGATGGTCTTGAACACCTTCACCAGCTCCGGGTCGATGCGCTTGGCCAGCGCGCGGTAAGCGGTGAGCAACTCGTCCGGGGTCTTGTAGAAGAACTTCGGGTCGCTGCGCAGGTAGGTGAAGAATTCGGGCATCGAGCCCTTGAAGCCGGTCTGGCCCTTGACCTTTTCCATCTCGGCGCGGATCCGGGCTACTTCCTTCAGGCCGATGGCATGGATCTGATCAGCGGTCAGGTCGGTGGTGGTGTAGTAGCGGGCCAGGAAATCGTAATACGCCTTGCCGTTGGGCAGATCGGTCGCGGCAATCGACTCGCGGGTCCTGGGCAGGTATTCGTCGTTGAAATAGGTTTGCAGCTTCCGGTAGGCGGGAACCACGTCGCTGGCGATGACGCGTTTCGCTTGCTCCTGCAACCGTTTGCGCTCGCTTGCGGAAATCGCCTCCGGGTATTTCAGGAATGGCTTGTAGAAAGCGCTTCTGGCCGGGTCTTCAACCACCTGCCCGGCGATCTGCGCCGGCACCCGCTGCATCAGGATCCGCGGCGGCAGGTTGCCTGCCTTCACGCCTTCCTGCATCAGGACGATGACCTGGTCGATGGTCGCAGGCAGCGCCTGCAGGCGCTTGAGCCAATCCTGGTAATCCTTGAGGCTGGCGAAAGGCAGCACTTCGGCGATCCCGTCCGCGGTCTGCGGTCCGCCCTGGTGGCTGATCGGTTGCTGGTATTCGTGGAATTTCTGCCGCTCGATGCTGCGCTGCAGGTTCCATTCGAAGGTGTCGTAGTCAAGCTGATCCGCTGCCGACAGCCCCTTGCGATCAATCGCGTGCAACTGCTCCAGGGCTGTCCGGTCCTCGGCCTCGCGTCGGCCAATGGCGGCCAGGCTCAGGTCGCTCCAGCGGTCGTTGAAGCGGGAATCGCCGTTGTAGCTCGCGCCTTCCGGACTCTCGCGCAAACCGCGTTCCCATTCGTCGGCGAAAAGCTTCTGCAGGATCGGGTTCCGTGCAGCCTGCTGCGCATGCGCATGCGCGGGCAAGACAGCGGCGAGCGTCAACGCAGCCAGCAACAAGGGGCGGAACATGGGCAACTCCGGATTCGGCGAACCGGGAGCTTAAGCTTTTCCTTCCCCCGTCGGGAGGGAGAAGGAAACATCTTCAGGCCAGATCGGCCTCGGTCGTGAAGCTTTCCCCACAGCCGCACTCCGCCGTGGCATTGGGATTGCGGAACAGGAAGGTCTCGCTGAGGCCCTGCTTGCCGAAATCGATCTCGGTACCGTCGACCAGGGCCAGGCTGTCGGCGTCAACAAAGATCTTTACGCCCTGCTGTTCGAACACAGTGTCATCGCTGCGCTGGTCACGGGCCAGGTCGGCCACGTGGCCCCACCCGGAGCAGCCAGTACGGCTGACCCCGAAACGCAGGCCCAGGGCGCCCGACTCTGCAACGAAACGCTGCACGCGCTGGAACGCAACCGGGGTAAGGGTGATGGTCATGGACTCTCCTTGCAGGCAGCGATTATAGACCGGTGGGCGCGGCGTTCCCGACGCTGCTCCGGTAAACTCCATGTTCCATTAATGGTTGCGTCGCACAAGGATTACAAGTCATGACGGTGGTCAGCGTCGAACATGCACTGGCGGGAAAGATCCCGGCCGGCGGCGAAGTCACGGTGCGGGGATGGGTGCGCACGCGGCGCGATTCCAAGGCCGGGCTGTCCTTCGTCAACGTCAGCGACGGCTCCTGCTTCGCCCCGATTCAGGTAGTCGTGCCGAGTACGCTGGCCAATTACGAATCCGAAGTTAAGCACCTCACCGCCGGTTGCGCGGTCATCGCCACGGGCACCCTGGTGGCTTCGCAGGGCCAGGGCCAGAGTTTCGAGGTCCGGGCCGAATCAGTCGAGGTCGTCGGTTGGGTCGATGACCCCGAAACCTACCCGATCCAGCCCAAGGCCCATTCGCTCGAGTTCCTGCGCGAGGTCGCCCACCTGCGCCCGCGCACCAACCTGTTTGGCGCAGTCACCCGGATCCGCAACTGCCTGTCGCAGGCCGTGCACCGCTATTTCCACCAGAACGGCTATTGCTGGATCAGCACGCCCATCATCACCACTTCCGATGCCGAAGGCGCGGGACAGATGTTTCGCGTGTCGACCCTGGACACTGCCAACCTGCCGCGCACCAGCACCGGGGAAGTGGATTTCTCGCGCGATTTCTTCGGCAAGGAAACCTTCCTTACCGTCTCCGGCCAGCTCAATGTCGAGGCCTACTGCCTGGCCCTGAGCAAGGTCTATACCTTCGGACCGACCTTCCGCGCGGAGAACAGCAACACCACCCGCCACCTGGCCGAGTTCTGGATGATCGAACCGGAGATTGCCTTCGCCGACCTGGCCGAGGACGCACGGGTGGCCGAGGAGTTCCTCAAGTATCTTTTTCGCGCGGTCCTGGAAGAGCGCGGCGACGACCTGGCGTTCCTGGCCGAGCGCGTGGACAAGACCGCCATCAGCAAACTAGAGGACTTCATCAACGCGCCATTCGAGCGCATCGAATACACCGATGCGATCAAGCTGCTGCAGGAATCGAAGCACAAGTTCGAATTCCCGGTGGAATGGGGCCTGGACCTGCAGACGGAACACGAGCGCTGGCTGACCGAGCAACACGTCGGTCGCCCGGTCGTGGTCACCAATTATCCGGAACACATCAAGGCGTTCTACATGCGCTTGAACGACGACGGCAAGACCGTGGCGGCGATGGACGTGCTGGCGCCGGGGATTGGCGAGATCATCGGCGGCAGCCAGCGTGAGGAACGCCTCGACGTGCTCGACTCGCGCATGGCCCAGTTCGGCCTGGATTCGGAACATTACGCCTGGTATCGCGATTTCCGTCGCTACGGCACGGTGCCGCACGCAGGTTTCGGCCTGGGCTTCGAACGCCTGGTGGTCTATGTGTGCGGCTTGTCCAACATCCGTGATTCCATTCCCTACCCACGCGCGCCCGGCAATGCGGAGTTCTGAACCGTGATCCTGTTTTTCGCCCTGCTTTTCGTCGCCACCGCCATCGCCGGCTTCACCGCGTTCGTGATCTTCTGGCCGCTGACCCTGGTGCACATACGCGACCGCCACCCGGAGATCACCGCGCAACTGGGCACCGGCGCGTTCCTGAAGCCTGTGGCATTGGCCTGGTTGTTGAGTGGCCGCTACCGCGAAAGCAAGGACAGCTCACTGAGCGGGTTGGCGACACCGGCGAAAATTTCGCTGCTGGTCATTTTTGGCGGACTGGCCTGCGCCGGCCTGCTCTGGCTCGCCTCGCTGGTGATGGCATGAACGATCCGATCGACACCCAGTGGTATGTCGCTTCGCTGGGGCGGACCCTGGTATGGGCCCGTTTGCGCCTGCTTGAGGCGGGTACCGCGGAAGTATTCGACAGCGACGGCAACAGCCTGACCTACGACAGCGACGATACCGCGCGTGCAGCCCTCTTCGATGCCGAGTTCGTGGCTTTTGACGGGCTGGACGAGGACGATGCGATGGCCCGCGGATTCTCCTTGCGGGAAGTTTCGCCGCCGCACGCGGACAACGACGCGGCGCTTCGCAATCTGATGGTGCAATCGCTGGGTGCGCGGGCCTGATCTCAGCCGATGTATTCACCAAGCGCCTTTGCTGAAACCGACCTGGGCGAACTGGACAAGCTGCTGGCGCGCGACCCCTTCGTTACCCTGGTCACGACCGGGGGCCGCGGCGAGCCTTTCGCCAGCCACCTGCCAGTGCTGTATTCGCGTCAAGGCGACCAGATGCTGATCGAAGGCCATTGGGCCAGGCCGAATCCGCAGGCGACGCACGGCGGGGACGCACTGATGATCGTGCATGGGCCGCAGGCCTACATTTCACCGGCTTGGTATGCGGACAAGGAACAGGCCGCGCGGGTCCCGACCTGGAATTATGCGGTGGGCCACCTGGGTGGCAAGCTGGAGGTCTCCACCGAAGAAACCTTCCTGGCCAGCATCGTCGAGCGCTTGAGCATCCGCCACGAAACCGCTATCGGCAGCGACTGGCGCTACCAGCACGAGCGCGAGGACCACCGCAGCCAGTTGCGGGGGATCACCGGTTTCCGCTTCGTGCCTGAGCGCATCCAGTTGAAATTCAAGTTCAGCCAGAATCACCCTGCCGCCAATGTGCGCGGCGCAGCACAGGCCCTGCGCAAGCAGGACGATCTTCGGTCGCGGGAAGTCGCGGCCATGATGCTGGAGCGGCTCGACCGCCGCCCACAGGACTGAGGAGCAATATGGATCTTGATCTGGACGGCAGGCACGCGCTGGTTTGCGGCGGATCGGAAGGCATCGGCCGCGCGGCCGCGCTTGAGCTTGCCCTGCTCGGCGCCAATGTCACCCTGTTGGCAAGACGCATCGATGTTCTCGAAACAGCCACCGCCGCCCTGCCCCGCATCTCCGCGGGCCAGCGCCATGGCTGGATCGCCATGGACGTGTCGCGCCAACTCGAACTCGCCGCGCAGGTACACGCGTTGGCCAGTGCCAATCCCGTGCATATCCTGATCAACAACACCGGAGGCCCACCGGGCGGCCGCGCCATCGATGCCGATGCCGACGCCTACCTGGACGCATTCCAAAAGCACCTCCTGGCCAGCCAGGTGCTGGTGCAGGCGGTGCTGCCCGGCATGCAAGCCGCCCGATGGGGCCGCATCGTCAACGTGATTTCCACCTCGGTGAAGGAGCCCATCGCCAACCTCGGCGTCTCCAACAGCATCCGGGGCGCCGTGGCCAGCTGGGCCAAGACCCTGTCGCGCGAACTGGCAGCGGACGGAGTCACGGTCAACAACGTCCTGCCCGGCTACACCCGCACGCAGCGGCTGGAACAGATCCTGGATGATCGCTCCGCTTCCACAGGGAAATCCCGCGACGCCATTGCGGCGACCATGCTGTCGACCGTGCCAGTCGGACGATTCGCCGAAGCCAGCGAGATCGCTGCAGCCATTGCCTTCCTCGCCAGCCCGGCGGCGGCCTACATCAACGGAGTCAGCCTGGCCGTGGACGGCGGACGCATGCAGTCGATCTGATAGCGATATCCCCCGCAACACAGCGCACAAGAGCACCGCGCGTAGGAGCGCCCCATGGGCGCGAGCTCTTGCTCATTCGCCGAATTCCTGTGTTTGCTATTCGGGACATCCGACGAGAACCTGCGCCGTGGGCATATCAGTCAAGATCTCGCGCCCATGGGGCGCTCCTGCGGTGAGGCCGTGGCCGGTTAAGCTATCGACATGCAGACCCTGACCCACTGGATCGACGGTGAGGCACGACCCGCGGCCAGCGGGCGTTGGCTGGAGGTGTTTGATCCCGCCACTGGCCAGGCCTACGCCCAGGTCGCTGCTGGCGACCTGCAGGATGTGGAACTGGCAGTCGCTGCCGCCGGACAGGCCTTCCCGGCCTGGGCCGCGTTGCGCAATAGCGAGCGCGCCGCCTGGTTGGAAAGGCTAGCCTCGGCCCTGGAATCGCGCATTGATGCTTTCGCTTGCGCGGAATCACTGGATGGCGGCAAGCCCTTCGCCCTGGCACGCGATATCGAGATCCCGCGTGCCGTTTCCAACCTGCGTTTCTTCGCCCACGCGGCCACCCAGTTCGCCAGCGAATCGCATCACGGCGAAGCCGGGCTCAATTACACCTTGCGCATGCCGCTGGGCGTGATCGCCACGATCTCGCCATGGAACCTGCCGCTATACCTGTTCACCTGGAAGATCGCGCCGGCCCTTGCCGCCGGCAACACGGTAGTCGCCAAGCCTTCCGAAGTGACCCCGCTTACCGCAACAATGCTGGCAGAGCTGGCCGCGGAAATAGGTTTCCCCCAAGGCGTGCTCAACATCGTCCACGGACTGGGCGCCGAAGCCGGCGAACCGCTGGTGACCCATCCCCGGATACGCGCGGTATCGTTCACCGGAAGCACCCTGGTTGGAAAACGCATTGCCACGCTTGCCGCGCCGGCACTGAAGAAAGTGTCGCTGGAGCTGGGTGGGAAGAATCCGACCCTGGTATTCGCTGACAGCGACTGGCGCAACCAGCTGGATACTTTGGTCCGCTCGGCCTTCCAGAATTCCGGGCAGATCTGCCTGTGCGGTTCGCGCCTGCTGATCGAACGCCCGATCTACGACGAGTTCCGCGACGCCTTCGTCGACCGCGTGCGCAAGCTGGGCGTGGGCGACCCGATGGCCCCAGGAACCCGGCTGGGCCCGCTGGTTTCGCAAGCGCACTTGGAAAAAGTCGTCGGCGCTATTGCCCGCGCGCGTAGCGAAGGTGGCAAGGTGCTTTGCGGTGGCGATGCCGTGGATCGGCCGGGCTGGTTCGTGATGCCGACAGTGATCGACGGGCTCGGCCCGGATTGCGCCAGCAACCGTGATGAGATTTTCGGCCCCGTCGCCACTTTGCAGCCCTTCGACAGTGACGATGAAGCAATGCTGCTGGCCAATGCCGGCGACTATGGCCTCGCCGCATCAATCTGGACCCGCGACCTTGATCGCGCCCATCGGCTCGCCGCTGACATTCGCGCCGGCATGGTCTGGATCAACTGCTGGCTGATGCGCGACTTGCGCACCCCGTTCGGCGGCATGGGTCAGTCGGGCCTCGGTCGCGAAGGAGGTTCCGAAGCAATGCGCTTTTTCACCGAACCCAAGAATGTGGGCATTGCCCTGCAAGGAAGTCACCCGACATGAAAATCCTCGACGAACTGCTACGCAACAATCGCGAATGGGCCGAAAGGACCCGCCAGGAAGACCCGGATTTCTTCCTGCGCCTGTCGCAGTTGCAGGCACCGAAATACCTGTGGATCGGCTGCTCCGACTCGCGGGTGCCCGCCAACCAGATCATGGGACTGGCTCCGGGCGAGGTTTTCGTCCATCGCAACATCGCCAACGTCATGGTCCACACCGACCTCAACTGCATGTCGGTGATCCAGTTCGCCGTGGACGTGTTGAAAATCGAGCATATCCTGGTCGTCGGCCACTACGGCTGCGGTGGCGTCAATGCAGCGCTGCAGGGCGCGCGTATCGGCCTGGCCGACAACTGGATACGGCACGTCGGCGACGTGGCGCAGAAGCACGCCGCCCTGCTGCAAAGCTTCGATCCTGCGCAGCGCAGCGATCGCCTGTGCGAACTCAATGCGATCGAGCAGGCCGAGAACGTCTGCCTGTCGACGGTCGTGCAAGACGCCTGGGCACGCGGCCAGAAGCTTTCCGTGCATGGGTGGGTGTACAGCCTGCTGGATGGCTGCGTGCGCGAACTGGGCATGGACGTGGATTGCGCAGACCGGCTCACGCCGGCCTACGACAATGCCCTTGCCGGCCTGCTTCGGGACCGGGAGCCTTGGTCATGAACGATTCCATCCACGCGACAGGCGCACCGCGCCCGGTCGGTGCCTATCCGCACGCACGTCGCGTCGGCCAGCTGCTGTTCCTGTCTGGCATTGGTCCACGCGATGCGACAAGCAACGAGATTGCCGGCAACGAATATTTCGCCGACGGTCGGGTGCGCAAGTACGACATCGAAGCGCAAACGCGCGCTGTGTTCGCCAACATACGCGCCGTGCTGGAAGCCAGTGGCGGCGCATGGGAAGACCTGGCCGACGTGACCGTGTACCTCACCGACATGGCCCGCGATTTCAAGACCTACAACCAGGTCTGGTCCGAGTACTTCCCGGATCCCGCCATTGCGCCCTGCCGCACCACTGTGGGTATCACCGCGCTACCGACGCCGATCGCGATCGAGCTGAAGTGCGTTGCCTCGCTCAAGGAATCGCACTGAAGGAGAGTCACCGATGCTGCCGAATCCCCTCAACCTGCAAGCCTGGATCGAGGAACACCGCCACCTGCTGAAGCCACCGGTGGGCAACAAGGTGGTCCATGCCGGCGACTTCATCGTCATGGTCGTCGGCGGCCCCAACTCGCGCACCGACTACCACTGGGACGAAGGTCCGGAATGGTTCTACCAGCTGGAGGGCGAGATGGTGCTACGCATCCAGGAAGAGGAAAAAACACGCGACATCCCGATCCGCGCCGGTGAAATCTTCCTGCTGCCGCCACGCGTACCGCACTCGCCGCAACGCATGCCCGACTCCATCGGCCTGGTGATCGAACGCAAACGCCTGGCACACGAGGATGACGGCCTGATGTGGTTCTGCGAAAACTGCAACCACAAGCTGTACGAGGAATATTTCCACCTGCACGATATCGAGAAGGATTTCCCCCCCGTGTTCGACCGCTTCTACGCTTCGCGCGAACATCGGACCTGCAAACAATGCGGCCACCTCAACCCGGCGCCAACGCATTACGAATTCCCCGACACCTGAGATCATGACGATTGCTCGATGATCGCCTGACGAGGCGCCTGTGCTGCGTTCGCTGATCGCCCTGAAGCCACGCGACGTGCCGTTGCGCGTGGCCTTGCGCAACACGGTCGCGGTGATCGCGCCGCTTGCGCTTGGGCTGGCGATTGCCCAGGTCCCGGCTGGCCTGGCAATGACCACTGGCGCGATCAACACCATGTTCACCGACCAGCCCGGCCCTTACCGGCAGCGCATGCAACGGATGTTGCTGGCTGCACTGGCCGCCGGATTTTCCGCGTTGATCGGCATCCTGATCGGCGAGCACACGACCTTGTTCGTAATGGCGGCAATCGTGTTCGGCCTGGCGGGTGGCCTGCTGGTGGCGCTGGGGCCGCTCGCCGCCCGCGTTGGCCTGACCAGCATGATCGTGATGATGATCACTGCCGACATGGGCCTGCCGGTGGTGCAAGCGCCCGGCGTGGCGGCGATGATCTTTGCTGGAGGCCTGTTGCAGATGCTGCTGGCGCTCGCGGCGTGGCCTTTGCAGCGTTATCGGCCTGAACGCTTTGCCCTGGCCACGGTGCTGCAGCAACTTGCGGAGGTCGCGCGCACGCGCCCCGACCCTTCGCAACCGCCGCCGGTGTCCATGGCGGCGATGGCAGCGCTGGAAACCCTGCACGGCCAGCATCATTCGCGTGGCATGGCAGTGCAATCGTTCCGCATCATCGCCGAGTTGTGTGAGCGCGTACGCATCGACCTGCTCGCATTGGGCGAGCTGGATATCCGGATCGAAGACGCCGATGTCCGGGTGCGCATCGAAGCTGTCCTGGATGCCGCCGACACCATCCTGACGCATCTGTCGGATGCCATGCGCGCGGCCGAGAAGCCTTTCCGCGCCGAACAGGAGGTAGCTACCTTCGGCGCGCGCGTCGCCTCGCTGGCAAATGCCGGCAGGGATAGCCATGGCGCCCGTGACCGCCGATTGCTGCGCCTTGCCGGCGCGCGTGCGCAGAGCCTCGCCGGGCAGCTGCGCTCACTGGTACGCAACAGCGACTGGGCCAGCAGCCGGGGTGAAATCCGCGCTGACCTGGCCGAAGCCCGCCTGCCCTCGGCCCTGCGTCCACGCAACCCCTGGCAAACCTTGCGCGCCAACTTGAAAATTTCGTCGGTGGCGATGCGCCATGCGATCCGCTGTGCTGCATGCCTTGGCCTGGCGGTGGCCTGCGAGCGAGCGCTGGCCATTCCGCACGGCGTGTGGATCCCGATGACCGCCGCCATCGTCTTGAAACCGGATTTCGGCGGCACCTTGCGTTTCGGCCTGCTGCGCGTGGCCGGAACCTTCGTGGGCTTGTTGCTGACCACACTGATCGTGCATTACGCGACCGATGGCGTGGTGCCAACGCTGTTGCTGATGACCGTGTTGTGCCTTGCATTCCGCCTGCTGGTTCAAGTCAACTACGGTATCGGCGTGGCGATGCTTTCGGGCATGCTGGTGTTGTTGCTGTCATTCCAGGGCATCGCGCCGGGTGATGCGATCCAGATGCGCCTGTTCGGTACCCTGCTCGGCAGCGCGCTGGCGCTGGCGGCCTACCTGGTGTGGCCCACCTGGGAAGGCCGGCGTGCCAATCTCGCGCTGGCCAAACTGGTCGAAAGCTATCGCGCGCATATCCATGCAGTGTTCGGCGAGGACATCACCGCACTGCATGAAACCCGCAGTACTGCCCGCGCTGCGCGTACCGGAGTGCTGGCCTCGCTCGAACGCCTGCAGGCCGAACCCAAGCGTGCGCAGTCGCGGAAGGAGCTCGCATTGACCGAATCCTTCCTGGCCAATGCCCATCGCCTGATCCGTACTTCGTTGTCACTGGAAGCGGTGCTGCGCGACGAAGGCAGCTTGCCGCGGCTGCCGGAACTCACTGATTTCTCGACGCAGGTCGATGCTGCCCTGGCCGCGATCACCACAAGCTTGCGCGAGGAAACGCCGTTGCGGCCGGTTTCAGCACGACCTGCGGAACGGCGTCTGGCCGAGGCAGTTGACAAGGATCCCGTGCTGGCCAATTCGCCCGCCGGGCTTGCCTTGGCCGACACCTGCGACCGCATCGCCGACAGCGTCGACGCGCTGGCGCACCTGCTGCGCCGGGCCAGGCCAGACCCAGCGCAGGCAGCCATGGCAGCGGCCGGGTAAACTGCCTGCATGCTGAAAATCGACACCCACGCCCACTACCTGCCGCGCACCTGGCCCGACCTGGCTAAAAAGTACAACGACGAGCGTTTCCCGGTGATCCACCATGGCGAGGACGGGCGCGCGCGGATCTACAAGGATGGCAAGTTCTTCCGGGAAATCTGGCCCAAGACCTGGGACCCGCAAGTGCGTATCGACGACTACGCCAGGTTCGGCGTGCAGGTGCAGGTACTGAGCACGGTGCCGGTGATGTTCAGCTATTGGGCAAAACCTGACCAGGCGCTGGCCCTGCACCAGGCGCTCAACGACCATACCGCCGAAGCCTGCCGCCAGCACCCGCGTCATTACGCCGGGATCGGCACCGTGCCGCTGCAATCCCCTCGCCTGGCCGTGCAGGAACTCGAACGCTGCATGGATCAGTTGGGTTTGCAGGGCGTGCAGATTGGCAGCCATGTCGGTATCGCGCCCGACAAGAGCTGGAACCTGGACGCCCCCGAGCTGTTCGAATTCTTCCAGGCGGCCGCCGACCTTGAAGCCGCGATCCTTGTCCATCCCTGGGACATGATGGGTGCGGCAAGCATGCCCAAATACTGGATGCCGTGGCTGGTCGGCATGCCGGCCGAACAATCGCGCGCCGCGTGTTGCCTGATCTTCGGCGGCGTGCTGGAACGCCTGCCGAAGTTGAAGATCTGCCTGGCCCATGGCGGCGGCAGTTTCCCTTACACGATCGGCCGCATCGAACACGGTTTCAACATGCGCCCGGACCTGGTCGCCACCGACAACCCGGGTAACCCGCGCGACTACATCAAGCAGTTGTATTTCGATTCCTGGGTGGCCGATCCACGCGCCCTGCAATACTTGCTGGACACGGTCGGCACCGACCGGGTGATGCTGGGCACCGACTATCCGTTTCCACTGGGCGAACAGGAACCGGGCGCGGGCATCGCCGCACTCGATCTCGACCCGGTCGGCCAGGCCCGGCTTTACCACGGCACCGCGCTGGAATGGATGGGCCTGCCGGCCTCGCGTTTCGCATGAATACCATTCCCGTAGGAGCGGGCCTTGCCCGCGATGCTCCTTCGCGATGCGCTTCAAAAGCATCGTGGGCAAGGCCCGCTCCTACAATCCCCATTTCCCTGGTTGACTCTCCATGACCGACCCGCTTTCCCGTACCCATGCCATCGCCCTGGACGCCGCCGATCCGTTGCGTCCCCTGCGTAGCGACTTCCTGATTCCCAAGCACAAGCACAACGAGCAGGTCTATTTCTGTGGCAATTCGCTGGGCCTGCAACCACGCGGCGCGCGAGAGCATGTGTTGCAGGTGCTGGACAAATGGAGCCACGAGGCGGTGGAAGGTCATTTCACCGGACACGCGCAATGGCTGACCTACCACGAGCAGGTGCGCGAACCACTGGCGCGCGTAGTCGGCGCGCTGCCTTCCGAAGTAGTAGCGATGAATTCGCTGACCACCAACCTGCACCTGATGATGGTCAGTTTCTATCGGCCCACGCACGCGCGACCCGCGATCCTGATCGAAGCCGGTGCGTTCCCCTCCGACCGGCATGCAGTCGAATCGCAGATCCGCTTCCACGGTTTCGACCCCGACACCGATCTCATCGAAGTACTGTCCGATGAAGTGGACGGCACCATTTCCATGCAAGCGATTGAACGCGCCATTGTCGAACACGGCTCGCGCCTCGCCCTGGTGCTGTGGCCGGGCATCCAGTACCGCACAGGACAAGCCTTCGATCTGAAGGAGGTCGCGCGCCTGACCCGCGCGCAGGGTGCGGTGGCCGGCTTCGACCTGGCCCATGCCGCCGGCAACCTGCCGTTGCAACTGCACGACAGCGACGCGGATTTCGCAGTCTGGTGTCATTACAAATACATGAATGCCGGGCCTGGCGCGGTAGCGGGCTGCTTCGTCCACGAGCGTCATGCGCATACCGACCGTCCACGTTTCGCGGGCTGGTGGGGACATGAAAAGAAGACCCGGTTCCAGATGGGCCCCGAGTTCGTGCCCACGCCCGGCGCCGACGGTTGGCAACTGAGCAATCCGCCGATCCTCGGCCTGGCGCCGCTGCTGGCATCGCTGGAGTTGTTCGACAAGGCCGGTGGTGTTGCAGCGCTGCGAACCAAGTCGGAGAAGCTGACCGGCTTCCTTGAAGCCCTGATCCAGGCCCGCGTGCCCGACACCCTGCAGATTATTACTCCGGCCGAGCGCGGACGCCGCGGCTGCCAGCTGTCGCTACGCGTCACCGGCGGACGTGAGCGCGGACGCGAGTTGTTCGACTACCTGACCTCGATCGGCACCATTGGCGACTGGCGCGAACCCGACGTGATCCGCATATCGCCAGCGCCGCTATACAACAAGTTCATGGATGTGTACCGGTTCGTCGAGGAAGTCGAATCGTGGAGGGGCGTTTAAGCGATGCGGTAGAAATCGTCATTCCCGCGAAGGCGGGAACCCAGTGCCTCTGCTCTATACGGACCGCTTATGGATAAGCTGCCTGTCACCTACATGCTAGCCAGCAAAAGGAACGGTACGCGCTATGTTGGAGTTACCAGCAACCTGCTTGGCGGGATTGGCAGCATCGAGAACACAGGATCGAAGGATTCTCCAAGACGCATGGGCTATCGGAACTGGTCTGGCATGAGTTGCACGGCACGATGGAAGCCGCAACCATCCGTGAAAAGCAGATCAAGAAGTGGAACAGAGCATGGAAGGTTCGCATGACCGAAGAAGCGAACCCGTATTGGAACGATCTCTGGTTCGAGATTATCGGCTAGAGTCAAGCCACTGGGGTCCCGCGTGCGCGGGAATGACGAGCTAAATATCTTGCGAACTGACGGCAAAAAATCCATCACCTTGGTCGGCGCCGGCCTCGCCGGCGCCCTGCTCGCCACCCTGCTGGCTCGGCGCGGCTGGCAGGTGGATGTGCATGAGAAGCGTGGTGATCCGCGGGTAAAGGGTTATGAAGGTGGCCGCTCGATCAACCTGGCCCTGGCCGAGCGTGGGCGCAATGCGCTGCGCCAGGCCGACGCCGACGACGAGGTAATGACCCAGGCAGTGATGATGCGCGGCCGCATGGTCCACTTCCTCGACGGGCGGCAGCAGCTGCAACGCTACGGCCGCGATGATTCGGAAGTGATCTGGTCGATCCATCGCGGCGACCTCAACATCTGCCTGCTGGATCTGGCCGAACAGGCCGGCGCAAAGCTGCATTTCCACCAGCGCCTTGAAAGCGCGGACTTTGAGTCGAACACCGCACGCTTCATCGATGACCGCGACTCCAGTGTCGGTGAGCTTGCTTTTACTGCCCTGGTGGGTGCCGATGGCGCGGGTTCCTCGCTGCGGGGGGCGATGATGAAGCAGTCCGACCTGGGCGAGCGCACCGATTTCCTAGGCCATTCGTACAAGGAACTGGAGATTCCGCCCGCCGCCGACGGCAGTTTCAGGATCGAGCCCAACGCATTGCATATCTGGCCGCGCGGACACTACATGTGCATCGCCCTGCCCAACGACGAGAAGACCTTTACCGTCACCCTGTTCCTGCCGAACGAGGGCGACCCGAGCTTCGCCACCGTGAAAACCGCTGCCGATGCAAAGACGCTGTTCCAGCGCGATTTCGCCGATGCGATCCCGTTGATTCCGCGACTGGAACAGGATTGGGAGCGCAATCCTCCCGGCCTGTTGGCCACCTTGTACCTGGACCGGTGGCATATCGACGGTCGGGCGGTCCTGCTCGGCGACGCCGCCCACGCCATGGTCCCGTTCCACGGCCAGGGCATGAACTGCGCCTTCGAAGACTGCGTGGTGCTGGCGCGCAAGCTTGAGGAACACACCGATCTCGCCGGCGCCTTCGCCGCCTTCCAGGCCGAACGAAGGCCGAACGCGCTCGCCATCCAGCAGATGGCGCTGGAGAACTACCTGGAAATGCGCGACCGCGTGGACGATCCGGACTTCCTGCTGCAGCGGGAACTGGAACGTGCGTTGCAGGAACGCCATCCGGGGCGCTTCGTGCCGCACTACACCATGGTCACCTTCATGCTGATCCCGTACTCCGTAGCCCTGGCACGCAGCGAAATCCAGCGTGAGATCCTGGTTGCCGCTACCCGAGGCAAGGATTCGCTTGCCGCTATCGACTGGGAAACCACCGACGCGGACGTGATGGCGCGCCTGGACCTGCTGGTGGATGCCGCCTAGATGAGCGCCAGCTTCCTGTTCTACGATCTTGAGACGTTCGGCAGCGATCCCCGCCGCACCCGCATCGCCCAGTTCGCCGCTGTGCGTACCGATGCCGATCTCAGGCTGGTCGAGGAACCAATCAGCTTCTTCGTGCAGCCTGCCGACGACCTGCTGCCCTCGCCCATCGCCACCCTGATCACCGGTATCACTCCGCAACATGCCTTGCGCGAAGGCGTGAGCGAGGCAGAAGCCTTCGCCCGTATCGCCGAGGAGATGTCGCGGCCCGAGACCTGCACCCTGGGCTGGAACTCGCTGCGTTTCGACGACGAGTTTGTCCGTCACGGGTTGTTCCGCAACTTCCACGATCCCTACGAGCGCGAGTGGCGTGGTGGCAACTCGCGCTGGGACATGCTGGATGTGATGCGCCTGGCGCATGCATTGCGACCGCAAGGCATCCAATGGCCGCAGCGCGAAGACGGCAAGGGCACTTCTTTCAAACTGGAACACCTGGCCGTGGCCAATGGCGTGCGTGTAGGCGATGCGCATGAAGCGCTTTCCGATGTCTACGCAACACTGGGCATGGCGAGGAAGTTCCGCGATGCGCAACCGCGTTTGTGGGACTACGCGCTGAAGCTGCGCGACAAGAAATTCGCCGCCTCGTTGCTGGACACCATTGCACTGACCCCAGCCCTGCATGTTTCGCAACGTTATCCCGCCAGCCGCTTTTGCGCCGCGCCGGTATTGCCGCTGGCCCGGCATCCGCGGTTCGACAACCGGATCATCGTGTTCGACCTGGATGGCGATGCCGACGCGCTGCTGCAACTGGATGCGGAAGACATAGAGGATCGTTTGTACACGCCCGCGGCAGATCTCCCGCCTGGCGAGAAGCGCGTGCCACTGAAGGAGGTGCACCTCAACCGGTCACCGGCGCTGGTGGCCTGGTCGCATTTGCGCGAGGAAGATTTCGTGCGATTGCAGATCGACCGGGCGGCTATGGAAGCGGTAGCCGCCCAACTCCGGCCCCACGCCACGCAACTGGCCGGGAAGATGCGCCAGGTATTCGGCAGCGAACGTGCGCACGACAAACCTGATGCCGATGCTTCGCTTTACGACGGCTTCATCGCCGATGGCGACAAGCGCCGTCTTGCGGAGGTGCGGGCCACGCCGCCCGAGCACCTGGACAAGCGTGAGTTCGGCTTCAAGGATGCGCGTCTTCCGGAATTGCTGTTCCGCTATCGCGCCCGCAACTGGCCAGATACTTTGACGCAGCCGGAACAGCGGCGATGGGATGCTTATCGCAAGCAGCGTTTGGGCGTGGATGGTGGGTTGTCAGAGCTGACTTTCGAGAGCTACTTTCATGAAATCGACGCTCTGCGTTCTCAGCATGCGAACGACGGCGGCAAGCAGGCCCTGCTCGATCATCTGCAGGTGTGGGGCGACGATCTTAAAGCTAGCCTTTCGTAGGAGCGCTGCAGGAGCGACGTCCGCCAAGGAGAGTTCCTTCTGCGCGTAAGTCGCGAAGGAAGGTTTCGCGACTTGCATCGCTCCTACGACACGTCAATGAGTGAATGAGATGCCCAGCTATTTTTCCGACGCCAGCTTCAAGTTCCTGCGTGCCTTGGCCAAGAACAACAACAAGGACTGGTTCGCAGCACACAAGCAGCAGTACGAAGACCACGTGCGCCAGCCATTCCTGCGCCTGCTCGTTGACCTGCAGCCCGATCTGGCCGCATTGACCACCCACTTCCGTTCCGACCCCAAGACCGTCGGTGGCTCGCTGTTCCGCATCTACCGCGATGCGCGCTTCTCCAACGACAAATCCCCTTACAAGGCCTGGCAAGGTGCGCGCCTGTATCACGAGCGGCGCAAGCAGGTGCCGGCACCCTCCTTCTACCTGCACCTGCAACCCGGCGAGTGTTTCGTCGGCGCAGGCCTGTGGCATCCGGAACCCGACACCCAGCGCCGCATCCGTCAGTTCATCCACGACAACCCCGGCAGCTGGAAGGCAGCCGCGCACGCGCCGAAGTTCCGCAAGCGCTTCGATTTCGAGGAAGGCGAGATGCTGGTTCGCGCACCCCGCGGCTTCCCGTCGGATTTCGAGTTCATCGAGGACCTGAAGCACAAGAACTTCGTATTCTGGCGCTCGCTGGACAACGACACCCTGAGCGGGCCGAAGTTGCGGCAGATACTGGCCACCGACCTGGTCGCACTGGCGCCCTTCGTGGATTACCTTTGTGCGGCCCTGGACCTGGAGTTCTGAAATGAAGAAATGGATCGCCCTGGTCCTGACCATGCTGGTAGCACTGGGTGGCTACGTCGCCGCTGGCCCTTACCTGGCCATCAACGGCATCCGCCAGGCGCTCGCAGAACAGGACACCGGAAAGCTCGAGCGGCATGTGGATTTTCCTGCGTTGCGGGTAAGCATCAAGGCACAGGTCCAGGATTCGCTGGCGCGTCGCGCCGGGAGCGACGTGCAATCCAATCTGTTCGGCGCCATTGCAATGGCTGTGGCCGGGAATGCGCTGGGCAGCGGGGTCGACGCCATGGTCACGCCCCTGGGTATCGGTGCGTTGCTGCAGGGACGCAGCATGTGGAAGAAATCACTGGGCGAGACCGTGGATGGCGATACCTACGGCAAGCCCGTCCCTGCCGATCCACTGAAGGACGCCGAGCACCATTACGAGTCGCTGTCGCGCTTCACCGCGACCGTGCATGACGAAGACGGCAAGCCGGTGGTTTTCGTTTTCAAGCGCAAGGGACTCAGCTGGAAACTCGCCGACATCCGCTTGGCCTTGTAGGGGCGCTCCTACCGGGGATTCGCTACCCCATGCGGCACATGCCCGGTAGCCACATGCCGGGCGGCACTGTCGATGTTGTGCTGTGAGTCGTCGAAGAAGATGTCGGCGCCAAAGGCTTCCAGGAACGGACCCTTGTGGCGGCCGCCGAGGAACAGCGCTTCGTCCAGGCGCACCCCCCATTCGCGCAGGGTACGGATCACGCGCTCGTGCGCGGGCGCCGAGCGTGCGGTCACCAGCGCGGTCCGGATGGGCGCGTCCTTGCCCGGGGGGAATGCGGCCTGCAGGTCGTGCAGCGCGGACAGGAATCCCTTGAACGGCCCACCGGACAGCAGTTCCCTGGCCCTCTCGCGTTCGTGGCGGCCAAATGCTTCCACCCCCTGCTCGCGGGATACGCGCTCGCTCTCGTCACCAAAGATCACCGCATCGCCGTCGAAGGCTATACGCAGCTGATCGTGGCGCTGCTGCAAGGCCTTGGCCGGAAGGATGGTGGCTGCCGCAATACCATGCTCAAGCGATCGGCGGACGGACTCGGGATTGGCTGAAAGAAACAGGTCTGCGCCGAATGGTCGCGCATACGGCCAGGTCGGTTCGCCGGAAGTGAAGGTCGCACGGACGATGCCGAGTCTGTGGTGCTGGATGGAATTGAAGATGCGCAACCCGGTATCGGCGGAATTGCGCGACAGCAGGATCACCTCGACCCTTGGCGCATCGGCGGGCGCGCCCTCGTTCAATGCCAGCAGCTTGCGCACTACAGGGAAGGCCATGCCGGGTGCCAGCACATCGTCTTCATGGCTGCGCTGGAAGCTGCTGTAGGCTTCCACACCTTCGGTTTCGTACAGGGCGTGGCTTTCCTCCAGGTCGAAGAGCGCGCGTGAGGTCACGGCGACGGTCAGCAGGTGGGGTGCGTTGTCGGCGGAGATGCGATCTGAAGACATGCGGCGATTATCCTGCAACGTGGTCGCAGCACGCGAGATACCGTGGCCCGGAGCCTCAAGCGCCAGGAGCGGCGCGCACGACGATCCGGGTCGGCGGGCCCCGCAAATTGTCGCGGGTCACTGCACGCACCTCGACTTGCAGGTCGATCGGCTGCTGAAGTGAAGGTTCGCCTTCCTGCCACATGAAAAGGAAATCGCCGCGGCGCCCGCTGATCGGCGCCTGGACAGGACCCTCAGGGAAGATGGCGTACGCCGTGGTACCCGAAACCACCTTGAATTCAAAGCCCAGGTCGCGCAGTTTGTATTCGCCCCGCGGCCACTCGATCTCGACACTGAGCAGGCCGGTGTCATCGCAGGTGGAGTGCTTGGGACCGATTCCGCGGACAAACCCGGTGACCACCGCCACGGGTGCGGGCAACAGTGCATGGGCCTGCGTAACCGGCACGCTGCCAGCAACCGGCTCGTACGCGGTCAGCTTGCTGGTCATGCCGCAAGCGCCTGCGCCAGGCGCAACCAGGCACGCGCACAGCACGATGGCAAACGACTTCTTCATCGGAGACCCCTCCCCCAATCAAAATGTCTGGATCCAGTCGCCCAAGACGCGACTGCCGGCAGCATACGGTAATTGCGTGGATGCCGCTCAGACCACGAATTGTTCGCTGAGGATGCGCTCTTCGAGGTTGTGTTCGGGATCGAACAGCAGGGTCACGATGCGTTCCCGTGATTCGCGGATGGTCACTTCCACCACGTCGCGTACTTCATGGGAATCCGCAGTGGCACTGACCGGGCGCTTGTATGGATCCAGCACGCGGAAACGTACTTCGGTATCCGCCTTCAGGATCGCTCCGCGCCAGCGGCGTGGCCGGTAAGGCGCAATCGGAGTCAGGGCGATGGTGTGCGAACCCAGTGGCAGGATCGGGCCATAGGCGGAGAAGTTATAGGCGGTGCTGCCAGCCGGGCTGGCGACCAGCACGCCATCGCAGACCAGTTCATCCACCCGGGTCTGGCCGTTGAGGTCGATGCTCAAATGCGCTGCCTGGCGCGTCTGCCGCAACAGCGACACTTCGTTGTAGGCCAGCGAATTGATGCTCGCGCCCGACTCGGTAAGCGCCAGCATCTCCAGCGGACGCAGTTTGGCAGGCTCGGCTGTCGCGATCCGATCAAGCAGGCCCTGCCCGGAACCTGATCCAGAGGCTTCGTTGCGGTAGTGGTTCATCAGGAACCCGACTGTTCCCAGCTTCATGCCGAACACCGGTTTTCCCAGCGCGCCATGGCGGTGCAATGTCTGCAACATGAAGCCGTCCCCGCCCAGCGCGCAAAGCACGTCAGCCGCTTCCGGCTCGCACGTGCCGTGCCGCGCCTGCAGCGCCGCCAGCGCTAGCTGAGCCTCCTCAGTGGGGCTGGCCAGGAAAGCGATGCGAGGGGTGTGCGACATCCGGGACTCCGCTGTGCAGACAAATAGTGATCAGGTCTCGGGACACCTGGCGATCACCGTTTCGACGCTCAGCGCCCGATGGACCGCTACAGGATCGGTTACGAGCATGGGGCCGTGATCGCGTGTCCAGTAATCATAAGCCAGAGTATCCGCCCCCGGATCGGTAATTGCGAAGACCCCTTCCGATTCGTGTTGTTCCAGCAACCGCCGCGTGGCATCGAAGGATTCTGTCCCGGCTTGCTGGTAGAGCAATCTGCCTCCGCCGTACTGGTCGTATGGAAGCTTCATGGCTTTGGCCGTGCCACCGAACATGTTCAAAGCCACGCTACGCCACACGGGGTCTTCCGGCAGTACGTAGCCATTCTTGCTGCACTCCGAGTAAGCCCTGACCTGCTTCTCGAGCATCCTGGCTTCGGACTCTGTCACCTTAAACTCGGCGGCGTGCTGCAGATACCACGCACGCAGGACAGGTTGAATGAACCGTTCACGCGCGCTATCCGCCCGCTTCGCGCATCCTGTCCCGATACCTGGTCGGCATACACAGGCTTTCCCTGCACCTGCCCTATCTGCTGGCGCTGTGCCTGCGCTTGCGAATTGCCGCCAGCCTGAAAAGCGCACACCAGCAGGATCATACGCAGGACGCGCATCGGCTTGCTCCTTGATAACTGGAATCACCACAGGACAATCGTCATTTCTTGTCGGCGAGGCGGCAACTATTACAGGAGCCATCAGGGCCGCAGCATACCGTGTCCCGTCGTCAATTCAGGAGCGGCCCTGCTCGCTCCTAACGACTTGCATCAGCCGGGCTTGCCCGGCTGGTTCTCGAAGCAACCTGTGCGGTCAATGCTTGGCCGACAGTTGCGACAACCTCTGCACCGCGACCGACGTCGTTGGGTAGTCGAGCGTCTTCTGTGCAGCAAGCTCGTTGAGCATGCCCAGGGTAAAACGCAGTGCCGGGTCATCGCGGTCGAGCCAATGGCGGACCTTGGCGTCGGCGGTTGCACCGGGCATCGACAGTACCTGATCGGTGAGGATGCGCTGTTGCGCAGCCAGTTCGTCACGCAACACACCACGCGCCACGGCATGCCAGCGCCCATCGACCTGCAGCGCGTCGATCTGTTCGAACAGCCACGGGATGTGCAGCGCTTCGCCCAGGCGGAAGTGGACCTTGGAAACTTCCACCGGCTTGAGCTTGCGCGCACGCGCCACCTCGATGATGTCGCAGGAAGGCTCCAGGTAGGGCAAGGCTGCCAACTGGTCAACCAATGCAGGGGGCAATCCCTTCCGCTTCCATTCGCTGCGACTGGCCTCATAGGCGGGGCGTTGCGAATCGGGTAGCACACCACCTGCAGCGCGGATTTCGTTGTAGCCGTCGTGGTATCGCGCCACCGCCGAGGCGATATCGGGAATTGGACCCGGACGGCCCAGCAGCCAGCGCGTGAACGAACGCTGCAGCGACCAGATCACCTGCAGGGCATCGATCTGCACGGACTCCGGCACCTTGCCGTCGAGCGCATCGATCTGGTTCCACAACGCACGCGCGTCCAGGGTCTCACGGGTGATGGTGAAGGCCTTGGCCACTTCGGCCGGACTGCGCCCGGAGTCTTCCTGCATGCGCAGCAGGAAGGTGGCGCCCATGCGGTTGATGGTCGAGTTGGTGACCGCGGTGGCTATGATCTCGCGCTTCAGGCGAAGCTTCTCCATCTCCGCCGAGTACTTCTTCTGCAACGGCTCCGGGAAGTAGCGCTGCAGCTCCTTGGACAGGTAGGGATCCTCGGGAATGTCCGAATCCAGCAGTTGCTGGAAGACCACCAGCTTGGAATAGGACAACAGCACCGCCAGCTCCGGCCGGGTCAGTCCTTGTCCACGCGCCTTGCGTTCGGCCAGTTCCGTATCGGACGGAAGGAATTCAATCTGACGATCCAACAGGCCCTGCGATTCCAGGGTCTGGATGAAGTGCTGCTTGGAACCCAGGCGCGATACGCTCATGCGTTCCATCAGGCTGATCGCCTGGTTCTGGCGATAGTTGTCCAGCAGCACCAGGCCGCCCACCTCCCCGGTCATCGAGGCCAGCAACTTGTTGCGCGCTTCGAAAGTGAGTTTCTTCGCCTGGACCACGCCATTGAGCAGGATCTTGATGTTGACCTCGTGGTCCGAGGTATCCACGCCGGCCGAGTTGTCGATGAAGTCGGTATTGAGCAGGGTGCCGTTCTGCGCCGCTTCGATACGGCCGAGTTGAGTCATGCCAAGGTTGCCACCCTCGCCGACGATCCTGCAACGCAGGTCGCCGCCATTGATACGCAGCCCGTTGTTGGCGCGGTCGCCGACATCGACATTACTTTCCGAAGCGGCCTTGATGTAGGTACCGATGCCGCCGTTCCACAAAAGGTCCACGGGCGCCTTCAGGATCGCACTCATCAGCTCGTTCGGCGACAGCGACTTGACCTCGTCGACCAGGCCCAACGCCTCGCGTACCGGCGCGGTGATTTCAATCGACTTCAGCGAGCGCGGGTAAATCCCACCGCCCTTCGAAATCAGGCCGGCATCGTAATCCGCCCAGCTGGAACGCGGCACCTTGAACATCCGCTGGCGTTCCTTGAAAGAACTCGCCGCATCCGGATTGGGGTCGAGGAAGATGTGGCGGTGGTCGAACGCGGCAACCAGACGGATATGCCCGGACAACAGCATGCCGTTGCCGAATACGTCGCCCGACATGTCGCCGATCCCCACGCATGTGAAATCCTCGGTCTGTGAATTGCGGCCCAGGGCGCGGAAGTGGCGCTTGACCGATTCCCAGGCACCTCTGGCGGTGATGCCCATGCCCTTGTGGTCGTACCCGACCGAGCCTCCGGATGCGAACGCATCGCCCATCCAGAAACCGTGGGCGAGGGCAAGGCCGTTGGCGATGTCGGAGAACGTAGCCGTGCCCTTGTCCGCGGCGACCACCAGGTAGGGGTCGTCGTCGTCGTGGCGAACCACGTCGACTGGCGGCACGATCTTGTTGCCGACGATGTTGTCGGTGATGTCGAGCAGGCTCTGGATGAACATCTTGTAGCAGGCGATACCCTCGGCCAGGACCGCGTCGCGATCACCTCCAACCGGCGGTTGCTTGACGAAGAAACCGCCCTTGGCGCCGACCGGCACGATCACCGTGTTCTTCACCATCTGCGCCTTGACCAGGCCCAACACCTCGGTGCGGAAGTCCTCGCGCCGGTCGGACCAGCGCAGGCCGCCACGCGCCACCGGGCCGAAGCGCAGGTGCACGCCTTCCACACGTGGACCGTAGACGAAGATCTCGCGATACGGGCGCGGCTTGGGCAGGTCCGGAACCCGCGCCGAATCCAGCTTGAAGCTGATCGTGTGCGCGTGCTGGCCGTCGCTGCCCTTCTGGAAATAGTTGGTGCGCAGGGTGGCTTCGATCACGGAGATGAAACCGCGCAGGATGCGGTCGTCGTCAAGACTTGAAACGCGATCCATCAACTTGAGCAGCGTCTTGTGGGTGGCTTCGAACTGGCCCTCACGCTTGCCGCCGCGCGCATCGACCACATACTGCAGCGCCTTCATCGTAGCCTCGTCGCCGCCCGCCAGCGCATGCAGTTGCCGGGTGAAGCGCTCCTGGCCCAGCTTGATCTCGGCTTTGCTCTCACGCCCGGTGGCCGGGTCGAAACGAGCCTCGAACAGTTCCACCAGCAGCCTTGCCAGCAACGGATAGCGGTTAAGGGTCTCCTCGACGTAATTCTGCGAGAACGGCACCCCGGTCTGCAGCAGGTACTTGCAATACCCGCGCAGCAGTGCGATCTGACGCCACTCCAGGCTTGCGCCCAGGACCAGCCGGTTGAAACCGTCATTCTCGGCATCGCCACGCCAGACACGTGCGAATGCCTCCTCGAAGGCTTCACTGCGGTTCTCGACGTCGATCTCGCCGGCGATGGATTCAATCTCGAATTCCTGGATGTAAGTCGCAGCGTTGTCCACTTCCAGGCGGAACGGATGCTCGGAGATAACCCTCAAGCCCATGTTCTCCATTACCGGAAGCGCATCGGACAGAGAGATATCCTGCAACTGGCGGTACAGGTTGAGTCGCAGCCCGCCTTCGCCTTCGCGCTGGCGGCGCGATATGTGCAGACTCAAGCGCAGGTCTTGCGGACCCGTGAGCGCAGCCAGGTTCTCCACGTCGCTCGCAGCCAGCTCGGGCGACACGTTCTCGATGTAACCGGCCGGCAGCGCACGGGCGTAGCTTCCGGCCATTTTCAGGCCGGCGACTTCGCCGTGGCGAGCGATCAGTATTTCACGCAGGTCGTCCTGCCAGTTGCGCAGCAGGTGGGCCAGACGCGCTTCGAGCTGCGCGGTATCAATGTTGACCTGTTCGCCTGCGCGCGGCCTCACCACCAGGTGCAACTGGGCCAGCGGCGATTCGCCGAGCTGGACGGTGGTGTCGACATACTCGCCGTGCAGCGCTTCCTTCAACAATGCCTCGATGCGCAGGCGCACGTCGGTATTGAAACGTTCGCGCGGGATGTACACCAGCGCGGAGAAAAAACGGCCATAGCGGTCGCGGCGCAGGAACAGCTTGCTGCGCACGCGCTCCTGCAAGCCCAGGATACCCATGCTGGTGCGACTGAGTTCTTCGTCGGTGGACTGGAACAATTCCTCGCGTGGCAGGGTTTCCAGGATGTGGCGCAATGCCTTTCCGCTGTGGCTGTCGGGCAACAGGCCGGACTGGCGCATCACATGCTCGTGGCGCTCGCGCACCAGCGGGATTTCCCAGGGGCGGCGGTTGTAGGCGCTGGAGGTGTACAGGCCGATGAAACGCTGCTCGGCCACGGCATTGCCCTTGGCGTCGAATTCAAGCACGCCGATGTAGTCCATGTTGCCGGGGCGATGCACATCGGAACGCGCGTTGGTCTTGGTCAGGATCAGCGTATCCACCGCACCGGACTGCGGCATGTAGTGTGCCGCCAGCGACTTGACGTTACGGGTGGTGGAGTGCTCCTTGCCGCGCAGCAGGCCCAGGCCGCCGTCAGCCGCCTCGAGGATGCGTTCGCCATTTTTCTGTTCGATGCGGTATTCGCGATAACCAAAAAAGGTGAAGTGATCGTCAGCGGCCCAGCGCAGGAACTCCTGGGCTTCACGACGGCCGGCGTCATCGATCGGCATGCGCCGCGTTGCCAGTTCTTCGGACAACGCCAGCATCCTGTCGCGCATCGCGCTCCAGTCCTGGACGATGGCCCGGACTTCCCCCAGCACCTGGCGGATGCGGGCCTCGATGATCCGCATCTGTTCCACCGGCTGGCGGTCTATCTCCAGCAGCATCAGCGATTCGGGCTGGCCTTCACCGACTGCGGTGAGCTTGCCGGCCTTGTCGCGGGTGAAACGCAGCAGTGGGTGGCCCAGTACGTGCACGCCGATACCGGCATCAGCCAGGGCCATGCTCACCGAATCAACCAGGAATGGCATGTCGTCGTTGACGATCTGCAGCACGGTGTGCGGCGATTCCCAGCCATTGGTCTTCAGGCTGGCGTTGAACACGCGGACATTGGCCACGCCGGGCTTGCGCACGCGGGCGAAGTCAAGCATGTCGCATGCCAGCGCAGCCCAGGCATCAGGGCTGTGGTGCGGATATTCGTCTTCTTCCATGCGCTTGTAGAACGTTTGCGCGAATGCTTTTGCTTCCGCCTGGCGCGCTGCGGGCAGGCGCTTGCGGATGGCGGCAAAAACGGGCTCCAGGGAGAACCCGGGTGAAACCTTGACCGATGCGGATTTCGCAGCCGGGGGTTTGCCGGGTTTAGCCGCGGCAGATTCCGTCTTGGCGGTGGAACCGGAGGTTTTTTTTACTTTGCGAACAGCGTTCATGCAGGACATGGCTCTGTGTTTGTAGGCAGTCCGCAATTGTAGCCCTGAAGCCAATGGTTGCCTTGTTGGGCGGCCACAAATGCCGGCGTTTCCCGGTGGAAATGACAAGCCGCGTTAGCGAACCGCCGAAGAATCCGGGCTTGCTCGTCCTTTCGGGTTAGGGAGGCGAGGAGTGAGTGGAGAGGAGTGAGAAGTTAGTGGTGCGGAAGGACGGACTGCTGCCTTGCGGAGGGCCGCGCTCGAGGCCCGAATCCGATCACTCTTTCCTCACACCTCAATCCTATTTACTGACTACTCCTCGTCGCCCGGCACTGGCCAGATTGTGAACTGGACGGTATAGTCCAATCCGATGCAGCCCTCCCCCGCCCTTTCTTCCGCTTCATTGCGACGCCAGCGTGTGCACGAAGCAGTGCGTGAACTGATGGCTGAACAGGGTTTCCGCATGACCATGGATGCGGTGGCGACGCGCGCGGGTTGTTCAAAACAGACCCTGTATGCGGACTTCGGCAGCAAGCAGGAGCTGATGCGCAGCGTCATGCAGGAGCACCTGGACATGGCTACCGCACGCTTGGACGGCAAGGAGGTGGACCCACGCACCACCCTGCTGGGGTTTGCCATGGAACACCTGCAGCGCCTCTCCGATCCTTCATTGATCGCCACCTGCCAACTGCTCAGCGCAGATGCCTCACAGTTTCCCGAAGAAGCGCGGACCCTGTACCGCGATGGCTGCGAAACCCTGCAGCAACGACTGGCCGAATGGCTGCGTTTGGCCATGCGGCGTGGGCAGCTCAGGCATGACGATCCTCACTACACAGCCGAGCTGTTGCTTGGCATGATCGTGGGCCTGGATTTCGAGCGCCAGCGCTTCGCGGTCCCGCATCGCGACAGCGAGGACCGCCGCAGGCACTGGGCCGCGTTTGCCATCGATGCTTTCCTGCGCGCCTTCTCGGTCGATACCTCACCTGTACCGACCCAGCCGCACCCTAATCTTCCACTTTCCAGGCCTTGATCCGGAGCCCCCCCATGACCTTTCCCCTTCGCATGCTTACTCTGAGTTGCGCGCTGCTCCTGCCCCTGGCAGCTTGCAAGCAGCCGGAACAACCCGCTCCGCCCCCGCCGGAAGTGGGCGTGATCACCGCGGCTCCGCAGAACGTGCCGTTGCGGCGCGAGTTGGTCGGTCGCCTGGCCCCCGTACGCAGCTCCGATGTGCGCGCCCGCGTTCCTGGCGTGCTGCTCAAGCGCGTGTACCAGGAAGGCAACGACGTGAAAGAAGGGCAAGTGCTGTTCCAGATCGATCCGGCGCCATTGCAGGCGGGATTGAGTGCCAGCCAGGCGCAACTGGCGTCTGCCCAGGCCAGCTATACCAATGCCCATGTCGCCGCCAATCGCGCACGCCAGCTGGCGCCGCAGAAGTTCGTTTCCCGGGCGGACCTGGACAACGCTGAAGCCGCCGAACGCAGCGCCGCCGCCGCCGTGCAATCGGCCCGGGCGGGGGTGACCAGCTCGCGCATCAACCTGGATTACGCCAGCGTGCGTGCGCCGATATCCGGACGCGCCGGCAAGCAGCAGGTGACCGAAGGCGCGCTGGTCGGCCAGGGTGACGTGACCCTGCTGACCACCGTGGACCAGCTGGATCCGCTGTACGTCAATTTCTCGATCAGCGCCAGCGAACTGGAACAATTGCAGAACGCCCAGAACGTGTCCCTGTCCGGCGACGGCGAATCGACGGTCAGCGTGTTGCTTTCCGATGGCACCGAATATGCCGAGACCGGCAAGCTGGATTTTTCCGGCACCATCGTCGATCCGAACACCGGTGCAATCTCGCTGCGCGCCACCCTGCCCAATCCGGACAAGAAACTGTTGCCTGGCACTTTCGTCACCCTGCGCGCGACCCTGGGTGAGCAGAAGAATGCATTCCTGATCCCGCAGGCGGCGATACAACGCGACACCGCAGGCGGCTATGCCATGGTCGTGGGCAAGGACGGCAACGTGGCCCGCAAGAACGTCACCACCGGCGACGCGACCGGCGGCAACTGGGTGATCACCAGCGGCCTGGCCGCTGGCGACCAGGTGATCGTTTCCGGATTGCAGAAAGTGAAGGAAGGCGCGCCCGCCAAGGCTGCGCCATGGAAGCCTGAAGCACCCGCCGGCAAGACCGCGCCTGCCGCCGCCAAGCCGGAATAAGGAAACTCCCCCATGCCCAAGTTCTTCATCGACCACCCGATCTTCGCCTGGGTGGTGGCAATCCTGATCTCCATTTCCGGGGTGATCTCGATCCTCAATCTCGGCGTCGAGTCCTACCCCAGCATCGCCCCGCCGCAGGTAACCGTTGGCGCGTCCTACCCCGGCGCCAGTGCGGAAACCACCGAAAAAGCCGTCACCCAGGTAATCGAACAGCAACTCACCGGCATCGACCACCTGCTGTATTTCAGCTCGTCGTCCAGCGCCAGCGGACGCGCCAGCATCACCCTGACTTTCGAGACCGGAACCGACGCCGACATTGCCCAGGTCCAGGTCCAGAACAAGGTCGCCTTGGCCACCCCGCGACTGCCTACCGAAGTGACCCAGCAGGGCGTGGTCGTGGCCAAGGCCAACGCCGGCTTTCTCATGGTGGTGGCGTTGCGTTCGGAAAATCCGTCGGTCGACCGCGACCAGTTGAGTGACATCGTCGGTTCCCGCGTGCTCGACCAGATCTCGCGCATCCCCGGGGTCGGCAGCACCCAGCAATTCGGCGCCGAATATGCCATGAACATCTGGTTGAACCCGGACAAATTGCGTGGATACGGAATGTCCGCCAGCCAGGCGCTGGCCGCGATCCGCAGCCAGAACGTGCAGTTTGCCGCCGGCTCGCTGGGTTCGGCACCCGCGCCAAGCAACCAGGGCTTCACTGCGACGGTTTCGGCGGAAGGCCGCTTCAGCTCGCCTTCTGAATTCGAGAACATCATCCTGCGGGCCAACAGCGACGGCACCACCGTACGGCTCAAGGACGTGGCCCGGGTTGCCTTCGGCTCTTCGTCCTACGGCTTCGATACCCGCTGGAATGGGGACCCCACCGGCGCTTTCGCCATCCAGCTGCTACCCGGTGCCAATGCGCTGAATGTAGCCGATGCGGTGCGCGCCAAGATGGACGAGCTGCAGCTCAGCTTTCCGCAGGGCGTTTCGTGGTTTTCGCCGTATGACAGCACCACCTTCGTCAAGATCTCGATCGAGGAAGTGGTGAAGACGCTGGGCGAGGCCCTGGTGCTGGTGTTCCTGGTGATGCTGATCTTCCTGCAGAACATTCGCGCGACGATCATCCCGACCCTGGTGATCCCGATCGCGTTGCTCGGCACTTTCATGGGCATGAGCATCATCGGCTTCACCATCAACCAGCTGACCCTGTTCGCGATGGTCCTGGCGATCGGCATCGTGGTCGACGACGCGATCGTGGTGATCGAGAACGTCGAACGGATCATGACCGACGAAAAGCTTCCACCCAAGGAAGCCACGCGCAAGGCGATGGGCCAGATCACTGGCGCCGTGGTCGCGATCACGGTGGTCCTGGCGGCGGTCTTCATCCCCAGCGCGCTGCAGGGCGGCGCGGCCGGCGAGATCTACAAACAGTTCGCGCTGACCATTGCCATTGCCATGGCCTTCTCGGCGTTCCTTGCACTGGGCTTCACCCCGGCGTTGTGCGCCACCTTCCTGAAGCCGACCGAGACACACAAGCCCAACATCGTATTCCGTACCTTCAACAAGTATTACGACAAGATCAGCCATACCTACGTGGGCCACATCGGCAGCGCGGTGAAGCATGCGCCGCGCTGGATGGTGCTGTTCGCGGTGCTGACGGTGCTGTGCGGATTCCTGTTCACCCGTCTTCCCGGCAGCTTCCTGCCCGAAGAAGACCAGGGCTATGCGTTGGCCATCGTGCAACTGCCTCCCGGCGCCAGCATGACCCGCACCGGCGAGGTCTTCAACCAGATCCACAGCCTCCTGGAGAAGCAGCCCGAGTTCGAAGGAATGATGCAGATCACCGGCTTCAGTTTCGTCGGCTCCGGCGAGAACGTCGGCATGGCCTTCATCAAGCTCAAGCCTTGGGCGGAGCGCAAGGCCAGCGCAACCGAATTCATCGGCAAGCTCAACGGCATGTTCTACGGCATCAAGGAAGCCAGCATCTTCGTGGTCAACCTGCCGACCGTGAACGGGCTGGGCCAGTTCGGTGGCTTCGACATGTACCTGCAGGACCGCAGTGGCGCCGGCCAGAAGGCGCTGACCGATGCACGCAACCTGTTGCTGGGCAAGGCCAACCAGAATCCCGCGCTGACCGCCGTGCGACCGAATACACTGGAAGACGCGCCGCAACTCAAGCTGCACGTTGACCGCGTCCAGGCCCAGGCGATGGGCATGTCGGTCAGCGACATCTACAGTGCTATCCAGCTGATGCTGGCGCCGGTGTACGTCAACGACTTCTTCTACGAAGGCCGGATCAAGCGCGTAACCCTGCAGGCCGATGCCCCGTTCCGGATGGGACCCGAAGCGCTGAGCCATTTCTACACGCCCAGCAACCTGGTCACCACCGCAGGCACGGGTTCGGTCGACAGCACCATGATTCCGCTCAGCAACGTAGTGAAGTACGAGTGGATCACCAGCCCGCCCTCGCTGACCCGCTACAACGGCTATGCGGCGGTCAACATCAATGGTTCGCCGGCACCCGGGCGAAGCTCGGGTGAGGCGATGCAGGCGATGGAAGAGATCGTGGCCAACGACCTGCCCGCGGGATTCGGTTACGACTGGAGTGGCTTGTCGTACCAGGAAATCCTGGCCGGCAACGCGGCAACGCTGCTGCTTGCCCTGTCCATCGTGGTGGTATTCCTGTGCCTGGCCGCCTTGTATGAAAGCTGGTCGGTGCCGCTGGCGGTGTTGCTGGTAGTACCGATGGGCGTACTGGGTGCCATCCTGGCCACGAAGTTGCGTGGCCTGCCCAACGACATCTACTTCAAGATCGGCCTGATCACCATCATTGGCCTGGCGGCCAAGAACGCGATCCTGATCATCGAGTTCGCGGTGGAACAGCGGCGTGAGGGCAAGACCCTGCGCGATGCGGTGGTCGAAGCGGCGCGTCTGCGCTTCCGCCCGATCCTGATGACTTCCTTCGCCTTCATCATGGGGGTGATGCCGATGGCGATCTCCAGCGGTGCTGGGGCCAATGCGCGCCATGCGATCGGCACTGGCGTGATTGGCGGCATGGTATTCGCTACCTTCCTTGGCCTGCTGCTGATTCCGGTGTTCTTCATCGTGGTACGGCGCATGCTGGGCGACAAGCTGGATGAACCGTCCAGGGAATACCTGGAGCACAAGAGCCTGCCGGCACCGCGCTGACCGTTGCCGCAATCGACGAGAGCCCCGGCTATGCCGGGGCTTTTTTGTTGCGTGCCAGATCGTAGCGATGCGGCGTGCCGGCTCTGCACCCGCTTTCTGTCGCCAGCGCGCACGGATATCTGGTCCCCCAGGTGCAATGCAACAGGCCCAGCCGGCGTTGATCTGCCTGCCTGCCGGGATAGTCGTGATTTGGCGCCATCTGCTGCGGTACTCCTATGCCCGGCGCCGTGCGTGCTAGGGTTCCCGCACTTCCAACCGAGCCTTATCGATGCCACGGAATCTTCCATTGATCCTCGCCCTCGCCTGCCTGGCCGCATGTAAACCCGACCCCGTCGCGCCCCCGGTCGCGATGTCGGCCACAGCCGCGGACTCCGCACCTGCACGACGCATCGAGGCCGACGTCCGCTATCTGGCCGACGACAAGCTTGAAGGACGCGATACCGGCACCCGCGGCTACGACCTTGCAGCCGAGTATGTCGCCCGTCGCTATACCGAACTGGGCCTGAAACCGGCCGGCGACGACAACAGCTACTTCCAGCGCGTGCCGTTATTGAAGGCAGTGCGTCAGGAAGATGGTGCGAAACTGGTTATCGATCGCGGCGGGACCAGTCAATCACTCGTATTCCGTGATGACTTCCTGCCGGGCCTCAACTACAACGCACCGACCCACGCGTTGACCGCCCCCGCGGTGTTCGTCGGCCAGGGCGTGCAGGCGCCGGATCTCGGCCAGGACGATTTCGCCGGGGTCGAGGTACGCGGCAAGATCGCGGTGTTGTTCCCCGGTGCACCCGCGCGCTTCGACAATGATCGCCGGGCTTTCTATTCCTCAAGCACGCAAAAACTGCGCACGCTGGCCGAACGCGGTGCGATCGGTGTGATCTTCGTCAACACGCCCGAATACGAGGAGCGCGGGCCTTGGCGCAACATGGCGGCAAAATGGAACATGCCCGGCATGCGCCTGCGTGCCGCCGATGGCACTGCTATCGACAGTTTCCCGCAGCTCAAGGCCACCGCCTCGGTCAGCGCGGCAGCGGCCAGCCGCGTGTTCGCTGGCAGTGCGCAGACGGCCGATGCGCTGTTCAAGGCGAACGCAGCCGGACAGCTGAAGCCTTTTGATCTGCCCGGCACGCTCACCCTGGCCGGCAGCACCCGCATCGAACCGGCGGAGTCGCGCAACGTCGTCGGCCGTCTTGATGGCGGCGACGTTGCCCTGGGCCGCGAATTCATTGCCTACACCGCGCATCTGGACCATATCGGTATTGGCGCAGCGGTCAACGGCGACAGCATCTACAACGGTGCGCTGGATAATGCCCTGGGCGTCTCGATCATGCTCGAAGCAGCAAGGGAACTGAGCGTGGCGAAGACCCAGCCGAAGCGATCGCTGCTGTTCATCGCCTTGACCGGCGAAGAGAAGGGCTTGTTGGGCGCCGAATGGTTCGCGACGCACCCGACCGTGCCCAAGGCCGACCTGGTGGCCAACATCAACATGGACATGCCGGTACTGCTGGCGCCCAGCAAGGACGTGGTGCCGATCGGCATGGACCATTCCACGCTGAAGACCGCGCTGGATTCGGCGGCAAAGGAGATTGGCGTGGCCTTGTCGCCCGATCCGTTTCCGGAAGAAGTGGTGTTCGTGCGCAGCGACCAGTACGCCTTCGTGCGCGCAGGGGTCCCGGCGGTGTACCTGGATGGCGGCGTAATTCCCGCAGCGCCGGGCGGCGCGAGCCCCAAGGAGGCCTTGGACCGGTTCCTGCGCAACTGTTACCACCAGCCTTGCGACGATGCCTCGCAACCCATCCAGTACCAGGACGCGGCGCGGCTGGCGCGATTGAATGCCCGGATCGGCACCCTGGTCGGCGATGCGCAGGAAAGGCCGCGCTGGAACAAGGGCGATTTCTTCGGTGACCGATTCGCACCTGGCGGGAATGCCGACTGACTGGTTTGCTTCCGAAATAAACCCCGGCAATGCCGGGGTTTATTCGATGCGCCAATAGCGGGCGGTATCAGCGCAAGCCGGTCTCGTTGCGCGCAATCACCAGGCGCTGGATCTCGCTGGTGCCTTCGTAGATCTCGGTGATCTTTGCATCGCGGAAATAACGTTCCAGCGGCATTTCCTTGGAATAGCCAATGCCGCCGTGGATCTGCACCGCTTGGTGGGTGATCCACATCGCCGACTCGGAAGCAGTGAGCTTGGCCATGGCCGCTTCGTTGGTGAAACGCTTGCCCTGGCCTTTCACCCACGCCGCGCGCAGGGTCAACAGCAAGGCAGCGTCCAGCTTGCACTTCATGTCGGCAATCTTGGACTGGGTCATCTGGAAGGTGCCGATAGCTGCACCAAATGCCTTGCGTTCCTTCACATAGGCCAGCGTCGCCTCATAGGCCGCACGGGCCAGGCCAACCGCCTGCGAGGCGATGCCGATACGACCCGCATCCAGCACGCCCATGGCAATCTTGAAGCCATCGCCTTCCGCGCCCAGTACGTCTTCGGCGGCAACCACGTAATCCTGGAACTCTATCTCGCAGGTGGCCGAGGCGCGGATGCCCAGCTTCGGTTCGGTCTTGCCACGATGGAAACCGGGCTTGGCGGTGTCGACCAGAAACGCAGTGATGCCGCGTGCGCCCCTGTCCGGATCGCTCATCGCGAACAGCACGATGTACCTGGCCACCGGGCCGGACGTGATCCAGCTTTTCTTTCCGTTGATGACGTAGCTGCCATCGGCCTGCTTGCTGGCGCGACACTTCATTGCCGTGGCATCGGAACCCGATTGCGGCTCTGTCAGGGCGAAGGCACCGATCTCGCGCCCTTCGGCAATCGCGCGGACATACTTCTGCTTCTGTTCTTCGGTGCCATTCAACAGGATGCCGTTGCAGAACAGCGAATTGTTGACCGACATGATGGTGGAATGGGCCGCATCGCCGGCGGCAATCTCGACCATGGCCAGCACATAGGCGATCGGGTCCATGCCGGCACCGCCGTATTCGACGGGCACTTCTATGCCCATCAGGCCGTTTTCGCCCAGCAGGCGGATGTTTTCCAAGGGAAACTCGCCGACCCGGTCGAAATGTTCCGCGCTGGGTGCGATCTTTTCCCGGGCGATGCGCCGCGCCACGTCCTGGATCATCAGTTGTTCTTCGGTAAATCCGAAATCCACGGCCAACCCCTTGCTTGAAAACATGTCCGTCCATTGTACCGGGCCACCATGCGCGGACGTACGCGTCTTGACCCATGCTGCTGGCAGGCGGACAATATCTTTATATCGCGATGAGAAGATATTATGGATCTTGAAGCCTGGTCGACCCGGCTCAAGGTGTTTGCGGATGCCACCCGCGTGCGCCTGTTGGTGTTGCTGGCACGCGAGGAGCTGACCGTGGCCGAATTGTCGGCCATCACCCAGCTGGCCCAGCCGCGCGTCTCCACCCATCTGGCCAAGCTCAAGGATGCCGGGCTGGTCCGGGATCGCCGCGCCGGCGTGTCGGCCTACTACCGTTTCGACGAAGACAACCTTGACGCAGCCCAACGCGAACTCTGGCGCAGCCTGCGCGAAGGCAGCGACGACCCGTTGTTGCGCCAGGATGCCGAGCGCGTGGCCTCGGTCCTGGCCTCTCGTGCGGCCGAGCAGAACTGGGCCGATACGGTTGCCGGCGACATGGAACGCCACTATTCCCCAGGCCGCACCTGGGAGGCGCTGGCGCGCACCGCGCTGCCCCTGCTGGAAACCGGCGACGTGCTGGACATCGCCTCCGGCGACGGCGTGCTGGCCGAATTGCTGTCGCCGCATGCCCAGCGCTATGTCTGCGTGGATACCAGCGCACGCGTGGTCGCTGCCGCCGGCGAACGCCTGCGCCGGTTTCCCAATGTGGAAGTGCGCGAAGGCGACATGCACGCCCTGCCCTTCAAGGACCACAGTTTCGACCTGGTCGTGCTGATGCATGCCCTGACCTATTCCGCGAAGCCTGCCCAGGCCGTCGCTGAAGCCGCCCGGGTCTTGCGCCGCGGCGGGCGCCTGTTGCTGAGCAGCCTGGCCAGGCACGAACACCAGGCGGCGGTGCACGCCTACGGCCACCTCAACCTGGGTTTCAGCGACAAGGAACTGCGCAAGTTCGCCGAGAAGGCCGGCTTGCAGGTTTCCAACCTGGGTACGGTCACCCGCGAACGCCGCCCGCCGCATTTCGAAGTGATCTCGCTGATAGGAGTAAAACCATGAACAACCTGCCGTGGCTGAATCCCGCCCGGGTCCAGGCCCTTTACCAGGCATTGTCCGAACGCATCCTGATCATCGACGGTGCCATGGGCACGATGATCCAGCGTCATCGGCTGGAGGAAGCCGACTATCGCGGCGAACGTTTCGTCGACGGCTACGACAGCGTCTGCGCTCCTGAAAAGCATGTACACGACGGACAATGCGGCCATGCGCTGGCAGGGCATGACTTGAAAGGCAATAACGACCTGTTGTTGCTGAGCAAGCCGGAAGTCATCGCCGGCGTGCATACCGAATATCTGGAAGCAGGCGCCGACCTGGTCGAGACCAACACCTTCAATGCCACCTCGGTCAGCCAGGCTGACTATCACCTGCAGCACCTGGTGTACGAGTTGAACAGGGAAGGCGCGCGTGTCGCCCGTGCCTGCTGCGATGCCGTGGAAGCAAGAGAGGCCGATGAAAGCCGCCCGTACAAGCCGCGCTTCGTGATTGGGGTGCTTGGCCCGACCAGCCGCACCGCCTCGATCAGCCCGGACGTGAACGACCCCGGCACCCGCAATACCAATTTCGACGAGTTGCGTGCCACCTATCGCGAAGCCATCGAGGGATTGATCGATGGCGGCGCGGACACGCTGATGGTCGAGACCATCTTCGATACCCTCAACGCCAAGGCTGCGCTGTACGCCATCGAGGAAGTCTTCGATGCGCGGGGCGGCCGCCTGCCGGTGATGATTTCCGGCACCATTACCGATGCTTCCGGACGGACCCTGTCCGGGCAGACCGCGGAAGCGTTCTACGCTTCCGTGTCGCATGGCAGGCCGCTGTCGATCGGACTGAACTGCGCACTGGGTGCGAAGGACCTGCGCGAGCACGTGGAGACACTGGCCAATATCGCCGACAGCTACATCAGCGCGCATCCGAATGCAGGCCTGCCGAACGCCTTCGGCGAATACGATGAGACTCCAGAGGAGATGGCGGCGACGCTGAAGGAGTTCGCGGAGTCCGGCCTTCTCAACCTGGTCGGTGGCTGCTGCGGGACCACGCCTGCACATATCAAGGCCATTGCCGAAGCGGTGGATGGCCTCGCCCCGCGCAGGCTGCCGCATGCGCAGGAGTTGGCCGCATGAGCCACGGCCCGCGCTATACCCGCCTGTCGGGGCTGGAGCCGCTGGTCATCACTCCCGACCTGCTGTTCATCAACATCGGCGAGCGCACCAACGTCACCGGCAGCGCCCAGTTCAAGAAACTGATCAAGGAAGACCGCTACGAGGAAGCAGTCGAGGTGGCGCGCCAGCAGGTCGCCAACGGCGCGCAGATCCTTGACGTGAACATGGACGAGGGCCTGATCGATTCCGAGAAGGCAATGGTGCGCTTCCTCAACCTGATCATGTCCGAACCCGACATCGCCCGCATCCCGGTGATGGTCGATTCCTCCAAATGGAGCGTCATTGAATCTGGCCTGAAATGCCTGCAGGGCAAGAGCGTGGTCAATTCGATCTCGATGAAGGAAGGCGAAGAGGCCTTCATCGAACAGGCCCGCAAGGTGCTGCGCTACGGCGCAGCCGCCGTGGTCATGGCGTTCGACGAACAGGGGCAGGCCGATACCTGTGCACGCAAGGTCGAGATCTGCACCCGTGCCTACCGGGTCCTCACCGAAGAAGTCGGTTTTCCACCGGAAGACATCATCTTCGACCCCAACATATTTGCCATTGCCACCGGCATGGAAGAGCACAACAACTACGCAGTCGATTTCATCGAGGCCACGCGAATCATCCGGCAGACCCTGCCGCATTGCCACATCTCCGGCGGTGTTTCCAACGTGTCGTTCTCGTTCCGCGGCAACGAGGTCGTGCGCCAGGCGATCCATTCTGTATTCCTGTACCACGCGATCAGGGCCGGCATGGACATGGGCATCGTCAACGCCGGTGCCATGCCGATCTACGACGACCTGGATGCCGAGCTGCGCGAACATGTCGAGGACGTGATCCTCAACCGGCGCACGGATTCGACCGAACGCCTGCTCGACCTCGCAGAGCGCTACAAGGGCAAGAAGGGCGAAGCCAGGGTCGCCGATCTGGCTTGGCGCGACAAGCCCGTGCGCGAACGCCTCAGCCATGCGCTGGTGCATGGCATCGACCAGTACGTCGAGGCCGACACCGAGGAAGTGCGCAAGATGACTACGCGCGGCCTGGATGTGATCGAAGGCCCGCTGATGGACGGCATGAACGTGGTCGGCGACCTGTTCGGCGC
>JBDTPP010000003.1:0-54170 GCA_039932615.1 Pseudoxanthomonas sp.
CGGGATTGGCGCCGCGCCAGGCGTAGATGCTCTGGTCGTCGTCGCCCACGCAGGTAAAATCGCCGCGCGGGCCGGCCAGCACTTTCAACAGACGGTATTGCGCGTCGTTGGTGTCCTGGCACTCGTCCACCAGCAGGTAACCGATGCGCTCGCGCCAGGCGGAAGCGATTTCCGCATCGTTCTCCAGCACTTGCACGGGCAGGCGGATCAGGTCGTCGAAATCGACGGCGTTGAACGTGGACAACCGCGCCTGGTAGCGCGCATAGAGCTTCGCCGCCTCCTGCTCGCGCGTGGTCTTCGAGGCCGCCAATGCTTCCTGCGGCGAAAGGCCCGCGTTCTTCGCTCGCGAAATCAGGTTCTTCGCCGCCTCCACCGCATCGTTCTTGGCGCCCGGCATCAGGTCCTTGATCTGCGCGTTGCTGTCGTCGGCATCGAAGATCGAGAAGCCGCGCTTCAGACCGACAGAAGCATGCTCGATCTGCAGGAAGCGCAGGCCCAGTGCGTGGAACGTGCACAGGGTCAGGCCTTCTGTCGCATCGCCTTTCAAGCGTTTGCCCAGGCGCTCGCGCATTTCCTTGGCCGCCTTGTTGGTGAAGGTGATGGCGGCGATGCGTTTGGCCGGCATCCGCCCCGAAGTCACCAGGTGCGCGATCTTCTCGATGATGACCCGGGTCTTGCCACTGCCGGCACCGGCCAGGACCAGCAGGGGGCCATCGCAGTGCTTCACTGCGTCTCGTTGGGGTTGGTTGAGGGAGTTCATGCAGGTACCGCTGTCTATGCCATCAGTTTACAGACAAATCTTGAACCGGCCCGCTAGCATGTCGCACTGACCACGATCTGAAGAAGCGCGCAAATGTCCAAGCGATGGCTGTTGTTGGCCCTTATCCCGTTTTCCGTGGCCATGGCTGCCGAAAGGAAATCGACGCCGGCACCGGATCCCACGGAAGATCCGTTGATGATCACGGCCGGCTTCCTGAGTTGGCATCCGGACCTGCGTTTTCGCCTGCTTGGATTGGAGGCGGTGAACAAGCATCGACCGGAGGACGCGATCAAGTTCTTCCAGCGCGCCGCGTTCTACGCCGACAAGCCGTCGCAGGGCATGGTCGCCGAGATGTACTGGAATGGGCAGGGCGTGTCGCAGGACAAGGCGTTGGCCTATGCGTGGATGGACCTGGCGGCGGAACGCGGATACATCGGCTTCCTCGGTTTGCGCGAACGCTATTGGAATGCGTTGGATGTGGGCGAACGCCAGCGCGCACTGCAGGAAGGGCAGGCCATCTACGCGCGCTATGCGGATGCGTCGGCCAAGCCGCGCATTGCGGCGCAACTGCGCCGCGGACGCAGCAAGACCACTGGCAGTCGTACCGGATTTTCCGGCAATCTGAAAATCTATGTCCCGGGCCCCGACGGACTGGGTGAGTCGATCGATGGCTCCAAGTTCTACGACGAGCGTTACTGGAGTCCGGACAAGTATCAGCAATGGCACGATTCCATCTGGAGCAAACCCAAGGTTGGGCGCGTTGATGTGGGCGAGATCGAACAGGTCGGCTCGCGCGTGCCATCCACCCCGCCGGAAGCGGATGCACCAGAACCCGAAGTGCCGGAAGCAGAGCGTGTGCCATAGCCAATGAAGTTGCGCCTGTTGCAACGGGACGGCCTGCGCGTGCGAAACGTTGCAAAGAGTTCGCGCGAAGCGCGCGCATCTTTCCCCACTCATCCATGAAAGGAATCGACATGAACTTGCTTGCAGGGCTGCTGCTGTCGTTGTTGCCCACGCTGGGGCTGGCTACCGCCCAGTCGGCCGAGCCGCCGCACAAGGCCGAATGGCAGGGCCCGGTAGAACGCCCGACCTCGGGCAATTTCGTCGGCGAGCCCGGCATCTCGCCCAAGTTGATGACGGAAGGCTTCCTTTCGGCGCATCCGGATTTGCGCTGGCGTCGCGAAGGTCTGCATGCTTATGCGAACAAGCGATACGACGAGGCCATGCAGTATTTCCTGCGCGCCGCGCGCTATGCCGACAAGCCGGCGCAGGCAATGATCGCGGAGATGTACTGGAAAGGCATCGGGGTCCCTGAGGATCGCGAACTGGGTTATGCGTGGATGGACCTTGCGGCCGAGCGCTTTTATTCCAACTTCGTGATCCTGCGCGAACAGTACTGGGGAAAGCTCGACGCAGAAGGGCAACGCAAGGCAATTGAGCGTGGGCAGTCGTTGTTGTCCGAATACGGCGACGACGTGGCCAAGCGACGCATGGCCAAGATCCTGCGCAAGGAGCGCACTGTCACCGGTAGTCGGGTCGGCTTCGTCGGCAACCTCGAGATCATTCCCTTCACTGGTCCCAATGCCGGCAGCGGCATGACCATCCGCGCCGACGAATACTATTCTCCGAAATACTGGCAGGCGGACAAGTATTTCGAATGGCAGGACCAGGTCTGGGACGCACCGGGCGCGCGCAAGGGTCGGGTCGAAGTGGGCGATGTGGAACAGGCCGGCAAGTCCGATCCCTAGCGCCGGCAAGGCGTCGCGGCCCGGGCCTTGCGCGCGCCCGGCGCGCCACTGCGATGACCTGACGCCAGCGCGGCGATAGAATCCGTGCATGGCCAAGCTCTATTTCTATTATTCGGCGATGAACGCCGGCAAGACCACCACCCTGCTGCAGTCGGCGCACAACTATCGCGAGCGCGGCATGCGGGTGACGATCCTGACCCCGCGCCTGGACCATCGCGCCGGCAGCGGCACGGTGGCATCACGGATCGGATTGAGCGCGGAAGGCACGGCCTTCGACCGCGATGCCGATTTGGAGCGATTGATCGGCAATGACATCGCCGTGCAGGGCAAGCTCGATTGCGTGCTGGTGGACGAGGCCCAGTTCCTGTCGCGCGCACAGGTCTGGCAGCTGAGCGAAATCGTCGACCAGTTGCGGATCCCGGTGCTCTGTTATGGCTTGCGCACCGATTTCCGCGGCGAGTTATTCGAGGGCAGCCAGTACCTGCTGGCCTGGGCCGACGAACTGACCGAGATCAAGACCATCTGCCACACCGGCAAGAAGGCGACCATGACCGTTCGCGTGGACGCGCAAGGCCGTGCAGTGCAGGACGGGCCGCAGGTGGAAATCGGCGGCAACGAACGTTATGTGTCGGTCAGCCGGGCCGAGTACAAGAAGATCGCCCGCGGCGACGGCAGTATCGATCCGCTGCAGGCTTCACTGGCGTTTTCCCCGCAGTAGGAGCGCCCCATGGGCGCGCACTCTTGGGGTTTGCGCGATCTGGTCGAAGAGCTCGCGCCCATGGGGCGCTCCTACCCAGGTCGTGGTCCGTCGGGGCCGTTCAGTCGCAGGCTGCGCGGATTGCCACCGCCTCGCGGGTGATCTCGCCGCCATCCGGGCGGGCCACGCGCAATTCCTCGACCAGCGCATCCAGTTCGCGCCTTCCGCGATCGCGCTGGGGACTGCCGCAGCGCGCTTCGCCGGCATAGGCCCGCGCCTGCCAGTGCAGCTTGGGCGTCTCGCTGCCGGTCCCCGGGTGGATCGCCAAGGCATCGAGTTGCTTCAGCGCGGCAGCGATCTTGCCAGTGCGGGCAAGCTGGCGTGCCTGGGAAAGTTCCGCGAGCAGGGTGTTGGGATTTTCCGCTCCGTGACCCAGCCGGGCCAGCTTCACCGCGCGGTCGAAATAGGCAGTGGCTTCGGCGGACTTGCCCTGGCTGGCCAGGACTTCCCCGATCATGCGATCGGTGTCGCCGATCAGAGCGTGGCTGGCGCCGTATTGCGCAGCACGTAATTCCCGCGATTCAAGCAGGGCCTTGAGCGCCAGTTGCTCCCGCCCGGCCGCGTGCAGGACCATGCCGTAAACGAACAGGCCGCCATCCAGGTCCTGCGATCCGTCGGGGCCGCGCCAGATCCGCACCGCCCGTCCAACGTCGTTGATTGCTTCGTCGAGATGTCCGCGTTGCCAGGCGATGACCCCGCGGGTATTCCACGCCAGTCCGGTTTCGCGATGGGCCGGGCCCAGGGCTTTCTCGGTCAGCTCCAGCAGCGGGATGATCTGTCGTTCCGCCGTAGCGTAATTCTCCTGGTCGACCTGCACCGCGACCAGCTGCCTGCGTATTCCCAGGGTGACTGGATGCTGTTCGCCATGGATTTCCTCGGCGATGGCCAGTGCGTCCCGGAACGTCGCCTGCGCCGTGGCGGTGTCGCCCCGGGCCCGCAACAGGCGTCCCCTGCTGTCCTGGATGGTTGCCGCCAGGGCGTTTCGCGCGCCGACATATTTGTGCAGATGGGCCAGGGCCTGGTCGTAGCCCGCCAGCGCCTGGTCGCTGCGACCCAGGTCCTTGTCGACCAGGGCCAGGTCATACAGGTTCTCGGCGACGCCCGTCTGATCCTTGATGGTTCGGCGCAAGGCCAGCGAGCGTGCGTACAACTGCTGGGCGGCCTGGCGTTCGCCAATCACGCGCCGGCAACGTCCGTACTGGGACAGGAAATCGGCTTCCTGCTGCGGCATCCGCGAAGCAATACGGGACAGGTCGGATTCGGCAGGAGCCATCGTGGCCAGGCAATCGCGTGCGCGATCCAGCAGGTACAGGGCGCGGCCGCGCTCGGTCACCGCTTCCAGGTTCAGGGCCGGCGGTACCGAGGGCAGGTCGGCCAGCAATGTCTTCTGGCGCTCCAGCAGCTGCAATGCCTCCGGGTAGTCGCCCAGACCGAGTCGCAGGCGCGCGATCACCCCGAGCAACTCGGCGTGGGCCAAGGGCTGGCCGGCGAGTTCACGCTCCCCACGGCGCTCGCCCGCCACCAGCAGCTTGCGTGCATCGAAGATATTGCCCTGCTGCGCCGCGCCTGCGTTGTCGAACAGGCCGATCACGAAATCCTGCATGGCCTGGGCGCGCGCGGTTTCGCGCATTGCCTGGCGCCCCTGCCAGACGCTGACCGCCAGTGCGGCCAGCAGCACGCACGCGGCCGCACCACCAAAGGCCAACGCCCAGCGATGGCGTGAGGCGTACTTGCGCAGTCGATAGCCCCAGCTTTGCGGCCGCGCCTGCACCGGGCGGCCTTGCAGGTGCCTTTGCAGGTCCTGCGCCAGGGCCTCGACCGAGACATAACGCTGCTCGGGCAGCTTGGCCAGCGCCTTGAGCACGATGTTGTCCAGGTCGCCGACGAGCCGTCGCGCCTGACGCCGAGCCTCCGGACTGTTGTCGTGGCCGCCGTCGGTGGTGCGTTGCGAGGCAATCGATGGCTTCAAAGGCTCGACCGCGAGGATCGCCTGTTCCCACTCGGCATCGGTCTGCCGACGCAGCCGGTAGGGCTTGGTCCCAGCGAGCAGTTCGTACAGCACCACACCCAGTGAATACACATCGGTCATGGTCGTGACCAGCTCGCCGCGCACCTGTTCCGGCGCGGCATAGTGCAGGGTGAAGGCGCGCACTTCGGTGCGCAGTTGGGTGGCGGACGGCTCGGGATCGTCAAGCAGCTTGGCAATGCCGAAATCCAGAAGGCGCACTTCCCCGGTGGGCGTGACCAGGATGTTGGAAGGCTTCAGGTCGCGGTGGACGATCAGGTTGGCGTGGGCGTGGCTGACAGCCTCGCAGACCTGCAGGAACAGTTTGAGCAACGTATCCACCGACAGGCCGTGGACCAGGCAATAGTCGGTGATGGGGATGCCTTCCACGTATTCCAGGGCGAGGTAAGGCTGGCCTTCGCTGCCGATGCCCGCATCCAGCAGCCGCGCGATGTTGGGATGGGCCAGCCGCGCCAGGATCTCGCGTTCGCGGCTGAAGCGCAGGCGCAGGTTGGGGTCGGCCAGGCCGGGGCGCAGCAGCTTCAGCGCGACCTTGCGCTGGTACAGGCCGTCGGCGCGCGCGGCCAGCCAGACCATGCCCATGCCGCCTTCACCCAGCATGACCTCCATGCGATACGGCCCGACCAAGGTGTTGACCTGCGGTTGCCCCGGCTTGTCCAGCAGTGGCTTGTCCATGAAATCGCCGCTGTCGTCCTCCAGCGCCAACAGCTGTTCCAGCTCGGCGGCGATGGCCGGATCCTGCGCACGCAGGAGTTCCAGTTGTGCGATGCGCGCCCGCGGTTCGAGCTCGAGCAGCACGTCGAGCAGCGGCGACAATCTTTTCCAGCGTTCAGCGTCCATCAGCGGTTTGTCGCCAGGACCGGGTCAGTCTTCCTGCATCGCCGACAACAGGAACAGCCGCGCCTTCTGCCAGTCGCGGCGGATGCTGCGCTCGGAGCGCTGCAGGAGTTCGGCGATTTCCAGTTCGGACAGACCGGCGAAATAACGCATCTCGACCACCTGGGCCAGGCGCTCGTCGGCCGCGGCAAGCTTGTCCAGCGCATCGTTCAGGGCCAGGGTGTCCTCGTCCAGACGCACGGGGCCTTCCACATCCTCGGGAATTTCGGCCACGCGCTTGAGGTCGCCGCCGCGCTTTCGCGCCAGGCGGTTGCGCGCGTAATCCACGACCACGCTGCGCATCGACGAAGCCGCATAGGCGAAGAAATGCGCGCGGTCGTCGAACTTGGCGTTGGCGCTGCTGCCGATCAGCTTGAGGTAGGACTCATGGACCAGCGCGGTCGCGTCCAGGGTGTAGCCATGCTGGCCCGAAAGCTGGCGCCGGGCCATGGTGTGCAGTTCCTGGTAGAGCGTGGACAGCACGTGATCCAGCGCAGCGCGGTCGCCGCTGCGCGCAGAATCCAGCCATACAGTGATATCCGCGGCGTCTGCCATGACCTTTCCCCGAGAATGCAGGGACGGAATATAGCCCATTGCGCCACATTGGCAGCGGCTTTGGCGCTGCTATCGCTGGCAGTGGCCGCACCAGACGCTGGCGCGCTGGCCGATGTCGGCCGATTTGAGCGCCCGTCCACAGTTCGGGCATGGCTGCCCGGCGCGGCCATAGGCCGACAGTTCCTGCTCGAAATAGCCGGGCGCGCCATCGGGGCTGATGAAGTCGCGCAGCGTAGTGCCACCGCGGGTGATGGCATGGCCGAGGATTTGCCTAACCGCGTCGGCGAGCGCTGCGTAGCGCTCGCGCGAGACCTTGCCGGCCGCGCGCAGCGGCGAGATACCGGCACGGAACAGGCTTTCGGCGGCGTAGATGTTGCCCACGCCGACCACGATGCGCTGGTCCATCAGGAAAGTCTTCACCGGTGCCCTGCGACCGCGGCTGCGCTCGAACAGGTAATCACCGTTGAAGAGGTCGTTATCGGGCTCATCCGTTAGCGGCTCCGGGCCCAGCGACTGCAGCAGTTCGTGGATCTCGCCGGCCGGTTGCCACAGCAGGCTGCCGAAGCGGCGCGGATCGTTGAAGCGCATCACCTTGCCCGAACTGAGCTGCAGGTCGACATGGTCGTGCGTGGTAACGGGTGTGCCCGCCGGCAGCACACGCAGGCTGCCGGTCATGCCCAGGTGCAGCAGTGCGCTGCCTGCCTGCGTATCCAGCAACAGGTATTTGGCGCGGCGACGTACCGCGTCGATACGCTGGCCGGGCAGGACGCTCTCGATCTCGGCGGGAATCGGCCAGCGCAGGTCAGGCCGGCGCAGGACCACGCCGCGGATGCGTTTGCCTTCCAGGTGCGGGGCCAGGCCGCGGCGGGTGGTTTCTACTTCGGGGAGTTCGGGCATGGAGTGAGGAGTGAGGAACGAGGAACGAGGAACGAGGAACGAGAAGGGTAATTGCTTTTGCTCGTCATTCCCGCCCCCGACTACAGCATTCGAGGGCAGGCTCTGCGCGGGGTTTTCAACAGCCGAATGGCTGGTCATGACCAGTAATAAAAGCGATCATCCGCCACTAGCCGAATACGAGTCGCCTTCCTGGTGAACCCTCAACGGCCCGCCATAGGCTTGTGAAAGCAATTCCGAGGTCAGCACTTCCGCACGCGCGCCGTCGGCCAGCACGCGTCCTTCGCGCAGCAGGATGACGCGGCCGATCTCCGGCACGATCTCCTGGATGTGGTGGGTGACCAGCACCAAGGTGATGCCCTGCCGCGCCAGTTCGCGCAGCAGACCGATGAACTGCTGCTGCGAAACCAGGTCCAGGCCGGTGGTCGGCTCGTCCAGCAGCAGCGCCTGCGGGCGGTTTACCAGCGCGCGGGCGATGAGGACGCGGCGCATCTCGCCGGTGGACAGTTCCGCTACGCGTCGTCGGGCCAATCCGGTGGCACGCACCTGGGCCAATGCCGCGCGCGCGCGGTCGCGCATTGTCGCGGTCACTTCAAGGTCATCGGGTATCACGAAACTGGCGAAGAACCCGGTCAGCACCGCGTCCTCCGCGGTCAGCTCAGGCATGTCCTGCAGATCGCGGCTCAGGTCGCCGCTGACCATGCCCAGTTGCGTGCGCAGTTGGTGCACGTTCCAGCGGTCCCGGCCCATCACCTTCACCGGTGATTCCCCTTCGCGCGCCAACGGATACAACTCGCGGTTGATCAGTTTGATGAAACTGGACTTTCCACAACCATTGGGGCCAAGGATCGCAGTGTGCTGCCCGGCGACGATGCGCAGCGACAGTGCGTGCAGCACCGGCGTGTCGCCGCGGACCACGGTAGCGCGGTCGAGCTCGATCAAGGGGGCGGGAATGGGGGTCGGTGGAACCACGGCAGAAGCGGATGTCATGCGGAGGATGTGAGACTCGGCGAATACGCAGACTTGGCGCCGTGGAAGAGGACCACACGCGGGCGAGGGGTGAAAACCGTTGCAACAGGGCTCATTATGGCCCGATCAGCGCCGGACCACCGGTGCCCACCTTGTCTTTGGAAGCCTGCAATGCAAGATTTCCTGTTCGACCTCAGTCCGAAGGACGGCCTGGTGCCTCCATGCATCCGAAGCAATTGCGTGACTGCAGAAAACAAGCCAGGACAGCCGCACTTGCGCGCTGCAGGAACACGCGGTGTGGTTGAACGGCTTCGCGCGGGTGATGCATTGATCCGCTCCTGCGTGCTGTTGCTGCTCGCGCTCGTCGCGGCACCTGCCTTGGCCCAGGTCAATGCAACCAGCGAGTATCTGGCGCGCATGGACAGCGATGGCGACGGCCGGGTCGGCCTGGACGAATACCTGGACTGGATGTGCTACGCCTTCGATGCGCGCGATGCCAATCGCGATGGGGTGCTGAGCGCGGACGAACTACCCGGCGGAAACGGCCAGGCCATCACCCGTACCCAGCATCGCGAGCGGCTGGCGGCCACGTTCAAGAAGCAGGACGTCAATCACGACGGGTTTCTGAGCGCCAGGGAGCTGGCCGCGCCGCCGCAATAGGGTGGGAGGGCTTGTCGTGGGAGCGGTTTCCAGCCGCGAGCCTTTGCCCTTTGCAGGAGCGGGCCCTGCCCCCTCCTGCAACAAGCCGTCGCTACAAAAAAAGCGCCGACCCTCGCAGATCGGCGCTCTGGAAACCGGGCCGGGGGCCCGGGTGACGCAGGGGAAGCGTTACTTGGTAATGTCCACGTCCTTGGTTTCCGGCAGGAACAGCGTGCCGATCACCAGGGTCATCGCCGCGATCACGATCGGATACCACAGGCCCTGGTAGATGTTGCCGCTGGCCACGACCATGGCGAAGGCGATGGTCGGCAGGAATCCGCCGAACCAGCCGTTGCCGATGTGGTACGGAAGCGACATCGAGGTGTAACGGATCCTGGTCGGGAACAGTTCCACCAGCCAGGCCGCGATCGGACCATAGACCATGGTCACGTAGATCACCAGGATCGACAGCAACACCAGCATCATCGGGATGTTGATGCGGCTCGGATCCGCCTTCTCGGGATAGCCGTGGGCAACCAGGTCGGTCTTGACGGCATTGCCGAACTCGCCGGAACGGGCCTTGAATGCGGCCGCATCCATGCCGGCGCCTTCAAAAGCCTCCACGGTCGCATCGCCGACCTTGATATGCGCGACCGTCCCGGCCGGAGCATCCTGGTTGGAATAGGTCACGCCGGACTTGGCCAGCGCACCCTTGGCGATGTCGCAGCTGCTGGTGAAGACCTTCTTGCCTACCGGGTCGAACTGGAATTTGCAGGTCGCCGGATCGGCCACCACCACCACCGGGCTGGATGCCACCGCTTCTTCCATCGCCGGGTTGCCATAGTGGGTCAGCCCCTTGAAGATCGGGAAGAAGGTCAGTGCGGCAATCAGGCAGCCGCCCATGATGATCGGCTTGCGTCCGATCTTGTCCGATAACCAGCCGAAGAAGATGAAGAACGGCGTGCCGATGATCAACCCGCCGGCAATCAGCAGGTTGGCCGTGGTGCCGTCTATCTTCAGGGTCTGGGTCAGGAAGAACAGCGAATAGAACTGGCCTGCATACCAGACGACCGCCTGGCCTGCGGTTGCACCCAGCAATGCCAGCAAAACGATCTTGCCGTTCTTCGAGAAGAAGCTCTCGGTCAGCGGCGCCTTGGACAGCTTGCCGTTGTCCTTCATTTCCTGGAACAGCGGCGACTCGCTCAGCTGCATGCGGATCCATACCGACACGCCCAGCAGCACGATCGAGACCAGGAACGGAATGCGCCAGCCCCATTCTTCGAACGCCTCGTTGCCCAGCGCAAAGCGGCAACCCAGGATCACCAGCAACGACAGGAACAGGCCCAGCGTCGCAGTGGTCTGGATGAAGCTGGTATACAGACCGCGTTTGCCATGTGGCGCGTGTTCGGCAACGTAAGTGGCAGCGCCACCGTATTCACCACCCAGGGCCAGGCCCTGCAGCATGCGCAGGCCGATCAGGATGACCGGTGCTGCCACGCCGATCGTGTTGTAACTGGGCAACATGCCGACCAGGAAGGTGGCCGAGCCCATGATCACGATAGTCACCAGGAAGGTGTACTTGCGTCCGATCATGTCGCCTAGCCGCCCGAACACCAGCGCGCCGAAGGGACGCACCGCAAAACCGGCGGCGAAGGCTAGTAGCGCAAAGATGAAGCCGCTGGCCGGGTTGAGCGCCGAGAAGAACTGCTTGGCGATGATCGCAGCGAGCGATCCGTACAGGTAGAAGTCGTACCACTCGAAGACCGTGCCCAGGCTGGAGGCGAAGATGACCTTCTTGTGGCTGGCGGTCAGCGGCTTGCCCGAGGGCATGGCGCCGTTTGCGGTTGTCGTGGACATATTGGCTCCCCTTAGAAGCTGTACTTGACGGAGGTTTGCAGGCGTTTCAGATCGCCTTCGCGATCATCCTCAAGAGAACGCTGGCCCCAGATCAACTCGGCGCCCAGATCCAGTTTCGGAATTGGCGTGTAGATCAGGTTGGCGTGCAGGGATTGCGCACGTTCGGTCACGCCGAAGCCGGTGATGGACTTGTCGTTGTCGAAGCTGGCCGCTGCATACATCAGGTTGCCGCGCAGTTGTGGGCTGAACACGTGGCGCCAGGAAACGAACGCGCCATAGCCATCAAGCGCATTCAGATTGCCACTGGCATCAAGCACCGTATCGCTGCCCAGGCCGAAGGCCAGGTAGCGGCCGATGCCGCTGCCCGCGTTGACCGCGTAACGCAGGTCGTCGCTCTTGCCCAGGTTGAACTTGCCCGAGACGCTGACCGCGGCGCCGGTTTCGGTCTCGTCCAGGTACTTGAACTGGCGCACCAGGCCGGCGACGCTGAAGTGGCCCCAGTCGCCCTTGGTGATCCAGCGTCCGGTCAGGTCGGGCATCACGTTATCCCCACTGTTGAAGCGGCTGCCGACTCCCAGGTAGGGAGTGATCGTGGTCTGCGGATTTTCCGCGGAGAACGACCACGGCCCCTTGGTGTAGCGCAGCTGGGCCTGGCGCACGAACACGGTGCCGTCGGTGGTGCCGACGAAATCCACCGCATCCGGCAACGCCGCCGTATCCATGAAGTTGGACCAGGTCTGTCCCGCCAGCCAGTTGTTCCAGCTGACGTAGGCCTGGCGCAGGGTGACCGCATAGGTGTTGGTCGAGGTTTCGTTGCCGGCCAGGGCATTGCTGCCGCCGCCGAAGAAGTCGGCTTCGATATAGGCCTTCAACTTGTTGCCCGAGTCGGTGACCGTGTCGGCGCTCAGCCAGAAACGCGAGAACTGGGCGTGGAAGTCGGTATACGGGTCGCCGCCATTGGCACTGCTCGGACCAACCGGAATCGTGCTGGGCAGGTAGAACAGGCGACCGGAAGAACCATCGGCGATGCGGCCATCGCTGGTGTCGGTGACCATCGCATCCATCTTGATGAAGCCGCCATAGGAAAATGCGGTGCCCGGATTGGCCCCGGGCATGATCGGCGATGTCTGGATCCGCGGCTTGCCATCGGCGGGCGCGGCCTGCGCCGTCTTCACCTCGGTGACCTGGGCCTGGGTCTCGGCAATGGCGGTCTGCTGCTGTTGCTGAGAAGACAGCAATGCCTGGATCTGTTGTTCCAGATGGGCGACGCGCGCCTCGAGTTCCTTTTCCTTCGCGGTTTCGGCGAAGGCCATTCCCGGTGCGATCAGGGCGACGAACAAGGCCGCAGCCAAGGGCCGTCGCGACATGGATACAAAGCGTTTGTTCATTACCCCTCTCCCGATAATGCTTGAATTGATCCAGCTCGAACTCGCTGCCTTGAACAGGCTGGCTTGAACAAGTCGGCTTGAATGAGCCGGCACAAGTGGACCGCACCGTAGGCACGGCAACCCGGAGACTGCGCGTCGCTTGCCATCACGCCTATTCGCCATTAGTCGTAAGCGCCCGCGATTGCGACCAAGGTCTAACCCGCATGCTGCATGGCGGCATGCTTGAATGAGTAGACTTGCGGTGTCGCCCGCACGCGCCGTTGCGCGCCTGGCGGTTTCCGCATTCGCAACGCTTCCGCAAGGATGCATCTGCAAGGAGAACCCCATGTCCGATCTGTATCCCGTCAATCCGGAATTCGCCGCCAGGGCGCGCATCGATCACGACGGATACCAGCGCGCCTGGCGCGAATCGGTCGAGCAGCCGGACAAGTTCTGGGGCGAGGTCGCCCAGCGCCTGGACTGGTACACCAAGCCGACCCGGGTCCAGGACGTCAGTTTCAAGCTCGACGACTTCCACATCCGCTGGTTCGCCGACGGCGAATTGAACGCCAGCGTAAATTGCCTGGATCGGCAGTTGGAAGCACGCGGCGACAAGACCGCGTTGTTGTTCGAGCCCGACAGTCCGGATGCGCCGGCCCAGCGGATCAGCTATCGCGAGCTGTACGAGCGCACCTGCAAGCTGGCGAACGCCCTGCGCAGCCTCGGCGTGCAGAAGGGCGACCGGGTCACGATATACCTGCCGATGATCCCCGACGCGGCCGTGGCCATGCTGGCCTGCGCGCGCATCGGCGCGATCCACTCGGTGGTGTTCGGCGGATTTGCCGCCAACTCGATTGCAGACCGGGTCGCCGATTGCGCCAGCAAGCTCATCATTACTGCCGATGAAGGCCTGCGCGGCGGCAAGAAGGTGCCGTTGAAGGCCAATGTCGACGCGGCATTGAAATTGCCCGGCACCAACAGCGTCGAAACCGTGCTGGTCGTGCGCCATACCGGCGGCGCGGTCGACATGCAGATGCCGCGCGACCGATGGTTCGATGCGGTGGTCGATCCGCAGCCGGCCGAATGCGAACCCGAGCGCATGAACGCCGAAGACCCGCTGTTCATCCTCTACACCTCCGGTTCCACCGGCAAGCCCAAGGGCGTGCTCCATACCACCGCGGGCTACCTGCTGTTTTCCGCCTACACCCACGAAGCCGTGTTCGACCTGCGCGAGGACGACGTCTACTGGTGCACCGCCGACGTCGGCTGGGTCACCGGCCATAGCTATATCGTGTACGGGCCACTGGCCAACGGCGCCACGTCGGTGGTGTTCGAGGGCGTGCCCAACTATCCCAACGTGTCGCGCTTCTGGGAGGTCATCGACAAGCACCAGGTCACGATCTTCTACACCGCACCCACCGCGATCCGCGCGCTGATGCGCGAGGGCGAGGAGCCGGTGAAGCGGACATCGCGCAAGTCGCTGCGCCTGCTCGGCAGTGTTGGCGAACCGATCAACCCGGAAGCCTGGCGCTGGTACTACGACGTGGTCGGTGATGCGCGTTGCCCGGTGGTCGATACCTGGTGGCAGACCGAAACCGGCGGAATCATGATCTCGCCGCTGCCCGGCGCCATCGACCTCAAGCCCGGTTCAGCCACGCTGCCGTTCTTTGGTGTGCAGCCGGCGCTGGTCGATGCCAATGGCGAATTCCTCGAAGGTGCTGCGGAAGGCAACCTGGTCCTGCTTGGTTCGTGGCCGGGGCAGATGCGCAGCGTGTTTGGCGATCACCAGCGTTTCATCGACACTTATTTCAGGACCTATCCCGGCACCTATTTCACCGGTGACGGCTGCCGGCGCGACGAGGACGGCTACTACTGGATCACCGGCCGGGTCGACGACGTGATCAACGTGAGCGGCCATCGCATCGGCACCGCGGAAGTGGAAAGCGCGCTGGTCTCGCACCCCAAGGTCGCCGAAGCCGCGGTGGTCGGTTTCCCGCATGATCTCAAGGGCCAGGGCATCTATGCCTATGTGACCCTGATCTCCGGCGAGGCCCAGACCGAGGAGCTGCACAAGGAACTGGTCGCGCACGTGCGCAAGATGATCGGCCCCACCGCTACCCCCGACCACCTGCAATGGGCACCGAGCCTGCCGAAAACGCGCTCGGGCAAGATCATGCGCCGGATCCTGCGCAAGATCGCCGAGAACGCACCGGAACAACTTGGCGATATTTCGACCCTGGCTGATCCGTCGGTGGTCGAGTCTCTGGTGGCGGAGCGAAAAGTAAAGTGAAGTTGCGGGGCAAGATCAAGGGCAAATCCCCCCTGGCCCCCCTTTTTCAAAGGGTGGAATCCTGGAGCGCGCCGTTGCAATCGCATCTTGCCGGTTCACGCCCGGACCGGAAGTCGCTTTTACCATGCGGCGTTGTTGCTTTCCCCCCTTTGCAAAAGGGGGGCAGGGGGGATTTTCTCTCAGCGCCTGTAGCTGAGTTCTCGCCAGATCACCTCAAGCACGGCATCCATTTCCAGAAAGACCTGGCGGTCGTCAAAGCGAATTACTTTCAACCCCACACTTTCCAGGAAAGCAGCGCGCACCGCATCCCGTGCCATTCCTTCTTCCGTCAGGTGCTGCGAGCCATCCACTTCGATCACCAGCCTGGCGGCAGGCAGGTAGAAATCAACGATGTACGCACCAATCGGTTTTTGTCGATAACACTGCACACCCTCGATCTGCTTCCTGCGAATCCGGTACCACAACCTTTGTTCGGCGTCGGTCATGCCGGATCGCAAGCGACGAGCCAAACGTTTGAGGTGCGGAGCGTAGGTCAGCATGTCGTTATTGAATCGCACGCGTCTTGTTTGCCAAAACCGGGGAATCAATCGTTTTCCTGCAGGGAAACCCCGCGAGTCCTCTACCAAGGCGCCTCCTCACCATGACCACCCTGCTCATCGCCGACGACCACCCGCTGTTCCGCGAAGCCCTGCGTGGGGCGGTGCAGCGGGTGATGCCGGGGGTGAAGTTGCATGAAGCCGACAGTGTCGATGCGTTGTACACGCTGGTCGAAGCGCATCCCGATGCAGATATGTTGCTGATGGACCTGAACATGCCCGGCGCGCATGGTTTCAATGCACTGGTCCACCTGCGCGCGCTGCATCCACAACTTCCCGTCGTTGTCGTTTCCGCACGTGAGGAACCGGGGGTGATGCGGCGTGCGCTGGACCACGGGGCGCTGGGTTTCATTCCCAAGTCCGCGTCCTCGGACACCATCGGCGAGGCGATTGGCCTGGTCCTGGAGGGCGAGCGCTGGGCGCCGCCGCAAGCGCATGCCGCGCCTGGCATCGGCCGCGATGAATACGAAGTGGCGCAGCGCCTGCGCGAGCTCACGCCACAACAGTTCCGGGTGCTGCAAATGCTTTGCGTGGGCAGATTGAACAAACAGATCGCCTACGACCTGGGTGTGTCCGAGGCCACCATCAAGGCCCACGTCACGGCGATCCTGCGAAAGCTGGGCGTGACCAATCGCACCCAGGCAGTGCTGATGGCCGGACGCCTGTCAGTGGACCCCGATACGCTGATATTGCCTCCTGAAGAACCCGATTAACCACCGCGGTCTGCCCCCACCCGGCCCGGGGAACGGCGCCAGCAGGAACGGCGACACGCCCTGACTACATCACCTCGCCGATACTCCCTGCATGGACAGCGATCGGAGTGAAGAACGCCGCTTCAACTTCAGCAAGCGCATGCATCCGCTGCGTGCGGCGGGTTTCGCGCTGGGCGCGCTGTGCGTAGGGTCGGTGCTGCTGGAGCACCACAGTCCACGCTGGCTGTGGGCGCTGCTGGCCGTAAGCGGCCTGCTGTGGGCACACATCGCCTACGCCCTGGTCCTGCGCAGCCGCGATCCGCTGCGCACCGAGTACCGCAACCTGTTCGTCGATTCGGCGCTGGTCGGCTTCTGGATCGCGGCGATGGCCTTCGACACGCTCCCCAGCGTGTTGCTGGCGATCATCCTGACCATGAACCAGATCATCGTCGGCGGACGCCGTTTCGGGGCCAAGACCCTGGCCAGCATGGCCGTGGCCTGCCTGCTGACCAGCGCCATGCTCGGTTTTCCGCTGCAGCCGGTCACCAGCTACCGGACCATGCTGGCCTGCCTGCCGCTGCTGGTGGTGTTGCCATTGGTGATCGGCGGCACCAGTCGCCTGCTGGCGCAGAAGACGCTGCGGCAGAAACGCATGCTGGAGAAGACCTCGCGCTTTGACGTCGCCACCGGGCTGCTGAATCGCCAGCAATGGCTGTATGCGGCCAACCAGGAATTGAACCGCTTCGTGCGCACCGGCCGCCCGGCTGTGTTGATGATGATCGACATCGATGCGTTCAAGCAGATCAACGACGGCCACGGCCATACGGTGGGCGATACCGTGATCGAGGAGTTCGCGCGGCTGATGAAGACGTGCCTGCGCGACATGGACAGCGGTGGACGCTATGGCGGCGACGAGTTCGGCATCGTCATGCCGGAAACGCGCTGGGAAGAAGCGATTGTCGCCGCCGAGCGTCTGCGCAGGCAGGTGGCGGCGTATGCGTTCGCGGGCATCGACCTGCAATGCACCATCAGCATCGGACTGTCCGAGGTCAATCTGTCCATCGCCAGCGCGACCGACTGGATCAACGTCGCCGACGCCGCTCTGTATGAAGCCAAGCGCCGCGGCCGCGACTGCATCCAGGTGGCGCGCCTGCCGCAGCAGGATCCTGCTTTCAGGCCGTGAGCGCCTGGTGGTGCGCGGCCAGGAAGGCGCGCAGTGAGGCTGGCTTCACCGGCTTGGTCAGCAACCGGTAACCGCGCTGGCGTGCGAGCTGCTTCAGTTCGTCGCGACCGTCGGCGGTCAGCAGCGCGCCGGCGATGGGCACGGCACTCGCGGCGCGCAACGCATCCAGGGTCTCCAGGCCATCCAGGCGGTCGTGCAGGTGATAGTCGACCAGCATGACCGCGGGCATCCTGGTGATCTTCTGCAGGGCCTCGTCGACGGTCGTGGCGGTAATGACCTCCACGCCCCAGCGCCCGAGCAGGGCGCGCATGCCGTCCAGGATCTCGTGGTCGTTGTCCACGCACAGCACCCTCAGTCCGGTCAGAGAGTCAGGTGCGTGCGCCGGTTTTGGCTCATGCGCGATCGCTGTCGCCCGCGCAGCGCGTGGCAAGGTGATCGAGAACATGCTGCCGTGCCCGACCACGCTGTGCGCACCCAGGTCATGGCCCAGCAGGCGCGAGATACGCTGGCAGATGGACAGGCCCAGCCCCAGACCCTGCTCACCCCAGTCGAACGGCTGCGGATAACGATGGAACTCGTCGAAGATCTGCCGCATATGGTGTTCGGGAATGCCCGGGCCGGTATCCCACACCTGCAGTTCAAGGGTTTGGCCACGCCGGCGCATGCCGAGCACGATGCGGCCGCTGCGGGTGTAGCGCAGTGCGTTGGCGATGAAGTTCTGCAGCACCCGGCGCAGCAGGCGACGATCGCTGCGCACCGCCAGCGCGGTGGCATGTACGCGCAGGTCCAGGCCGCGACCTGCGGCAACCGGCGCGTATTGCGCGGCCAGCTCGCGCAGCAACGCACCAGCATCGAAGTCGCTGATCTCGGTGTGCATGCCACCGGCATCCAGGCGCGACACATCCAGCAGGCCATCCAGCAGTTCTTCTGCGGCGCGCAGCGAGGCATCGACCCGCTCGGCAAGATGGCGCTGTTCGCCAGGCTCCTCGGTGTCGCGCAGTGCCGAGGTAAACAGGCGCGCGGCATTCAATGGTTGCAGCACGTCGTGGCTGATCGCGGCCAGGAAGCGCGTCTTCGATTGCTGCGCGGCCTCGGCTTCGCGACTGCGGTCGGCCACGCGCTGCTCCAGGTTCTCGTTGGCCTCTAGCAAGGCGGTCTCGGCGCGCTTGAAGTCGGTGATGTCGTTGTAGCTGGTGACGTAGCCGCCGCCCGGCAGCGGTTGACCGCGCATCTCGATCACGCTGCCGTCGCTGCGCACGCGCTCGAAGATGTGCGGCGAGCCGGTGCGCATGTATTCGATGCGCTTGACGACTTTCTCCTCGGGATCGCCTTCGCCCAACTCGCCGCGTTCGGCGTTGTAGCGGATCAGGTCGGCCACCGGCCGGCCGACATAAAGCATGCCCAGGGGATAACCGAACATGCGCTGATAGCTGCGGTTCCATGCCACCAGGCGCATGTCCGGATCGACCACGCTGATCCCGGCGCTGATGTTCTCCAGGGTCGCCGAGAGGATGTCGCGATTGAAGCGCAGCTCCTGCCCGGCTTCATCCAGCACCGCCACCACTTCGGCCAGTTCCATGCCCGAGCCGCGCAGCACGCTGGTCAGCACGAGCCGCGCCGACGCGGCGCCGATCGACGCGGCCAGCAGGCGTTCGGTGAACTGCACCCAGGCGCGGTCGGCGACCGCAGCCGGATGCAGTTCGCGCTGCAGCGTGGCCGCCTGCTCGGCGAAGGCGCGGTGCGCATGACGCTCGCCGACGATGCGTCCGGCCAGCGACAGCAGGTCGGAAATGCGCACGTTGCCCGGCCACTCGCCGGCGACCAGGGTCTGGCGCTGCGCATACGGATCCAGGAACGGAGCGATGCGCAGGCGCTCGTCGACGCTGGGGCGCCAGCGCGCCGACACCAGCATCATCACCCCGGTGTTGAGCAGCAACGACCAGAACGTGCCGTGGGTCAGTGGATCCCAGCCGGTCAGGTTGAACAGTTGCTGCGGCCGCAGCCACGAGATGCCGAACGGACCGGTCTGCAACCACTCCGGACCCAGCCAGCCCGAGGCCGACAGGGTTGGCAGCAGCAGCGTGTAGATCCAGGTGGCGAAGCCGACCAGCATGCCGACCTCGACCCCGCGCCGGCTCGCCCCGCGCCAGTACAAACCGCCGAGCAGGCCGGGGGCGAACTGGGCGACCGCGGCGAACGCGATCAGGCCGTACGAGGCCAGCGAGTTGTCGTTGCTGCTGTTGCGGTAATAGACATACGCGCACAACGCCAGCATCAGGATCGCGATGCGCCGGATCCACAACACGCGCGTGGCCACGTCGGCCTCGGCATGGCGCTCGGCCCAGCCGCGGCGCAGCAGCACCGGCATCACGAGGTCGTTGCTGACCATGGTGGCCAGGGCGATGCTGGCCACGATGACCATGCCGGTGGCCGCGGAAAAGCCGCCGACGTAAGCCACCAACGCCAGCGCGTTGTTGCCTGCGGTCAGCGGCAGGGCCAGCACGAAGGTGTCGCTGGCCGTGCCGTCGCCGCCAAACATGGCCACGCCGGCGGCGGCGATCGGCACCACCATCACCGAGATCAGCACCAGGTAAATGCCGAACAGCCAGCGCGCCTTGCGGATGTCGCCCACATCGCTGCATTCCACTACCGCCACTTGGAACTGGCGCGGCAGGCAGACGATGGCCAGGAAGCCAAGCAGGGTCTGGGTGAAGAAGCCCACCGGCGGCGCGTTCTCGAACAGGGTGCGGGCCGATTCCCCGACGTGCAGTGCCTTGCCGCCCAGCCACAGGTAGGCGAACACGCCCAATGCAATCATAGCCAGCAGCTTGATCAGCGATTCCAGCGCGATGGCCAGCATCATGCCGTGGTGGTGCTCGGTCGCATCCACCTGGCGGGTGCCGAACAGCGCCGCGAACAAGGCCATCAACAACGCCACGTACAAGGCTGGATCGGTGAAGAAGCCGGTGTTGCCGGCGCCCTGGCCGGTGAGTACGCCCAGGCTCAGGGCCACCGCCTTGTACTGCAGCGCCAGGTACGGGACCACGCCGATCAGCGCGATCACCGTGACCAGTGCCGCCAGCCGACGCGAACGGCCGTAGCGCGAGGAAATGAAATCGGCGATGGAAACGGTGTTCTGGCTGCGCGAGATCAGCGCCAGGCGTTCGATGATGCGCCAGCCGAACAGCAACAGCAGCAGGGGGCCGAGATAGATCGGCAGGTAGCCGATGCCGTTGCGCACCGCGCTGCCGACCGCGCCGTAGAAAGTCCACGACGAGCAGTACACCGCCAGGGCCAGGCTGTAGACCACCGGCCGCAACCACGGCCGGTCCGGATACAGCGGTCGCCGGTCGCCCCACCAGGCCACGCCAAACAACAGCGCGGCGTAGCCGATCGACACCAACAACAGGATCCAGCTGGAAACCAATGCGCCGCTCCACACCCCGGGCCTGCGAGTGTATGCCGCCATGCGGCATCGCATGGCCCTGCTTGCCTGCACCGCGCCATGCCGGCAAGCTGACAACGCTGTCCAGCAGCCGGTGCATGCGCGCGAGGGGCGCCGGCGTGCCGCATCTTCCAAGGCGAAGGCATGACGCAGGACCCGAACACGGCGCAAGCCGGAAACAAGCGCGCTACCGCGACCGACGTACGCCTGCCGTTGCGCGAGAAGATCGGCTATGGCATCGGCGACTTCGGCTTCAACCTCTACTGGGCCAATATCTCGGCGTTCCTGCTGATCTTCTACACCGACGTGATGGGCCTGGCCGCAGGCGCGGTCGGCACGATGATGCTGGTGACCCGGCTGGTCGATGCGGTGACCGATCCGCTGATGGGGGCGATCGCCGATCGCACCCGCACCCGCTGGGGTCGCTTCCGGCCATACCTGCTGTATGCCGCGCTGCCGCTTGCGATCACCGGCGTGCTGACCTGGACGGTCCCGGACCTGGATGGCGGCGGGCGGCTGCTGTGGGCCTATGCCACCTTCACCTTGATGATGCTGGCCTACACCATGCTGGCCATGCCGTACTCGGCGCTGTCCGGGGTCATGACCGCCGACAGCCAGCAACGCACCACCCTGATCAGTTTTCGATTCATCGCCGCCTTCGCCGGCACCACCCTGGTCAACTGGCTGACCCTGGACCTGGTGCGCTGGCTCGGCCGCGGCGACGAGCACCTCGGCTGGCAGCTGACCATGGGGCTCTACGGAATCGTGGCCATCGCCACCTTCGTGGCCGTGTTCGCCAGCACCCGCGAGCGGATCGAGCCACCGCCGCGGCAACACAGCGCGGTGCGCCAGGACCTGCTCGACCTGCTGCACAACAAGCCCTGGCTGGTGCTGTTCGTGCTGGCGCTGGTGATCATGGTGACTATCGTGATGCGCAGCGGCTCGCTGGTGTACTACCTCAAATATTACGTGGACCGGCCGGAGCTGACCGGCCTGTTCCTCGGCAGTTATTCGGTGGCGCTGGCCATCGGCGCGGCGCTGACACCACTGCTCACCCGCCTGGTGGACAAGCGGCGGCTGATGATGGGACTGATGGCCGGGGTCGGCACGCTCAGCTGCGCGATGTACTTCGTGCCCACGGAGCAGATCTGGGTGATGTTCGCGTTCAACACCCTGGCCGGGCTGCTGCTCGGACCGAAGTCTCCATTGGCGTTCTCCATGTATGCCGACTGCGCCGACTACACGGAATGGAAGACCGCGCGCCGGGCCACCGCGATGACCTTCGCCGCCGCGGCGTTCGCGCAGAAGCTGGGCGGCGCGGTGGCGGCGGCGGCGATCGCCTGGATGCTGGCGGGGATGGGCTACGTCGCCAATCAGGCCCAGTCCGACGCCTCGCGCCTGGGCATCGTGCTGCTGCTGACCGTGATCCCGGGTGTGGTCGCGCTGCTGGCGGTATGGGTCATGCGGGCCTATCCGCTTGACGATGCCGCGCTGGCGCTGATCCAGGCGGAACTGCACGCGCGGCGTGAGGTGGCGGCATGAGCGCGGCATTCTGTGGCTTCCAGGAACAGGGCCGGCGCTTCGTCCTGACCAGTCCCACCGCGATGCCGCAGGCCTCCACTTTCCTCTGGAACCGGCACATGCTGCTGCAGCTCAATTGCCGCGGCTACGCCACCGCGCAGTTCATGCAACCGGAGCCGGCCAAGTACGCGCATGCGCCGACGCTGGAGGTCAATAGCTTCATGCAGCCGGAGCAGCCGCACTACGCGCACCACCCGGGCCGTTTCTGCTACGTCAAGGACGAGGACGGCGACCTGCTGTTCTCCGTGCCGCACGCGCCCGTTAATCGCGCGCCGGACGCGTTCGCCTTCTCGGTCGGCCAGGGTGACGTCGCCTGGACCGTGCAGCGCGATGGTATCGAGGTGGAGATGTCGGTGCGGTTGCCGCTGGAGGATGTGGCCGAACTCTGGACCGTGCGCGTGCGCAACCGCTCTGGCTGCCCGCGCCGGATCAGCCTGTATCCGTACTTCCCGGTCGGCTACATGTCGTGGATGAACCAGTCCGGTCGCTATCGCGCCGAGCTGGGCGGGATCGTCTGCGACAGCGTCACCCCGTACCAGAAAGTGACCGACCATTTCCGCCAGCGCGACTTCAAGGACCGTACCGTGCTGCTGCACGAGCGCCAGCCCGATGCCTGGGAAGCGAACCAGGCCGGCTTCGAGGGCGAGGGCGGATTGAACGCACCGAGCGCGGTCACCACTCGCGAACGGCTGGCGGGAGGCGATGCGTTGTACGAGACGCCAGCGGCGGTGCTGCAGTACCGGGTCGCTCTGGCGGTGGAGGGCGAGGAAACCTTCCGCTTCGTCTTCGCCCCGGCCCGTGACGACGCCGGAATCGCGGCGCTGCGCGCACGCTACCTGTCCGCCGATGGCTTCGCCGACGCCAGCACGGCCTATGCGTCGTATCTGGACGAGGGCCGTGGCTGCCTGCGGATCGAGACGCCCGATCCGTGGCTGGACGACTTCGCCAACCACTGGCTGCCACGGCAGGTTTATTACCATGGCGATTCCAACCGCCTGACCACCGATCCGCAGACCCGCAACTACCTGCAGGACCACATGGGCATGGCGTATCTGCGGCCGCGGACGGCGCGTGCGGCTTTCCTGCAGGCGCTGGCACGCCAGGCTGCCGACGGGGCGATGCCCGACGGCATCGTGCTGGTCGAAGGCGCGGAGTTGAAGTACATCAACCAGGTGCCGCATGCCGACCACTGCGTGTGGTTGCCGGTGTGCCTGCAGGCCTACCTGGACGAGACCGGCGATGATGCCCTGCTTGAGGCGATGGTCACGGCCGACGACGGCGAGGCGGCCAGCGTGGCCGAACGCATCGACCGGGCGATGGATTGGCTGCTGCAGGCGCGCGACAAACGCGGGCTGAGTTATATCGCCCAGGGCGACTGGTGCGATCCAATGAACATGGTCGGCTGGAAGGGGCGGGGCGTATCCAGCTGGCTGTCGCTGGCCAGCGCGCATGCGCTGCGCCTGTGGGCCGCGGTCTGCACGCGCCAAGGACGCGCCGCGCAGGCCGCGCGTTTCGAAGCCGGCGCAGCGGCGCTCAACGCCGCAGTCAACGCCCACCTCTGGGATGGCGACTGGTACGGTCGCGGCATCACCGACGACGGCGTGGCGTTCGGCGTGCGCGCCGACAGCGAAGGCCGCATCTACCTCAACCCGCAGAGCTGGGCCATGCTCAGTGGCGCGGCCGACGGTGCACAGCGCGGACGCCTGCTTGCCGCGGTCGATGCACAGCTGGTGTCGCCCTACGGTGTGGCGATGCTCGATCCGCCGTACACGGGCATGCGCGAGGACGTGGGCCGGCTGACCCAGAAGTTCCCGGGTTCGGCGGAGAACGGCGCGGTGTACAACCACGCGGCTGCGTTCTACCTGCACGCGCTGTACGCGGTCGGCGAGTCCGATCGCGCCTGGCGGATATTGCGCGCGATGCTGCCCGGTCCGGATACGGACGATTGCCTGCAGCGTGGCCAGTTGCCGGTGTTCGTACCCAACTATTATCGCGGCGCATGGCGGCTGCATCCGCGCACCGCCGGGCGCTCCAGCCAGCTGTTCAACACCGGCACCGCGGCGTGGCTGTATCGCAGCCTGGTGGAGGAGCTGTTCGGCCTGCGCGGCGACGGCGAAGGATTGCGCATCGCGCCGCAGCTGCCGTCGCACTGGCCGCGCGCGCGCGCCTGGCGGCGGTTCCGCGGCGCCGAGTTCGATGTGGAGATCGAGCGCGTGCCTGGAATATTCCGTATGGCCGTGATCGTGGACGGCGTCCGCCTCGACGGCAATCACGTTGTCGATGTCCGCGCCGGGCATCGTTACGCGGTACGCGTTGAGCTGCCGGGATGAGCGACGGCGTGCGCGTGGCCGTGGTGATGGGCGTGTCCGGCAGCGGCAAGACCACACTGGCGCGCGCGCTGGCCGGCGCATGGGAGGCCAGCTTCCTCGACGCTGATGATTTCCACGGCGACGAAGCCAGGGCATTGATGGCCGGCGGCCAGCCCTTGACCGACGAGCTGCGCCTGCCGTGGGTGATGCGCATCGCCGCCGAGCTGCAACGCCGCGTGGTCGCCGGGGAACGCGTGGCCCTGGCTTTCTCCGGACTGCGCCGCCAGCACCGCGACCTGCTGCGCGCCGCGGGATTGCCGCTGCGGTTCCTGTTCCTGCGAGGCGCCGCGGCGGTGATCGGCGAGCGCATGCGTGGGCGCAGCGGCCACTACATGCCGGTGTCGCTGCTCGACAGCCAGTTGGCCACGCTGGAGGAGCCCGGCGATGAGCACGACATCGTCATGCTGCCGGTCGACCTGCCGCCCGATGCGCAGCTGCGTCGTGCTTTGCAAGTCCTCGCCGCGCCCTTGTAGGAGCCGGCAATCGTGCGATGCAGAAGTTGCGGGAGCCGGCAGTTGTGGGAGCGACGTCAATCGCGAAACGCAGCCCTGACAGTTCATGGACCAGGAGCTTCGCGACTGACGTCGCTCCCACAACGGTTTCTACGGGAGCGCCAGCAACCGGCGCGCGGCGTTCTCCGCTTGTCCACGCAATTCCGGCACCGCGATGCTTTCCCACAGCCGGCCGATGCGCAGGCTGCCGACCACGGCCAACCCGGGCACCCTCTCGCCCTGCGCATCGACCAGCGCGCCATCGGCAGTCGTGTCGATGCCGATGCCGTGCGGGCCTGGGCGCGCGAGGCCCTTGCCCAGCAGGTCCGACAGCAACGGGTTGCGCATCAACTGTGCGCGCATCTCCACGCCGGTGGCGTTGACGATGCGGTCCACGTCGAGTTCCAGCGAACGACGGTCGCGCATCGACACGCTGACGCGGATACGCGTGCCTTCGCGGGCCACGGTCTGCAGGCGGCCGCGATGCAGCCGCAACTGGCCGCTGGCCTGCAAGGCTTCGAGCTGTGCGTAAACCTGCGGCGCGATGCGATGGCGATGCACGTCCCAGTAACGGACCACATGGCGCAGGAACCGACGCTGGTCGTCGTACGCCAGCGTGCACCACAGCTCCTGCACCAGCGGGCGCGCGGTTTCCATCACCGCCTGCCACGGCAGCCCCTGCCGTTCCGCGTCGCGTGCGGCATCGCGAAAGGCGCGCATGCGCTGGCGCAGCGACATCGCCAGCAGCGTTTCCGCTTCGAATCCGGCCACGGCGTGCTTCGCATGCGGCAGCGGCAGCAACGCATGCCGCGACAACACATGCACGCGTCCGCGATGGCCATTGGCGACCAGGCTCAGCACGGTATCGACCATGCTCAGGCCGGAACCGGCAATGCAGATTTCCGCCTCGGGCGGAATGCGCTTGATCGCGTCGAAATCCCAGGCTTCCAGGACCGACCCTGCCGGCAGGCCGGCCGCGCCACGCGCCGGCAGCGGCTTGGGGTTGTTGCCTACCGCCAGTACCGCGCCGCGCGTACGCAGCTCCGCACCGGATTCCAGTTGCAGGTGCAGGCGTCCGCTTCCGTCTTCGCCGTCGATGCCGGTGACCCGATCCTGCAGTACCTCGAAAAGCGCAGCACTGCCGCTCCGCGCAAGTTGCAGGCGGTCGCGCAGGTAGTCGCCGTAGCGTCGACGCTCCGCGTAGGCGACGGCGATCGCGTCGCGTGCGTCTTCGCCATCGCTCGCCACCAGGAAATCGACGAAGTCGTCCGGCCGGTCCTTGAATGCGCTCATCCGCCGCGCAGGCACGTTGAGCAGGTGTTCGCCATGGGTGGTGGCATAGGCCACGCCTCGCGCCAGCCGCGCGGCGGGTTCGATCAAGGCGATGCGGGTGCCGGCATTGGCCAGGCGCAAGGCGTGGATCGCGGTGAGCACGCCTCCCGCGCCGCCGCCGATGATGGCGATATTGAAATCGCGGGAGCCGGACTGCAGGGTCATTGGCGATATTGTAGGGGATGAGCCGCAACGCCCGGACAGTGTCCCTTGTTCAAAAGGAGAGGCATCACATCAATGAATCGGCCAGCCGTGCGATGCCTTCGCGGCTGCGTTTCCAGGCGGCGCGGCGGCGCCAGCTCTCCAGCGTGACCAGGTCTGCGTCGGCCAGGTAGTCGGCTTCCACCTCACGCATCCGCGCGACCACCTCGCGGCCATAGCAAAGCAGGCCGATCTCGGCATTGAGCGCGAACGAGCGGATGTCCAGGTTGATCGAGCCGACCAGGGCGATGTCGTCGTCCACGCTCAGGTGCTTGGCGTGCAGGAACTGCGGCCGGTAGCGGGCGATCTTCACCCCACTGGCCAGCAGTTCGTCGTAATAGGAGTCCTGGGCCCACGACGTCAGCCGCTGGTTGTTGCTGGCCGACAGGATCAGTTGCACTTCCACGCCGGATAGCGCGGCGATGCGCAATGCGCTGAGGGTGGCGTCGTCGGGGACGAAATAGGGGGTCGCCAGCACCACCTTGCGCCTGGCCAGGTGGATCAGCCTGTTGACCGTGTCGCGCGCATTGGTGAACGGATACGCCGGGCCGCTCGGCAACAGTTGCATGGGGATGTTGGAAGCACTTGCCGGAGGGCTTGCCTGTACCTGCACCTGCAGTCGCATTCCAGTCTCGATGTACCAGTCGCTGGCGAACACGCCTTCCAGGTGCGCCACCACCGGGCCCTGCACCCGCGCCACCAGTTCGCGATTGGGGAAGCCACGCACGAATTCAGCCGCCGCCAGGTTCTGCGAACCGATATAGCCCGCGTCGCTGTCAATCACCGCGACCTTGCGATGGTTGCGCAGGTCCATGCGCCCACTGCGACGCCAGCGCAGGCCGCCCGGCAGCATTACCCGCACGTCGACACCAGCCGCACGCAGGCGTCGCGCATAGCGTCGCAGCCCGCGCTTGGCGCCGACCGCGTCCAGCAGCAGGCGGCACTGCACGCCGCGTGCGGCGGCGCGCTCCAGCGCCGTGCAGATCGCTTCGCCGACCTCGTCGTCGAACATCAGGTAATACAGCAGATGCACGCGTTCCTGGGCGCCGTCGATGTCGTCCAGCAAGGCGCGCAACGAAGCGTCGTAATCGGCCAGCAGTTGCACCGCGTTGCCATGGGTGGGCATGAAGTCGCCCAGGCGTTCGACCAGCGGCACCATTTCAAAGGCTGCCTCCGATTCGGCGGGCGACCACCGCAACGCACCGTGCGGGGCCTGCTCCTCGCGGATCACTTCCGAAGCCAGCGTCTGCCGCCGTACACGTTCGCGTGACAGCCACGGATGGCCGAACAACAGGTACAGCGGCAAGCCCACCAACGGCAGGAACCCCACCAGCAACAGCCAGCTGCGGGCGGCTGCGGGAGTGGCGCGGGTGGGGATCCACAGCAACGCCGCCAGGCGGATCAACCAGTCCAGGGCCAGCAACCAGACCCCGGTGGAAAACGGCGCCGCCCATTCGGCGAACTGATGAAGCAGGGAATTCATGCCCCCGATTCTGCGGGCTGGCGCGGGAAACGACAAAGGCTGGATTTGCTCCTTCCGCTGCTTCGTAGGGAAGGGAGCAAAAATTCGCACTTCGCCAGCTTTGGGAACTGGTCAATTTGGTTGTGCCAACACCCGAACGACAGACCCGCCTTTCGGCGGGCCTGTCTTGACGCAATGCACGACCCGCTATCCGGCTGTTGAAAAGCGCTTGCCGCATTCTCGGGGATAGGGCCTGCCTGCCTTTGAATTGGCAAGGCCGCGCCTTGTGCGGGATTCGGCGAGCAACAAAAAACCCACCTTGCGGGTGGGTTCTTCGTGAGGCGCGGGAATCACCCGTTGGCAAAGCCGCGCCAGCGCGCGGGCCAACGGGTCACTTGATCTTGCCTTCCTTGTAGACCACGTGCTTGCGCACGACCGGGTCGTACTTGCTCATTTCCATCTTGCCCGGGGTGTTCTTCTTGTTCTTGTCGGTCGTGTAGAAGTGACCGGTGCCGGCCGAGGAAATCAGACGGATCTTGTCGCGTTTACCTGCCATGTCTTATCTCCTCAGACCTTTTCGCCGCGCGCGCGCAGCTCTTTCAGAACGGAATCGATGCCGTTCTTGTCGATGGTGCGCAGGGAGTGCGCGGATACTTTCAGCTTGATCCAGCGGTTTTCGCTGGCGACCCAGAAACGGCGCTCGTGCAGGTTGGGCAGGAAGCGACGACGGGTTTTGTTGTTGGCGTGACTGACGTTGTTACCCGTCATCACACGCTTGCCGGACACTTGGCATACGCGGGACATTACGCACCTCGATAGTAGTTGTTTGTCGCCCTTAGCCAGGGAGACGGCGGCCCCGAGGGAGCACCTGGAGTGGTGCAGCCATCGCGCGATATGGGTATTGGGTCCACTGCCGGGGCGCACCGGAATCGCAATCCGGGCGCAAATCCGGAGCAATCCGGACGCAGCCAGCCGCGCATTATGCCCGCCTTTCCCTTGTGGGGCAAACACATAGCCGGGGCCCAGGCCCGGGTCATCAGGGTTTGGCGGCTCCTCGGCCAAGACGAGGGCGCTGCCGCTGCGCCCGGGTCATCAAGGCCGGGCCGCCCTCAGTTCGCCTTGGCCGGGCGCTTGGCCTTGCTGTCGGCAATGAAGGCCTGGATCTGTTGCTCCAGCACCGGCAAGGGCACCGAGCCCTGGCTCAGCACGGCGTCGTGGAAGGCCTTGATGTCGAAGCGGTCGCCCAGCTCGTGCTCGGCCTGGGCCCGCAGGCGCACGATGGCCAGCTCGCCCAGTTTGTAGCTCAGCGCCTGGCCGGGCCAGGAGATATAACGGTCCACTTCGGTAGTGATTTCATGCTCGCTCAGCGCGGTGCGGTCGCGCAGGTAGGCCAGGGCCCGGTCGCGGGTCCAACCCTGATGGTGCAGACCAGTGTCGATCACCAGCCGGCAGGCGCGCCACATTTCGTAGGTCAGGCGGCCGAAATCCTCGTACGGAGTTTCGTAGATGCCCATTTCCTTGCCCAGCTTCTCGCTGTACAGGCCCCAGCCCTCGCCATAGGCGGAGATGTAGTTCCGGCGGCGGAATTCGGGTTGCCCGGCCTGCTCCTTGGCCAGCGCACCCTGCAGCGAATGGCCGGGCGACGACTCATGCAGGGTCAAGGCCGGCAGGTTGTACAGCGGCCGCGCCGGCAGGTTGTAGGTGTTGAGCCAATAGGTATCGGCGCCGCCGCGGCCGGAGGTCCAGAACGGGGCAATGTCCGCGGGTACCGGGACGATGGTGAAGCGGCCCCGCGGCAAAGTGCCGATGAACTTGCCGACCTGGCCGTCCACGCGCTTGGAGATCCACGCAGCGCGCTCCAGCAGGGCTTGCGGGGTAGTTGCGTAGAACTGCGGATCGGTGCGCAGGAACTGCAGGAAGGCCGGGAACACCTCCTGCCCGGGCGGCGCCTTGAACCCGACCTGCCTGATGATCGTGTCCATTTCGGCCTGAATCCGCGCCACTTCGTCCAGGCCGATCCGGTGGATCTGTTCCGGGTCCAGGTCCAGGGTGGTGTATTCGCGGATCTGCTGGCGGTAATACGCCTTGCCGTCAGGCATCGCTTCGGCAGCCAGGGTGGTGCGCGCCTGCGGCACGTATTCATCACGGAAGAATCGCAGCAATTGGGCGTAGGCCGGGACCATGCGCTCGCTGATGGCGGTCGCAGCGGCGGCGCGCAGGCGCTGCTGTTCGGCGGCCGGCATCTGCGTCGGCAATTGCTTGAACGGCTCGTAGAAATTGGCAGTGGTCGGGTCCTTCAGCCCGGCCATCGCCGCAATGGATACGTCGCGGCCGTCCAGCACCGCGCGTGGCACGCTGAAACCGCGGGCCAGGCCGGCGCGCATGTTGTCGATCTGCTGGTCGAAATAGCGCGGCACGTCGTTGAGGCGGGCGATGTAGGCCTCGTATTCACCGACGCCGTGCATCTGCTGCCGGGCCATGAAGCCCAGGTCGGACCAGAACGAGGAGTCGGAGTTGAACGGCATTTCATAGCCGCGCAAACGCGCGTCGGCGGCCAGGTTCTCCACTTGCGGCCGATACACTGCCAGGTTGATGCGGTTGGCGGGTGAGAGTTGCGCCGGATCGATAGCGTCCAGCTGGCGCAACACGTCGGTCCATACCTCCAGGCGTCCGGCCTGGGCTGCAGCACTGACGTCCGCCAAATGGTCGTTCTGGGCGGCGTTGTCGCTGTCTTCATCGACGCTGCCGAAACTCTCAAGACGCCACTTCCATTCCTTCTCATACACGGACTGGAACCGTTGGTCGGCCGTGCTCGCTTGCGCCGACGCGGCGGGAGTGCCGGCAACAGGCAGGGCCAGCAGCAGCGCGAGGATGAGGAATTGCTTCACATGGACCATCCGCAACAAGGGGAACCGGAATGATCGCATTGCCACGATGGCAAAGGGTCGCGACTGGCAGGGGGCGCTCCCGGAAAAACATGGCGCCGCCGCCGCTTCAGCGTGGCGCGCGCAGCCTTTCCAGCACGCCGTCCAGGGTATCCACGCTGGTGTAGTGGATCACCAGCTTGCCCTTGCCGCCGCGGCCGTGGGCGATGCTGACCTTGGTACCCAGCGATTCCGACAGCTCGGTTTCCAGCGAGGCGATGTCGGCTTGCGGGGTCGCCTTGCCCGGTTTTGCCTTCTTGCCATTGACCGGCACCTTGCCGGCGGCGAATTGCTGGGCGCGGTGTTCGACTTCACGCACCGACCAGCCCTGGTCGGCGGCGTCGGAAGCCAGCTTGCTGGCCAGCTCCGGCGACAGGGTCAGCAGGGCGCGGGCATGGCCCATTTCCAGGCGGCGCGCTTCCAGCAGGGCGCGGATCGCCGGCGGCAACTCCAGCAGGCGCAGCAGGTTGGACACGGCGGCGCGCGAACGGCCGACGGCTTCGGCCGCTTCGGCGTGGGTCAGCGAGAACTCGCCGATCAGGCGCTGCAGCGACTGTGCTTCTTCCAGCGGATTCAGGTCTTCGCGCTGGATGTTCTCGATCAGGGCCATGGCGATCACGGTACGGTCGTCCAGCTCGCGTACCACCACCGGCACGCTGGCCAGGCCGGCTTCCTGCGAGGCGCGCCAGCGGCGTTCCCCGGCCACGATCTCGAACTTCCCTGGCGACAGCTCGCGGACCACGATCGGCTGGATCACGCCTTGGGCCTTGATCGACTCGGCCAGTTCGCTCAGCTTGGCCGGATCCATGGCCATGCGCGGCTGGTACTTGCCCGGCTGCAGGTGCTTGACCGGGATCTGCCGCAATACTTCGCCGGGCTGGGCTTCCGGCGGCGGAGTCGCGGCTGCCTTGGGGCCCAGCAACGCTTCCAGGCCGCGGCCCAGGCCGCGCTTTTTCGCCGGACTGGCCTTGCCAGCGCTGCTCTTCGTTGGGATGTCCTTGGGGGCAGGCATTTAAACGTTCTCCGTCAAACTGGCTTGCAGCCGGGCTTGCTGCTTGTTGCGTTCGGACTGGCGGCGCAGGATCTCGCCGGCCAGGCCCAGGTAGGCGACGCCACCGCGTGAGGCACGGTCGTAACCGACAATGCTCTGGCCATGGCTGGGGGCTTCGGCGACGCGCACGTTGCGCGGCACGATGGTGCGGAACACCTGGTCGCCGAAGTGGTTGGTGAGTTCGCCCGAGACCGCGTTGGCCAGGTTGTTGCGTACGTCGAACATGGTCCGCAACACTCCTTCGATCTCAAGCGTCGGGTTCAGCCGCACCTTCAGCGCATCGATGGTCTCGATCAGTGCGCTGAGGCCTTCCAGCGCGTAGTACTCGCACTGCATCGGCACCAGCACCGAGTCTGCCGCGGTCAGCGCGTTCAAGGTGAGCAGCGACAGCGCCGGGGGGCAGTCGATGAGGATGAAGTCGTAATCGTCGCGCAGCGGATCCAGGGCCATCTTCAGGCGCTGCTCGCGATCCTCGAGCTGCATCAGCTGGATCTCGGCGGCGGTCAGGTCGATGTTGCCAGGCAGCAGGTCGAAGTCTTCCGGCGTGCGCACGATCACCGCGCGCGCCTCGGCCTCCTGCAGCAGCACGTCGTAGCTGGAGGCTTCCAGCTCACGCTTGTCGATACCACTGCCCATGGTCGCGTTGCCCTGCGAGTCCAGGTCGACCAGCAGCACGCGTTTGGGGGCACGCGCCAGCGCGGCGGCCAGGTTGACAGCGGTCGTGGTCTTGCCGACCCCGCCTTTCTGGTTGGCGATGGCGATGATCCGGGCCATGCGTGGAGCGCCTCGTGGAACCATGATGGGTCGGGGATTATGCGGGATGAAGCCCGCAACTTTGGGGAATCGTTGCCCGCATCGGGATTTCGGCCCGCCCATGGAGGGCGAAACGACGGGGGACAAGGCTTTTTCGCCGTGGAAAGAAAGCTATCTGCGTTCATTTGCTCCTGGCAGGGATAACAGATGCCCCTCTATTCTTCCCGACAAAGGAGGGGCATGCATCAGGCGTGGCGCCGGACGATCACAAGGTGTCGTTCACCGACCAGGCCGGGAACTATCAGCGGATGCACCGCAGAAGCCGTCCAGCCCGTTGGCAAGGTGGCGATTTCCTCTTCCGGCTTTATTCCTTTCATTGCCAGCAGCTTTCCACCCGGTTTAAGCAAGTGGCCGCCGACCTTGATGATCCCGGCCAACGTGTCCAGCGCACGCGCGGTGATGACGTCGTAGGCGCCCGGCTCCTGTAATGCCTCGGCGCGCGATTCGGCCACGCGCGCGTTGCCCAGGCCCAGCCTGCGCACGGCCTCGCGCAGGAAGCGCGCCTTCTTGCCGCTGCTTTCCACCAGGGTGACTTGAAGTTGCGGTTTGGCCATGGCCAGCGGGATCCCGGGCAGGCCGGGCCCGGTGCCCAGATCGGCAAGTGTGCCGTCGCCGACGAAGGTGTGCATGGCCAGCGAATCAAGCAGGTGCCGGGTCACCATCTCGCCCGGGTCGCGGATCGCGGTCAGGTTGTAGGTGCGGTTCCAGCGGTCCAGCAAGGCCAGATAGGCGAGCAAGGGCGGCGCCAATGCGTGCGAATCGAGGCTCAATGCAGTCAGGCCGCGATGGAGTTCGCCGCGCAGTGTGGCGGGGAAGGCGGGATTGTTCATCGCCCGCATTATGTAGGAGCGCCCCTTGGGCGCGATGCCTTTCGGCCAGATCGCGGAAAAGCATCGCGGGCAAGGCCCGCTCCTACACCGCTCCGAGACCTGCGACCAGCGGCCGCCACGCCAGCGCGGCGCGATAGCCCGCCAGCGGCATCCACTCATGCAAGGTCCAGTCGCCCGGCGCGCCGAGCGCGGTATCGCAGGCCACCAGTTTCAGTGCGTTTTCCTGCTCGGCGAAGACCAGTTTATCCAGCCCGAACGACAGGCCCTGGCCATGCGCCTTCAGCACTGCTTCCTTGGCGCACCACAGGCGCACGAAGGAAGACTCCATGGCGCTGGCTTCGCCTGTTTCCAGCCAGTGCACTTCGTCGGCATGGAAGAAGCGCCGGGCAAGTTCGTGCGCTCGCGGGCGCGGGCGCACCTGTTCCAGATCCACGCCAAGCTGGATGGATTCGCCCAGCGCAAGCAGCAGCGCATCGCCGCTGTGGCTCCAGCCGGTGTCGAAGCGTTCGTACGGCGGGCCCAGCAACGGGCGTCCCTGCTGGCTGCGGTGCAGCGGCAGGTGTTCGTCGCTGCAAGCCAAGGCCTCGCACAGCATCGGGCGCGCCGTGGGCTCGCCACGCCCACGGCGGGGATGGGGCAGTAGCCACAGGCGTGCTGGGGGGGTGGGCGGCGCACTGGACATGGCCCAATGTAGCCCGAGCTGGCTTTCTGCTGCGTGGCGGCGTGCAAGCCCGGGTGGTTTGCGCTATCTAACCAGACAAGGAGAGGGCCCCACCAGGACGCGGGTTTAACAGTGGCTTCACGCATTGAAGACTTAAATCGTTCCAGTTGAGAAGCACGTCCCAACTGTTCCTGCGGCACCGCAGGAGCGTCCTTCCAAAAATGAAAAAGGAGAACACTGGATGAATTTTCTGATTTATCTGATCGTCGGTGGTATTGCAGGCTGGCTTGCGAGCATCGTGATGAAGCGCGATGGTTCGCAAGGCATCATCCTCAACGTTGTCGTCGGCATCATCGGTGGTTTCCTGGGCGGCTGGCTGCTGCCGCAGCTCGGCTTCGCCATGGGCGGCACGGTGGGCTTCCTGATCACCGCTTTCATCGGCGCAGTTGTATTGCTGCTGATCGTCAACCTGTTTACCCGCGGCAAGGCGCGGTAAACCTTTCGCTGCGACCGCGTGCGCTAACAAGACGCACCCATGGTTCGTGGCACCGCAAAGGCCCGGCATTGCCGGGCCTTTGCTCGTCTGCACGACTGCATGATACGACTCGGATCAGTCGATCAGCTGCAGCGCTCGCCTGCGAAGTGCCCGCCATACCACCAGTGGAATGCCGTGGCCCCCGTCGAATGGCAGCCATTCAACCGCCGCGCCTCCGGCCACCGCAGCGTCGCGGAGCGCCTCCCCCGCACTGAAAGCCAGTTCCAGATCATCGCGTCCATGCGCAACCAGCATCGGCAAGCCTTGCAGTCGCGACAATCTTGGCAGCCAGTCATCGAAGGCGATGCGCGAAGACGAAAGCAGCGCCAGCAAGCTGGGCGCAGGCGCGCCCTGCAGCACATAGTCCATGGCCAGCATGCCGCCTTGTGAAAATCCGCCCAGCACGCGCTTGCGGACTGGGGGAAGCGCCGACAGCAGTGCGCCGAGGGTCGCGCGTGCCTGTGCCCGCCCTTCGGGCCACAGCGCGTAAAGGTCCAGCGGCCCGGCCTGGCGCCTGGCTGCTTCCAATTCGCAATCGACTGGCCACCAGCTGCGACCGTGTGGCGCAACGGCCAGCGGTGCCGAAGGAAACACGAAATATGCCGGAATGCCCAGGGATTGTCCGAAAGGGGCCAGGTCTTCGCCACTCATCATGCGGCCGTGCAGCAGCACTACTTGCAGCGCGGCATCCGGGTCGCCGATCGCCACACATTCAACGCCGCCGATGTTTTTTTGCTGCACCATCATGCAGCGGGTGCCAGGACCGGTTTCAACGCCAGGAAGTGGCGTTCGTAAGCGTGATACGACAAGGCGCCCGCGGCATAGGTCGCCAAGGTAGCTGCCAATAGATAGACCGCCGCCTGCAACGGTCCCGGCGCCTGGCCGATCCGCGCCAGCAGCGGCAACCCGACGAACAGGTGCAGGGGCGCATGGAAGACGTACATGCCGTAACTGTATTTGCCGACACGGCGCAATGCCGGCTGCTGCAACATTCGCGCGCAGAGGTGGTCCGTGCGCAACACACCGATCAGGGCCACTGCGAAACCCAGTGCGATCACTGTGTAGCCCGCTCCCTGCATCTGCACGCCCGTGCGCTGCAACCGACCGTACAGCAGGCCCGCAATCACGATTCCCGCGCCCGACCACGCCAGCAAACCTGGTGGGCGCGAAGCAATCCAGCGCGCCGCCCGCTCGCCACGCACAAGCGCTGCTGCCATCGCTCCCATAGCCAGTGCGTCCATCCGGCATGGCGTGAATACGTAGGTGGCATCGATGCCCGTAGGATCACCGAAATGCTGACGCACGAATACGCGCGCTGCAATGGCGATGAATACCAGCGCCGTACTGAAGACGATCGTCCCGGAACGCGCGAACAGAGCGATAACCAGTGGCCATATGAGGTAGAACTGCTCCTCGACGCACAGCGACCAGAAGTGTGGAAATGCCTTTTCGCCGCCATTGAAAGGAGCCGTGTAGTTCTCGGTGAACGTCCATAGCCACGCCTGGTGCAGGCCGTGGCCGGGCGGCAGCGCGACCAGGCCTGGAAGTATCAGGAAAGCGATCGCGAGGACGCCGAAGTACAGCGGGAAGATGCGCAAGATGCGGCGCACGAAGAAACGTCTGTACCATCCCGTCGAGCTGCGTGTGTCTAGCAGGATGCCGGTGATCAGGAAGCCGGACAACACGAAGAAAAGCTGTACTCCGATCCAGCCCACGTCCAGAACGATGCCTGCGAGGTGTGCGACCGCAGGGGCCGGTCCGAACACATCAAAGGCATGCAGCAGGACCAACAGGATCGCAACACCGCGCAATCCGTCCAGTGCCGGCAGGTGGCCGCGCACGGCATCTTTCAGTGCGGGGCCGGACGGGGCATTCACACGCCAACCAGGCCCGGGATGATCTGCAGGATCATTTCGATCAGGACAGGTTGTGACCACAGCGGGGTGAAGGTGTGGTCCGCACCCTCGATTATCCGAAGGGTCAGATCGCCATGTTCCATTAGCGTGCCGACGACCGCGCCACCCTGCTCCATCAGCATCGCGTGCCCCGGATCGGAAGCGGAAAAAATGAAACCGATGCTGGTGCCTCGCTGCGCGAGCGTCAGCAAGTCGCTACCTAGGTCGTTATCCAAGCGCTTGCCAGACCGTCGCAGCAGGTCACGAAAGCGATGTTGGACCTTGTCATGGACGCGCCTTGCCAGGATGCCTGCCACACGGCCTACCCGAACTTCGCCGCGAAGCAGCTTCCTCCAGGACGCCGCGCTGCGGGCCGACGTGCCGTAGCGGCGCGCCTCCGCGGTCACGCGAAATGCGGAAAGCTCGAGTGGCATGCCTGGCAGGTAGTAGAAGGTCAGTGGGTTGATCATCACCACCTGATCTATGCCCGGACCCACCAATGCGGCGCGACAGGCGTGATACGCGCCCGAGCAGAGCCCCACCACCACCACTTCGGTCGCGCCCTGCGTGCGTGCCCAGGCTACTGCGACGCCGACATCGGCCACAGAGTGTTCGCTATAAACGACATTCTCGTCGGCGCCAGGGCGCGGCGGACTATCGCCCATGCCCGAAAGATCCAGCCGCAACGCAAGATCACCACGTGCTGCAAGCCGGCGTGCGAGCGTTACGTGCATGCGGTTCGGCCCGATCCGACCCACTGCGCCAGCATTGAGCAGGATTACCGCGCGACCGGTATTCCCCGACTGGGGTTTTGAGACGACGCCGAACAGGTAGCGGTCGAGATTGATCGCCTCTTCCACCACCACGCATCCCGCTTGTTCGACGCGCGCACCGGTTGGGAACGCAATCACGGGTCCAGGCTCGGCATCGGGAAATGCTGGCGCGGCGATACTTTCGATGAAGGCCACGCTGGCATCGATGATCCGCTCCGCAACACTACTGCGGTGCGGATCCAGCATCATCTCGACAAAGCCGGGCAGCGATTGTTGCTCGACCGCGGCACCGAGCGTGCGCAGGTGGCTTGCAAGCTCGTCCTGTGCGGGGAAATCATCGCGATCTATCAACAGTATCGCCGGTGCCGGGCGTGCGTGCATCGCCATCAGGTCGATCGCGGCAATCGCGGCACGCGTTTCCTCGGTGATGGCGAACCCGGCGATCTCGGGGTTGCCGTCGGCTACGGTCGATGCCGGGGCTGGCGCCAGGTCCAGGGCCATCTGCAGCAATCGCGCTTCACGCAGATAAGCCTTGCCGTTGGCTGCCACTGCAATGGCCACCAGCCCATCAATGTCGTTGCGACGCAAGGCCGCCTGCATGGCCAGCGTGGCACCCAGCCGAATACCCGCCAATACAAGATGCCGGGCCCCTGACTCACGCAGCAAGGCGCAGGCATCATCGATGCTCGACAACCAGGCATTCCAGCGTGCGCTATCGCGATCATCACCGGCGCTGTCGCCGGTGCCGTCCAGGTCCACGCGGACGACGGTGATGCCGGCCTGCGCCGCCTGCTCGGCAAGGTGACGCATGCTGCGGTGCGCGCATACGGCTTCGAATCCAAACGGCGGCACGATGACCAGGCCGACACCGTTGGCGGATGCCGGACGGTGCAACCAGGCGAAGCAGGGGCGACTGGCGTCACCAATGAACCCGGCTTGTGCGACATCTGGCCCATATCGCGGTACTTGTTCCGGCATGGCGTTCACCTGCAGTGTGGAAGGGCCATTCATTGCAATGCGAACCTTGCGCCAGTACTTGAATTCAACGCGGTCACAGTGCCGCGTGGCGTTCGCCCATGTTCTGCGGCGCGGTGCAGCCGCAGCTGGCGTGACTGCCCGGGGGCGAGATGGAAACCATTGTCCTCGGCCACGAAGCCGGCGGCCTCGATGCAGACCGAATGGGCGAAACAGCGGCTGCCTACGGTCAGCAGGAAGTCATCGCGGGACTCGCCGGCAGCCAGGGCGCTTTCCAGCCCGATATCGCCAGTGCCCAGACACGCCATTCCGGCCGGAAACCAGAACGCGTCTGAAACCAGGCGGTCATCGAGCCACAACGTGGCGTGCACGACGTCCGCGACGGGTGGGCCGAACCGGTAGGCGAACGAAAGGTCGACGAATCCATCGAAAAAGTCCGTTGCCGCAAGCTCGATCGCGCCATGCGCCGGGAGCGGAATGACGCGCGTACCGGTGCCCGTGCGAATATCGCCATCCCGATAGAGCGACAGCTCGATCCGGGCCTGCAAGATATCCGGGCCGTCATTGAAGGCATGCAGGGCAAGCCCGTTGACGCCTTCGTCGATGATCGTGATCGCCTGCGGCGCAAGTACGCGGCGTAGCGCGTGCAGGCATGGCTTTGCCGCGCCATGGGCATCGACCAGCCCCCAGCCCGCACCCGGCCACAGGTCACGCAGGAACCAGACCAGGCCACCGCGCGTGGGTGAGCGCACGCGCCGCCACTCGGCGAACACCCGCGCCATCGCTTCGCCGGTTGCCGCACGACCCAGCGCAAGGTAGCGGTCATGATCGGAGACCCGCAAGCGCGTGGCATCGGTTTCGTACAACAGCTCCACGTAATGGTCGCGCACGTCGTCGAAATCCCAGCCCGCACCCAGGTCACGTGGCGCCCGACGCTTCCAGAGCGGGTGATGCACGCGCAATGACGCCGCCACGGGCAAGCCTGTGGCTTCGGGAATGTTGGCGAACGCCAGGCACTCGGATGCGAAACGCACGTTGGAGTGGCGCGCATCCTCGAATGGGCGAAGATAGGCGCCCACGCCGTAATACGAGCAAGTGCCCACATTGGCGGCATGGGGAAACGCACCGCCTTGTGCGCTTGATGGAATGTAATGTGCACCGATGGCATCGGTGAAGCCGGCCAGCTGCGTATCGAATAGCGGCATCGCCCAGCGTTCGCGCGAGGTGCTGGACATGGCGGCCTGTTGCCGGCCTTCGCTGTTGCCGCAGACCAGGGCAAGGCAGGGACGTCCACGCAGGCGTGCAAGCTGCTGCTGCACTTCCAGGGATACGCTGGCATTGAACGCCGGGTCTTGCGGGTAATCCATGTTGGCGAACATCAGGTCCTGCCACAGCAGGATGCCCTCGGCATCCAGCGCATCGAGGAAGGCATCGTCCTCGTAGACCATGGTGCCGCTGACACGCAGCATGTTCATTCCGGACTCGCGAACCTGCTGCAGCGCGGCGCGAAGGACATCGGGCGTGGTGCAGAGCGACACGATATCGAGAGGCGTCCAGCAGGCGCCGCGACAGAAGACCTCGACCCCGTTAACGTGCACGGCAAAATCACCGCCCTCGCGATCTATTTCGAGGGTGCGGAAACCGGTACTCCCCAGCTCGACGACGATCGGGCCAGGTTGCGAGGCGCCTTGCAAGAACACTTCCAGGCAGACGCCATAGCACGCGGGGTCGCCGTGGGTATGCGGCCACCACAGCGCCGGTTGCTCGACGTTTGCCGTCGCGCGCCAACAGCCATCGATGCATTTCAGGTCGGCGGTGACACGTTGCGCACCGCGGGACAGGACCACGCGCGCACTGGCCACCGCCTCGCCCAGCTCGGCGGCTATTTCGCATAGCCCTGCACCGGTCGTGCCATCGACACTGCTGTCGACGGAGATGGCACCCAGGGGTAGCGCTGCCTGTTCGATCCAGACATCGCGCCAGGGGCCGACGGCCGCGCAGGGAGGCGACCATCCCGGCGTACGCCCGAGCAAAGTCGTGCGTACCCAACGCAACTGCTGTGATTCCAGCATGGGTACGCGCCAGCCGGGCCGGGGCCGCTTTTCCGCCAGCGCTCTGGCAAGTGAACGGCAATGGATCAGGAGCTCGTGCGTACCGGACAAGGTGACCGGGACGGCATGTGCGACGAACATGTTGTCGCTGTCCAATATCCGTTGGCCGTCGAGCCAGACCTCGGCCAGCGTGGCGATGCCATCAAACCCGAGAGTCGCCGGGCCGTGGTCGGCGCGAAAACGCAATCGCCACCACCAGTCCTCCGCATCGAAATCGCGTTCGTTGTCGAACGACCATAGGCCGGCGCTGCGCAAGGCATCCGCCGCCGTGCCGGGGACGCGTGCGGCATGCCAACTGCAATCGACAAGGTCTGCGGGCGTGGAACCTGCCGGCGCCGCGGCGACTTCCCAGCAAGCATCCAGCAGGGTGCGGACGTTCGCGCTGACGCTTCGCACCCGGCCGCTCACGTCACTGGCCCGCAGTCAGCTCTTCAATTGCCGCCGAGATCGCATCAATGCTCTCGAACACGCTGCGCTTGAGCATGCTGTCGGGGAACTCGACATCGAAGCCGCTTTCCAGCGCCAGCATCACATTGACGCTGGCGTGGGAAGTCATCCCGGCCTGGTAGAGGTCGGCGCCTTCGGCAAGCGTGGCTGCATCGCTGTTGAGACGACCATGCTGCACCAGGATCTCGCGGACTTTTGAAGTAATTATTGAAGCGTCGGTCATAGGGAAATCACTATTGCGGTGGCGTGGTCGCCATCATGGCTCATGGAAAGGGCAAGCGTGCGGCCGTTGGCCGCCGCTCGTGCATCGCCGTGCAGCAGCAGTTCGCAGGCACCGTCCGGCAGGCGCCGGACTTCGATATCGCGCCACCCGACACCGTCCAGGCGCAGGGCTTTCCTGGTAGCTTCCTTCGCGGCGAAACGTGCGGCCAGCCGCTCGGCCGCGCAGGCCGGCGCGGAGCAGGCATAGGCGATTTCATCGGTCGTATAGATGCGGCGCATGAAGGCCTCGCCGAACGAGTCCATGGATTCACGGATGCTGCTGATGCGCACCAGGTCAATGCCGACGCCGAGTCGTGGTGGGGAAATCGTCTGGCTCATCGCATCAATTTCCGTCGAACGTCCCGGCCAGCGCGTCCCGCGCTTGCTCCCACGCGGCTGACCACTCGTCCATGATCGGCCTGGCATCCAGGGCACGACCGCTGTTGACTGCGCGGGCCGCCTTGAGAATGAAGGTCTTGGTGCCCGCCGAGATTCGTTCATAGGCCTCGACCGCGGGTGCATAGCGGCCGGCATCATCGGCCCATACGCCGCTGCCCGCCAACCAGCGCAAATAGAGCGCGGCCAGTTCCGAAGCGGATCCCAACTGACGCAAGGTGGCGAAAGCCCAGGCGTGGTAGTGGCCCAGCCCGCGTGCCTGCAGGTCGGGCAGGTCGCGCTCGAACCGCCGCGCAAACCGCTCGACCGGGTTGTCTGCGGGCATGCGCTGCACGTGGCGTGACAGCAACTGGCGCGATTGCGCCACCAGCGTTGAGGACGCCGAGCGCACCAGGCGGTCAGTGCGCACCAGCTCCGCGAACAGCGGCAGGAAGGTCGGGTCCGGCTCGACATCGATGCGGAACGTACGGTCGAAATCCTCGCCCTCCAGCACGAAATAGCCGGCATTGTGGAAATAACCGAGCCGTTTATTGGCTGCGTCGACCTCGTTGAGCACGATGGTCGACTTGACGTGCTGGGTACGGTAGTCGGTGCCCGAGGTATCGGGCAGCCAGAACGCATCGGCTTCGGCCGAGATCAGCCGGCCGGCGCCGAGGTGCTCTTCGGCATGCTCCAGCAGCGGTCGCCAGCAATTGAGTTCCTGCACGTCGATGGCGTACAGGTCGCGCATTTCCTCGTGCGGCGGCTTGAAGAATGTCCACTGGTCGCCTTCAAAATCAATCGCGACCACGAACGGAAGCATGGCCATCGGGTCGCAGCCCAGCGCATGCACCAGTTCCAGCCAGACATCGACGTAGCAGTTCTTCTCCACCCACAGTCGCGCCTCATCGTGCAGTGGGTGCCGCGGGTAATTCGCCGCATCGAGGGCCAGCACCTTCGCCATGGTTCAGTCCCAGAGCTTGGCGCGGACCTGCGACGGCCAGCTGGCGGGATCGAATCCATGGGTCTGCAGCAGCGCCATGACCACGCGTTCCAGGCCGAAGCCCAGGCAAGCCGTATTGGCCACCGCGCCGTCCTGGGTCTTGATGTCGAATGCCAGCCCGAAATGATCTTCGTGAAAGTTGAAGGAACAGACTGCCGTCGGCTTCTCGGTGGAGATCACCGGTACCAGGATCTCGAATTTCAGCTTTTGCGATTTCTGGTTGGCTGCCAACATGCGTCCGCCCCTGCCGAAGAACGGATCATTGGCCACATCCGCCTGCGCCGGCAATGCCAGCGAGGCCAGCAGGTCGAGACCGCGCTGCAGCCACATGTCGCGCCATTCCACTGCCTGGTCGGGCGTGCCGCACCGCACGAACTCACGGATACGGAAGCTCTGCATCCGGGTCGGTTCTATGGAAGGCTCGTGCCGATAGACCCAGTTGATGATCGTCACCAGGTGGCCGTCGGCAGGCGCGGTGCCGGTGAAGGTGGGATACACCGGATAGCAGGCGGCCGGGGTCAGGGCGACCTGGGTGATTTCCTGAAGATCGGACCAGGGTTCGCAGCAATGGATACGGCGACTCATTTCGCGCGCACCGATTTCATCGCCGAAGTAGCTGAAGATCGTCCCCGCCAGGTGCGGGAAGCTGTCCAGGTAGTCGGACTTTTCCAGCAGCTGGCGGCTGATGACGGGCGGAAACATCATCGTCCTGGCGCCATCGTCCTTGGCCAGCTCCATGACCAGGGCGTCGAAGCGCTCCAGGACGTGCTCGAAGACGGGGCCGCGACCAAACACTCCCTGCACGCCGCTGGGGATGATGAGGCCATGCTTGACCAGGCCAGCGTGGAATTCAACGGAATCGTATGCGGTTGCCGTCATGGTCAATTGTCCTTGAATACCAGCAACATGGAGGCGCTCTTGCCGGCGATGCGCTCGTTGGCCACCATCAGCGAAGCGGACAATACATCGCGGTAATGGCGACCAATACTGAAGGGCGAGTCGTTTTTGTAGCCCAGGATGCCGATGATTTGCAGCGCTTCATGGCACAGGCGCGGGGCCATTTCGGAACAGGCCATCTTCAGCTGGTTCATCTTCAGCGCCCAGGCCATCGAGCCCAGCTCCTCGCGCGACGCCGGGCCGTCGCTGGCCGCGAGCTCATCGAATTCGAGCGCACAGGATTCCCAGTTGTGGCGCATCGCCTGCAGCTCGACATTGGCGCGCGCCAGGCGCACCGCATTCGGCGGTACCGAGCCGGGATTCTTGCGCGCGCCGGCGCGGACGAATTCGGCGGCGCGTCCCAGTGCATCCGCGGCGATACCGGACCAAAGCGCCGACCACAGGATGTGCGAGTACGGGACCATCGTCTGCGCGGACGAATCGGCGAAGCTGCCGGGCACGATCTGCACGGCATTACCGTGGCCGCTGAATTTCGCACCCGGGCTGCAGGTGCCGCGCATGCCCAGGGTGTCCCATGTACCCGACTGCTCCAGGGTGTAGTCGCCTTTCTCGAACAGCACCAGAACCTGGTCCCCCGCGGCCGCATCGGCGTCGCGGCGGCAGGTCACCAGCTGCGCATCGGCATGCGCGCCGTAGGAGACGGTGGTGGCATCCTTGTCCAGCGACATCCGCTCGCCATCGACACGGACCGCGCAAACGCTGGAGCGGGTGTCGCCGAAGGTGCCGTTTTCGGAGGTGATCGACGCCACCAGCTCCTGGTTGGCGACCAGGTTCCGGCGCATGTAGTTTTCGAAATAGGGCACGCCCTGCGCGTGTCGCGCGATGCAACCCACCTGGATATGGTGCATGGCCAGGACCATGCCCGAGGCGCTGCAGCCCATCGCCAATGTTGCGCATTGCGTGCCCAGTTCGAGCATGCTCGCGCCCGCTCCGCCATAGGCCTGGGGTACCGCGGCAGAGAGCAAGCCCTCCTTGCGCAGTGCGGACAAGGTGTCCGCCGGGAACCGGCTATTGGCATCGACATCGGCTGCTTGAGGGGCTGCGACCCCGCTGGCGATGGCGGCGGTCTTCCGGATCAGTTCGCTTGCCTTGACGCTCGAACGCAACGACATCTGCTTCTCGCTATTCCCTGCAACAGTCTCTGCTTAACGGAGGTACCGTCGAGATACGGCCATCGCCAGCGGCGTCATTGCGCCAGTTGCACCCATGCCGGCGTGTGGTCGCTGGGGCGTTCCCAGGTGCGCGGTTCGCGATCAATGTCGGCTGTCTTTACCTGTTCGCGCAAGGCTTCCGAGACCAGGGTGAGGTCGATGCGCAGGCCCAGGTCGCGGCGAAAGCCAGCCATGCGGTAGTCCCACCAGCTGAACACTCCCCCCTCTTCATGGTGTAGGCGATAGGCATCGTGCAGGCCAAGTGCGTACAGGCGCTTGAGCGCTTCGCGCTCGGCGGTGGAAGTGAGGATGTGGTCATCGTTCCACACTGCGGCATCATGCACGTCGCGGTCGTCGGGCGCGATGTTGAAGTCGCCCAGCACCACGAGTTTCGGATGCAGCCGTAGCTCGTCCTCCAGCCACGCATGCACGGCTTCCAGCCAGCGCAGCTTGTAGGCGTACTTGTCGGTGCCCACATCCTGGCCGTTGACTACGTACAGGTTGACGATGCGGATCCCACCCACGGTCGCGGCGATGGCGCGCTTCTGTTCGTCCTCGAAGTCGGGAATGCCGATCTGCACGTCGTCGATCGGCAGGCGCGAGACGATGGCCACGCCGTTGTAGGTCTTCTGCCCGGCGAAGACGCTGCGGTAGCCCGCCTCGGCCAGCGCGGTGTCCGGGAATTTGTGGTCTTCCAGCTTGGTTTCCTGGATGCCGACCACATCCGGTGCGAACGTGCCCAGCCACTGCAGCAGGTGCGGCAGGCGCACGTTGAGCGAGTTGACGTTCCAGGAAGCGATCTTCATGGCGGGATTCCGTAGGAGCGGCTTCCAGCCGCGAGCTGCCAATCTTGAACGCAGGAGCTCGCGGCTGGAAGCCGCTCCCACCGGCCGGGTGCCTAGCGAATGATGAAGTCGATGAACTTCGCCACCTTCGAATACGGCGGCTTGAGCATGTCGCTGCCGGCGCGGCGCGGCTGCCACAGGATCGGCAGGGCCTTGCTGAAGGCGTCGAAGCCGGCGCGACCGTGGTAGGCGCCCATGCCGCTGGGGCCGATGCCGCCAAAGGGCAGGTTGTTGATGCCGAAATGGAGCACGGTGTCGTTGACGGTGACGCCGCCGGCCAGGGTGTTGCGCAGGATCTTCTCCACGTTGCCGCGATCGTGGCTGAAGGGATACAGCGACAGCGGCCGGTCGTGCGCGTTGACGTAGGCGATGGCCTCGTCGAGGCTGCGGTAGGACTTGATCGGCAGGATCGGTCCGAAGATTTCTTCCTGCATCACCTTGGCATCGTCGCCGGGTTCCAGCACCACGGTCGGCGCGAACAGGCGTTCGCCGGACTTGCCGTTTTCGCCCAGCGGCAGCACCTGCAGGCCGCGCGCGCGCGCGTCTTCCAGGTAACCTTCGAGGCGTGCGTACTGGCCGTCGTTGATGATGCGGGTGTAGTCGGCCGAGTCGGCCAGGGTGCCGTAACGGGCGCGCACTTGTTCGCGCAGGGCCTCGGCCAGCGCGGGCGCACGGCCTTCGTCGATCAGCACATAGTCCGGAGCGATGCAGGTCTGGCCGCCGTTGAACCACTTGCCGGTGGCCAGCCGAGCCGCCGCCTGTTCCAGCGGGAAATCGGCGCAGACAATCGCCGGCGACTTGCCGCCAAGCTCCAGGGTCAGCGGGGTGAGATTCGGCGCCGCCGCGGCCATGACCTTGCGCCCGACCGCCGTCGAACCGGTGAACACCAGGTGGTCGAAGGGCAGCGCGGCGAAGGCACCAGCGACTTCCGCACCACCGGCCGCAACCGCGACTCGGTCGGCGGGAAACACTTCGGCCAGCAGGCTGCGCAGGAAGCTGGTGGTGTTCGGTGTGTGCTCGGAAGGTTTCAGGTAGACGTGGTTGCCGGCGGCGATCGCGGTGGCCAGGGGAATCAGGGCCAGGTTGACCGGATAGTTCCACGGCGCGATCACCCCGACCACGCCGACCGGTTCGGAACGGATCTCGGCGCGCGCCGGCCAGAAGCGCCAGCCCACGCCCACGCGCCGGGGCTTCATCCAGCGACGCAGGTGGCTGCGCAGGTGGTCGATTTCATTGAGCACGGTCATGCCGTCGGCGATCAGGGATTCATGGCGGGACCGCTGGCCGAAGTCGGTCGAAATGGTCTCTGCCATTTCCTCCAGTCGGCGCTTGAGTGCATCGCGCAGCCGCTGCAGGTCATTGCGGCGCTGATCGAAGTCGGGACGCCTGGCTTGCCAGGCAGCGCGCAGGCGGGCCACGGTAGGCTGGAGTTCTGTGGTCGAGGTGTCGGCTGAAGTGTCCATACGCTGCAGTGTAGTCCGGGCTCCAGCGGCCTGCCCATTACAATGCGAGGATGACCGCACTTCGCCCCTATCTTGGCCGGCTTCCCACCCTGGGCCAGCGTGTTTACCTGGACCCGGCCGCTACCGTCATTGGCGACGTGGAGCTGGGCGACGATGTTTCGGTGTGGCCCGGCACCATCATCCGCGGCGATGTGAACTTCATCCGCATCGGCGCGCGGACCAACGTGCAGGACGGCAGCATCATCCATGTCAGCCACCACAGTCCCTACAACCAGGCCGGCTATCCGACCCTGATCGGCGAGGACGTCACCGTTGGCCACGGCGCGATCATCCATGCCTGCAGCATCGGCGACCGCTGCCTCATTGGTATGGGGGCCTGCATCCTGGATGGGGCGAAAGTAATGACCCATGGGTTCATCGGTGCCGGCGCCATCATCGGCCCGGACAAGGTGGTCGGCGAAGGCGAACTCTGGCTGGGTAATCCCGGCCGCTTCGTGCGCAAGCTGGGCGACAAGGAAATCGAGAGCCTGCTGTATTCGGCGCAGCATTATGTGCGCCTCAAGGACCAGTACCTCACCGCAACGTAGGAGCGCCCCATGGGCGCGAGCTCCCGGTTTTTTTTGCGATCGGATCCTGAGAGCTCGCGCCCATGGCGCGCTGCTACGCGGGTTGCGTCGCTGCTTCCAGGGTGGTGAGGAACATCAACGCCTCAACGCGATTGCTCCCGCACATCTCCATCGACGGCCGCAGGGAAACGCAGACCGCCGGCCGCTCCGGTTTACCGAACAGCCTGCAGCGCAGTTGTTCGTCGAGCTGCACGCATGGCACCCCCGCCGGCTTGCCCTGCGGCATCCCGGGAATCGGCGAAGTGATCGACGGCGCGATGCAGCAGGCGGCGCAACGGCCGCGGCACTTGAAGGATTGGGTATGCATGACGGTGACAGTTTAATCGTGCTGGGCAATCGGCGATTTCGTCGCTAAAGTCGCACTGACGGGGATCGTGTCGACAGGGATATGGAACAGGAATCGCGCAAGGCGCGCAGAAACGCCCCACGGCCGGGACACCAGCCCTTGCTGTCGGCGGCGCATGCCTGGATCCGCACGGGAGCCGACCGGCGCACGGTGCGCGCCTGATGCTGGATACCTATCGCGAGGTGATCACGCCCGAGGGCGTGGCCCTGCACTTGCCGGCCGCCGGGCCGGTGCCGCGCGCCGTTGCCTGGGTCATCGACCTGGCCCTGCGCCTGGGCATCCTGATGTTGCTGGGCATGGTGCTGGGGTTGCTGGGCGCGGCCGGCATGGGTCTGTACCTGGTCGCCTACTTCCTGGTGTTCTGGGGCTATCCGATCGTGCTCGAGGCGGTCTGGAACGGACAGACTCCCGGCAAGAAGGCGATGAGCCTGCGCGTGGTCGCGCGCGACGGCGCGCCGGTCGGCTGGCTGGCCTCGATTACCCGCAACCTGCTGCGCACCGTGGACATGCTGCCGTTTGGCTACGCCACCGGATTGATCGCCAGCCTGGCCGACCCTTACGGCCGCCGCCTCGGCGACCTGGTCGCGGGCACCTTGGTGGTGCATGACGCGCGCGAACGCGAGCACGCACCCGCCCCGATCAATGCGGTGTGGGCGCCGAGCCAGGCGCTGCTGCCGGGCGAACAGAGGGCGGTGGTCGCCTTTGGCGAACGTGCACCGTTGCTGACGCCCGCGCGCCAGGTGGAAGTGGCCGACCTGGCCGAACCGCTGACCGGCGCCCGCGGCCAGGCCGGTGTGTTGCGCCTGTACGGCATGGCCAACTGGTTGCTGGGGCGGCGATGAGCATGGTCCTGCGACCGTGGGAGCGGCTTTTGTGGGAGCGGCGTCCCGCCGCGAGCTCTTGCCTTGGTTCTTTCTTCCCCGGACCCGCAACTGCAACAACAGGATCAAAGGCTCGCGGCGGGAAGCCGCTCCCACAAACCACGGAGGCGCGGCGATGAGGCAGGAACAGTTCGTCGCCCGTTACCAGCGTGAATGGCAGGCCTTCGAGCACTGGCTGGAAACCCGTGGCGATGCGCGCAAGGCCGGGGCCGAGCGCAATACCGGCGAGATCGGCGACGAGGATATTCCCGCACGCTACCGGCGCCTGTGCCAACAACTCGCGCTCGCCCGCAAGCGCGGCTACAGCCCGGTGGTCACCGCGCGCCTGCAGGCGCTGATGCAGCGCGGGCACAACCTGCTCTATCGCACGCCGCCGCCACGCTGGCAGCGCGCGGTGGAATTCCTGCTCGCCGATTTCCCGCGCCTGGTGCGCAGCGAAGCCGGCGCCATGTGGGCCGCGACCGCCTTGTTCGTGGTCCCGCTGGTGACCATGTTCGTGCTGCTGCAGTGGTATCCGGAACTCATCCACGGAATCATGGACCCGGCGCAGATCGCCCAGGCCGAACGCAGTTTCGACCCTGCCGCCGAACACAGCCGGCTCGGCCGCGACAGCGGCAGTGACTGGCAGATGTTCGGCTACTACATCATGAACAACATCAGCATCGGCCTGAAGACCTTCGCCAGCGGTTTGATCTTCTGCGTGGGCTCGGTGGTGGTGCTCATTGCCAATGGCATCGGCATCGGCGCGACTTTCGGCCACCTGCAGCAGATCGGTTCCGGTGATCCGCTGTGGCGCTTTGTCGCCGGGCACGCGCCATTCGAGCTGACCGCAATAGTGATTGCCGGCGGCGCCGGCCTGCAGCTGGGACTCAACGTCATTGCGCCGGGACGGCGCCGGCGCGTCGACGCGCTGGTGGTCGCCGGGATCAAGGGCGCCAAGCTGTGCCTGGGCGTGGCCTTCATGCTGCTGGTCGCCGCCTTCATCGAGGCGTTCTGGTCGTCGACCCAATCGATTCCGGGCGTGATCAAGTTCAGCGTGTCGGGCGTGTTGTGGACGCTGGTGCTGCTGTGGCTGTGGCGCGGCGGGCGCAACCGGCCCGCAGGCGACCCGTCTGCAGGTCACTGGCCCGGAGACGCCGATGCGTCTTGAGCAGATGACCGTGCACTTGCGCGAGCGTTCGGCCTGGGAAGCGGTCGAGCTCGGCACCGCACTGGTCCGCCGACACGCGGCGGCGATCTGGAAGCCTTGGCTGCTGCTGACCCTGCCCGTGTTTGTCGCCCTGAATGCCGCGACCTGGTGGATCGACAACCTGTGGCTGGCCGGATTCCTGATGTGGTGGTTGAAGCCGGCCTTCGACCGCATCCCGCTGTTCGTGATCTCGCGCGCCACCTTCGGCGCGACACCGATGCTTGGCGAGACCCTGGCCGCACAACTGCGCTGGGGCTGGAAACCGCTGCTGCATTACCTGACTTGGCGACGCCTCAGCCCGGCGCGTTCGCTGTTCCTGCCGATCGATTTGCTGGAAGGCGTGCATAGCGCCCGTCTGCGCGAACGCCGGCGCGTGCTCGGCGGCGCGGTCTATGGCAACGCCGCGCTGCTTACCCTGGTCTGCCTCAATTTCGAGGCGTCGCTGTTCTTCGCCTGCATCGCCTCGATCCTGATGTTCCTGCCGATCGATGAGCTGCCGGAAACCATGCGCGCAGGCTGGGCGCTGATCACCGAACACCTGCCTTGGTGGGTGCAGCTGGCCTGCAATCTGTTCGCCTGGATCGCGGTTTCGGTCATCGAGCCGTTCTTCGTTGGCGCGGGCTTCGGTCTGTACCTCAACCGCCGCACCCAGATAGAAGCCTGGGATGTCGAAATCGCCTTTCGCAAACTGCGTTCGCGACTGACGGTGGCCGCGACCTCGTTCGCCCTGGCGCTGGCGTTGCTGGGCGCGACGATCCACTTACCGGCGCAGGGGCAGGAAAAAGGACCACCGCCGGAGTCGGTCACGACCCTCGCGGAAATATTCGGTGAAAAACGCGCTGACGACGCGGCTTTCCGCAAGGCCGTGGACCAGGCCTATCGGGACCCTTTGCTCGACAGCAAGCGCAAGCAGACCACCTGGGAGAAGCGCGACAAGACCCAGCCGAAGGAACCCGGCAAAACCGACCTGTCGTGGCTGTCCGGCATCGGCGCGGTGTTCGCCTTCATCGCCGAATGGGGCCTGTGGATCGTGGTCGGGATCCTGATCGTGCTGTTGCTGGTTTCGATGCGTTACTGGCTGCCGTGGATGCGCGCTTCGATGCGCCGGCACAAGCCATTGCCCGCGGAAGTGGAATCCGAAGCGCTGTCGCTGCCGGAAACCCTGCCGGACGATGTGCCCACGGCAGCGCGCCGCTTGTGGGCGCAAGGCAAGCCGCGGCATGCGCTGGCGCTGCTGTACCGGGCCAGCGTGGAAACCATGGCCCAACGCGCGGGCGTGGCCCTGGTGCCGGGCGCGACCGAATCCGAATGCCTGCGCGCCTCGCGGCGCATGCCCGATGGCGAGGACCGCAATCTGTTCGCGCGCATGGTCCGGGTCTGGCAGTACGCGGCTTATGCGCAGCAGTTGCCGGCGGCGGAAGAGTTCGACGACCTGGTGTCGACCCTGCAGCAACGCTATCGGTGGCCTGCATGAGCCGCCTCGGTAGCAGCGCGCGCATCGCCCTGATCGTGTTGCTCGGCGCGGGCCTGATCGCGGCAGGTGTTGGCTGGTTCCTGCACACCTACGAGAAAGTGGAAAAGCAGATCGCCTTGCCGCCGCGCGGCGAAGCCAGCTACAACCCGCTGTATGCACTGAAGAAAACCTTGCAGGCCGATCACATCAAAGTTGATTCGCGCCAGCGCCTGAATCTGTCCAACGCGCAACTGGGCAAGCGCGACACCCTGCTGATCCTCAACGATCCGCGGACGATGAACCCGGTCGATTCGCGCCGCTTGCTGGAATGGGTGGCCGCGGGCGGCCATCTGGTGCTGCGCACGCCGCCGACTGGCAGCCGCAACAAGGAAACCAGCGTGCCGTTGCTGGAAGCGCTGCATGTATTGCTGACCGACGATGCGCCGGCCTGCGCGCCGCTGCAGGTACGAGGCGAAGAGGAACACATCGAGTTCTGCCGCGGCCGTCGTTTCTTCTTCAACCAGGTCGAACCGGAACTGTCCTGGGGCGACCTGCAGGCGGCTTACGTATACGCGCGCCTGGCCCACGGCGAAGGCCATGTTGACGTGCTGGCGGATTTCGATTTCCTGACCAACAACGGCAACCGGCAGGGCGCCAATCTTTTTGCGCCGGAAGGGGACCCGCTTTCCGGCGGCCTGCGCGACGGCCCGCATCGCGCCCTGGCGCGGCAAGTGCTGGCACCCAACTATGGCCACGGCACCGTGCACCTGGTTTATGCGGCGCAGATGCCGTCGCTGTGGCGCACGGTCCTGCAGCGCGGTTGGCCGGTTTGGGCGCCGTTGCTGCTGGCCTTGCTGGCGTGGTTGTGGCTGCGCATGCAGCGCTTCGGCCCGCTGCGGCCCGCGCCCGCGGGCGAGCGTCGCTCGCTGCTGGAACACGTGCGTGCCAGCGGCGAGCACCTGTTCCGCTACAACAAGCGCGCCTTGTTGTATGCGTCGGTACGCAGTTCCTTCCTGGCCCGCCTGCGTCGCCGCGACCCGGTTGCCGCGGCACTCAGCGGTGAGTCGCAGATTGGCGCCATCGCCGAACACCTCGGCGTTCCCGCCGAAGCGGTGCGCACCGCCCTGCAGGCACCGCCTTCGCATGACAAGACCGCCTTCCGCGCCCGCATTTCCACCTTGATCCAGCTGAGAAACCGTCTATGAACGATGCAACCGCAACTGCGCCGACCACTGCCATTACCGGCGAAGCGCTGGCCGAGCGCGCCGCCGCCGTGCGCGAGGAAGTCTCCAAGGCCTTCATCGGCCAGCCCGAGGTGCTGGACCAGATCCTGATCGCGCTGCTTGCCGGCGGCCATGTGCTGATCGAAGGCGTGCCCGGACTCGGCAAGACCCTGCTGGTGCGCGCGCTGGCCCAGGCGCTGGAACTCAACTACGCACGCGTGCAGTTCACTTCCGACCTGATGCCCAGCGACGTCAGCGGCCACGCGGTCTACGACCCCAAGACCGAGAGTTTCAAGATCCGTCGCGGCCCGGTGTTCACCAACCTGCTGCTGGCCGACGAAATCAACCGCGCGCCGGCCAAGACCCAGTCGGCATTGCTGGAAGTGATGCAGGAAGGCCAGGTCACCATCGAGGGAAAACCATTCGAACTGTCGCCGCCGTTCCTGACCATGGCCACGCAGAACCCGGTGGACCAGGAAGGCACCTATCCGTTGCCCGAAGCGCAGCTCGACCGGTTCCTGCTGAAAATCCTTATCGACTATCCCGCCCTGGCTGACGAGAAGCGCATGGTCGACGCCATCACCACGGGCCGCAGTGCCGGCGATTTCGACCTGTCCAAGGTGCAGCGCGTGCTCGGCGCCGCCGACATCGTCGCCATGCAGCAGGGCACGGCAATGGTGGCCGTGGACGAACAGGTCATCGACTACGCGGTGCGCATAGTGGCCGCCACGCGCAAGTGGCCCGGCATCTCCCTCGGCGCCGGTCCGCGCGGCAGCATTGCCCTGGTCCGTGCCGCCCGTGCACAGGCGGTGTTGCAGGGCCGCGACTTCGTCACCCCCGACGACGTGCGCGACATCGCCAAACCCGCGCTGCGCCACCGCATCACCCTGTCCCCCGAGCTGCAGATCGAAGGCCAGTCACCCGACGACGCGCTGCACGCGCTGCTGGCCAAGGTGGAAGCGCCGCGGAAATGATCGCGCGCCACCTCTCGATTGCCTTGCTTGTCTGCCCCCTTTGCAAAAGGGGGATTGAGGGGGATTTGCTTTTGCCCTTGCTTCCGGGCATCGGCACGAAGAGCAAATCCTCCCCAACCCTCCTTTTTCAAAGGAGGGAGCCATGATCGCGGCACGGCCAATGATCACCGTGCTTGTCTGCCCCCTTTGCAAAAGGGGGGCTGAGGGGGATTTGCTTTTGCCCTTGCTTCCAGGCGTCGGTCCGAAGAGCAAATCCTCCCCAGCCCTCCTTTTCCAAAGGAGGGAGTCGGTGTGAGACCTGCACCGCTACTCATCGCG
>JBDTPP010000004.1:0-52808 GCA_039932615.1 Pseudoxanthomonas sp.
CGCAAGAGCATCGCGGGCAAGGCCCGCTCCTACGGGGTGGCGTGGTGTAGGAGCGCCCCTTGGGCGCGATGCTCTTCGGACAGATCGCCGCAAGAGCATCACGGGCAAGGCCCGCTCCTACGGTTGGGTGGTAGGAGCGTCCCTTGGGCGCGATGCCCTTCGGACAGATCGTCGCAAGAGCATCGCGGGCAAGGCCCGCTCCTACGGGAAATGTTGGTAGCCGCGGCGTTGCGGGATCCATTCGTTGCCATCCGCACCGAAAGCACGCGCACCCTGGCCGACGACGACGCGTCCGACACGGGTTGCGCAAGCATCGATGGAATCGAGCGCCTGCACGATGGATTCCCGGTTGCGCGGCGAGGCGCTGAAACATAACTCGTAGTCGTCACCCCCACACGCTTGCCAACGCGGTCGACCCGTCGCGTCCAGCGCCGCCAGAGCGACGGAAATGGGCAATTTCCCCAAATCTATTTCCGCGCCCACGCCGCTGCGCTCGCACAGGTGCCCCAGGTCGGCCAGCAATCCGTCGGACAGGTCGATGCAACTGTGGGCAAGTCCCGAAAGCCTCCGCCCCGCACCGATACGCGGCGTGGGCCGATCAAGCCGCGCGCGCAACCACGGGGACGTTTGCGCCCCGGCCAGCACGGCCTCCAGTGCCGCCGCCGCATCGCCCAGCGTGCCGGTTACCCAGATATCATCGCCTGCTTGCGCGCGATCACGGCGCAAGGCGCTGCCGGTCTCAAGCAGGCCCATCGCGGTGACCGAGATCGACAACGGCCCGCGCGTGGTGTCGCCGCCGACAAGTGATACCGCGTGCTGGTCGGCAAGCTCCAGGAATCCATCGAGGAAGGCGTCCAGCCAGGTTCCGTCGGCTTCCGGCAGCGACAACGACAGCGTGCACCAGGCGGGCGCGGCGCCCATCGCAGCGAGATCCGACAGGTTCACGGCCAGCGATTTCCAACCGATATCGGCAGCTGCGGTGAGCTGCGGGAAATGCACGCCGGCATTGAGGGTGTCGGCGGTTACCACCAACTGCATGCCGGGCGGCACCTGCAACAGCGCGGCATCATCACCAATGCCGAGCGCGACGTCGTCGCGTTCCCGGACGCGCGTGCGGATGCGGTCGATCAAGTCGAATTCAGCGTTGTTCATTGGCGCAGCATACTTCCACTCCTGGGAGCAGCCCCGTGGGAGCGGCTTCGTGGGAGCGGCTTCCAGCCGCGAAATTTACGGCTTGGATATATAGCCACACAGGAACCGCAAGGCAGAAGATCAAAAGCTCGCGGCTGGAAGCCGCTCCCACCGGCAGATTCACTTGGGGGCGCGGAACTCGGTGGCGCGCCAGTCGGTGGCGGCCTTGTCCAGCACGCCGTTGACGTACGTGTGGCCGTGCTCGGAGCCGAATCGCTTGGCGATCTCGATGGCTTCGTTCAACACCACCCGGTACGGCACGTCGAGGCGGTGGATCAGTTCGTAGGCCGACAGGCGCAGGACCGCACGCTCGATCGGATCGACTTCCTCGACCGCACGATCGAGATAACCGACCAACGCTTCGTCCAGGCTGGCGCGGTGCTTGACCACGCCGCGAACGAGGTCGTCGAAATACTCCAGGTCGGCGATCTCCTTGGCTTGCTCATGGGCGAACTGGCCGATGATCTGTTCCACCAGCCCGCCCGAAATCTGCCACGCATACACCGCCTGCAGCGCACGGCGACGCGCCCGCGCGCGGGTGACCGGGTCGACGCCATCACGACGGCCATCCTTGCGGGGGTGGCGATTCATGGCAATTGCTCCAGCAGCTGCGCCATCTCGATGGCGACCAATGCAGCTTCTTCGCCCTTGTTGCCGTGGCTGCCACCGGCGCGTACTTCTGCATCCTCGATGCGCTCGACCGCCAGCACGCCGTTCATCACCGGCATACCGAAATCCAGCGACACCCGCATCAATCCTTCCGCACAACGGTCGGCCACATGTTCGTAATGACGGGTGTCACCCCGGATCACGCAACCCAGGGCGATGATCGCCGCGTGCTGGCTGCCGGCCGCGATACGTGCGGCTGCCAACGGAATTTCCCAGGCGCCCGGTACGCGGATCACATCGACCGCGCGCTCGTCCACACCATTGGCGGACAGGGCCTGGCGTGCACCGGTTACCAGTGCATCAGTGATGCGCGGATTCCAGCGGCTGGCGATGATCGCGAAACGTGCGGCCTGGTGGGCGCGCAGCTCGCCTTCGAAATGGGGCATGGAGGCAGGAATTCCTTGGGGCGGGCAGTTTAACAGGCAGGTGGAGGAGTTCGTGGTTGGTAGTTGGTGGTCGATTGACTCTCTGGCTGGGCCTTTACCAAGCACAACCCCCAACTGTTCCCTAAGCTGGCAAGTACTCAACCACATCCAGCCCGTACCCGGCCAGGCCGACCTGTCGACGCGGCGTGCCCAGCACGCGCAGCTTGCCCAGTCCCAGGTCGGCCAGGATCTGGGCGCCGGCGCCGTTCCGGCGCCATTCGGCGAGAGCGCCGCCCGCGGCTACTTCCGGGTCGCGTCCGGGTTCGGAGCGAATTCGTTCGAGCATGGATTCGGGCGTGACCGGCTCACCCAGCAACACCAGTGCACCACGACCTTCGCGGGCGATGGTGGCTAGCACTTCACCTACCGCGGGGCCGAAATCGGTACGTCGCCAATGCAGCGCATCAGCCAGCGGGTTCTGCATATGCACGCGCACGAGGGTCGGCACCTTCGCGTCCGCTTCACCGCGCAGCAGCGCGAAATGCAGGCCGTGGCTGAGGCGATCGCGATAGGTGTGCAAGCGGAACAGGCCATGCTCGGTATCAATTTCGCGTACATCCACACGTTCGACGGTGTGTTCGGTACTCAGGCGATAACGGATCAACTCCTCGATGCAGCCGATCTTCAGACCATGGGTGCGTGCGAATTCCTCCAGTTGCGGGCGCCGGGCCATGCTGCCGTCGGCATTGAGGATCTCGACCAGCACGCCGGCCGGCTCCAGGCCCGCGAGCAAGGCCAGATCCGTTGCTGCCTCGGTGTGGCCGGAGCGATTGAGCACGCCACCGGGCTGGGAAGTGAGCGGGAAGATGTGCCCCGGCTGCGACAGGTCCTGCGGCTTCACGTCCGGCCGCACGGCGGTGCGGATGGTGTGTGCACGGTCGTAGGCGGAGATGCCGGTGGTCACGCCTTCGGCTGCCTCGATGCTGACGGTGAAATTGGTGTGGTGCTGCGAGGTGTTGTCCTGGACCATCGGCGGCAGGCCCAACTGGCGGCAGCGTTCGCGGGTCAGCGACAGGCACACCAGCCCGCGCGCATGGGTGACCATGAAATTGATGTCCGACGGCTTGACCAGTTCGGCGGCCATGATCAGGTCGCCCTCGTTCTCGCGGTCTTCATCATCTACGATCACGACCATACGGCCGTTGCGGATTTCTTCGAGCAGCTCGGGAATCGTGGCGAAACTCATTTGTGCGCTCCAAGCAAGCGCTCGACATAGCGAGCGACCAGGTCGATCTCCAGATTTACTGCGTCGCCAATCGAATTACTCGCGAATGCAGTATTGGCGACGGTGTGCGGGATCAACGCGACCTCGAAGCCTTGCTCGTCCACCTCGTTGACGGTCAGGCTGACCCCATCCACGCAAATCGATCCTTTCTTGGCGATGTAGCGCAACAGCGACTGCGGTGCGGCGAAACGCCAGCGTTGCGCGCGTGCATCCGGTGTGATGCCGAGCACTTTTCCCACACCGTCCACGTGGCCACTGACCAGATGGCCGCCAAGCCGGTCGCTTGGGCGCATCGCACGCTCCAGGTTCACCGGCGCGCCTGGCTTGAGCAGGCCCAGCGTGGTCAGCGACAGGGTCTCATTGGACGCATCGGCTTCGAACGAGGTCACATCGAACCCGACCACGGTCAGGCAGACGCCGTTGATGGCGATGCTTTCACCCAGTTGCACATCGGTGAAAGGCAAGCTGCCGGCCTCGAAGACCAGGCGCGCGTCGCCGCCGCGGTTTTCCGCCGTGGCCAGGCGCCCGACGCCTTCTATGATCCCGGTAAACATCAGCGCGTCTCCGGGCGAGGGGTGTGGCGCGATTCGAGGCTTGAAAAAATCATGGAACGTTTCCCGCGTAATGAGTGCGAAAACGTCCACAGGGCACGAAGCGACGCGACCACCCGGGCCGCGCGCGACTGTCTTCTTTCATCCGGACTATGACCGTCGGCTCCGGCATCGGACCGGATCTGCTGACCCTCGTGCACCCCGTCCTGGACGGGATCACCTGAGGCGCTCGCGGGCTCGTCGATGGCGATATGGCGCCAGGGACCTACCGCCGGTGGGGAGTCGCACCCCGCCCTGAAGACGTTTGCTTGTGTTTGCCGGCGAACCGGCGGGTGGATTCTAGCATCCGGGCCGCAGTCAGCCCGCCGGACAAAGCGTTCCAGCCGCCCTTGTAGGAGCGGGCCCTGCCCGCGAGGCTTTTCGCCGTTGCCCTGTCCCCCAAGAGGACTTCCTTCGGGGCGTAGGTCCGAAGCCGTAAGCGTCGCGGGCAGGGCCCGCTCCTACAGGGGCTTCTGGCGCAAATGCAGAATCAACGGCCAGCGCATGGTGCGTACCTGCGCCGGATAGCCCCAAGCGTGGGCGATCGCCGCAGCGTGGGTTTCGACCGGGTCGTTTCCGCTGGCGCTGCGGCAGCGCGCGGTCGCCGACAGGCTGCCCAGGTAGCCGAGCAACTGCGGCAAGGTCCATTCCGCAGTCAACCACAACGATGGCGCGGTCAAGGCCGGGAACGGCCACGCGTAGTCGCCATAGCCGGTGTCCACTTCGACCCGCTCGGCCGGCCAGTAAGGCGCGATCTCGGTGCGGAACGCATCCGCCGCGACTTCGACATCGCCGGCGAAGACCATGTCCTGGTAAGTCCACACAGCCAGCACGCCACCGGGCCGCAGCACGCGTTCGCATTCGGCGAAGAACCGCGAACGGTCGAACCAGTGCAAGGCCTGGGCGACGGCGACCAGGTCGACGCTGCGATCCGGCAAGGCGGTGGCCTCGCCCGCTTCCACCGCAAGACTGACATTGTCCACCTGTTCGACCCGGGCCCAATGTTGTTCGATCTGCGCGTTGCTCGGATCGGTGGCGTGGACATGCGCGAAACGTTTGCTCAATCCGCGCGTGGCCTGGCCACTGCCGCAGCCTGGTTCCCAGACCGAGGCGGTGGCCGGAACGATCGCGGTAATGGCATCGAACAAGGCATCCGGGTAAGTGGGGCGCCAATGGGCGTAGGCGGCGGCGACCTGGGAGAAATGGTCCTTGAACATGGGCATGCTTATGTGGCTGTCGCCGCGCTGATGGGTCGCAGCAGCAGTCGATGATCCGAGCCGACCATGCGCGAATCCACGACCTGCAGCTTCGCGCGCCGGGCCATGGTATCGATGCCCAGGCCGGCGAACAGCGGCCGTGCATGTTCGCCCAGCAGCACGGGAGCGACGTACAGCAACAACTCATCCACCAGGCCCGCTGCCAGGAAGGCACCGGCCAGGGTCGCGCCGGCTTCGATCTGGACTTCGTTGATTTCTCGCGCAGCCAGCAGTTTCAGTACCGCCTCCAGGTCCAGACGTCCGGCCTGCGCCGGCACGCTGGCGCGCTGCACTTCCAGATCACGCGGCGGCTTGGCATCCGCGGCATGCAGGTACAACGTGGGCGCCGCGCCATCGCGTACCTTGCCGCGTGCGACCGTGGCCAGTCCGGGGTCCAGCACCACCCGCAACGGCGCCACGAACGGGGTGTCGTCGCCCAGGCGCACGGTCAACGAGGGATCGTCGGCCAACACGGTGTTGGAACCGGTGAGAATGGCCCCGGCCCGCGCGCGCCAATGCTGCACGTCCAGGCGCGAGGCTTCGCCACTGATCCATTTGGAATCGCCATCGGCCATGGCCGTGCGCCCATCCAGGCTGGTCGCCAGCTTGACCCGCACCCAAGGTCGGCCGCGCTCGATGCGCGACAGGAAACCACGATTGAGCGCGCGGGCCTGCGCTTCCAGCAGTCCGGATTCGACCGCGATCCCGGCGGCGCGCAATTGATCGAAACCGGCGCCATCGACTTGCGGAAAAGGATCGCGCATCGCCGCGACCACCCGCGACACACCGGCCGCGATCAACGCATCGGCACAGGGTCCGGTGCGACCGGTATGGGCGCAAGGCTCCAGGGTTACATAAGCGGTAGCGCCCTTCGCTCGCCCACCTGCGGCCTGCAGCGCGAACACTTCCGCATGCGCTTCACCTGCGCGTTGGTGGAAACCTTCACCGACGATTTCGTCGCCCTGGGCGATGACGCAGCCGACCATCGGGTTGGGCTTCGTGGTGTACGCCCCGCGCTCGGCGAGAACCAGGGCGTGGGCCATCAGCAGGTGGTCGGTGGCGGTGAATTCGGTCATGTCGCTCCGCTCAAGCTTTTGATTCCTTCTCCCTTCGGGAGAAGGTGGCGCGTAGCGCCGGATAAGGGAAGGAGAATGACTTGCCGCGGAAGGTTCTGTGCGACCTGATAGACCTTTCCCTCATCCGCCCTTCGGGCACCTTCTCCCGGAGGGTGAAGGTACTCACTAACGCTTCTTGTGCTTGTCGATCGGCACCACGTCCGCGCCCAGCAGCGGCAGCTGGCCGCTTGCGGCGGGCAGCTCGCGTTCGAGTTTCTCGATTTCCTCGCGGAAATCAGCGACGTCCTCGAAGCTGCGATAAACCGAGGCGAAGCGCACGTAGCCCACATGGTCGAGCTTGCGTAGCTCCGCCATCACGAATTCGCCGATCTTGCGCGAAGGCAGTTCGCGCTCCCCGCTCATGCGGATCTGGTGGACCACCGCGCGCACCGCTGCTTCGACCTGCTCCTCTGCCACCGGTCGCTTCTGCAACGCCCGGTCAAAACCAAGGCGCAGCTTGCGCGCGTCGAAACTGTCGCGCCGGCCGTCGCTCTTGATCACGGTCGGCAGCTTGATTTCGATGTTCTCAAGCGTGCTGAAACGCTCACCGCAGGCCTCGCACTCGCGGCGACGGCGGATCGTCGCGCCGTCTTCGGAAACGCGCGAGTCGATGACGCGGGTGTCTGTGTGCTGGCAGAAAGGGCAATGCATGGGATCAGGAACGGGTACGGAGGGAAGAGGAACAAGTGGAAGCACCCGCATAGCCAGTCTTGACTCGTTTCTCGTTTCTCATCTCTAGTTCCCCGGTCTTCAGCCGTACACCGGGAACTGCGCGCACTGCCTGGTCACGTTTTCACGTACCCCGGCAATGACCTTGTCATCACCGGGCGCATCCAGCACATCGCAAATCCAGTTCGCCAACGCCACGCAATCCGGCTCCAGGTAACCGCGCGTGGTTACCGCCGGCGTGCCGATGCGCAGGCCGGAAGTGACGAAGGGTTTTTGCGGATCATTTGGCACCGCGTTCTTGTTGACGGTGATATGGGCCTTGCCCAACGCTTCTTCGGCGGCCTTGCCGGTCACGCTCTTGCCGATCATGTCGACCAGCATCAAGTGGTTCTCGGTACCGCCGGAAACGATCTTGTAGCCGCGCGCGATGATGGCTTTCGCCATCGCCTGCGCGTTCTTCACCACCTGCGCCTGGTAGGTCTTGAATTCGGGTTCCAGCGCCTCCTTGAATGCCACGGCCTTGGCCGCGATCACATGCATCAGCGGACCACCCTGGATGCCGGGGAAGACAATGCTCTGCAGCTTCTTCTCGATTTCCTCACCGGCGCCCTTCGCAAGGATGATGCCGCCGCGCGGACCGCGCAGGGTCTTGTGGGTGGTGGATGTGACCACATGCGCGTGCGGCAGCGGATTGGGATACACGCCCGCGGCGACCAGGCCGGCGACGTGGGCCATGTCCACGAAGAGATAAGCACCGACTTTGTCGGCGATGGCGCGGAAGCGAGCCCAGTCGACCACCTGCGAATAAGCGGAGAATCCGGCGACCACCATCTTCGGCTTGTGTTCCAGGGCCAAGCGCTCGACTTCGTCGTAGTCGATCAGGCCGAGCTCGTTGACACCGTACTGGGCGGCGTCGAACAACTTGCCGCTGATGTTGACCTTGGCGCCGTGGGTCAGGTGGCCACCATGGGCCAGCGACATACCCAGGATCTTGTCGCCTGGCTGCAGCAGTGCCAGGTAGACCGCCTGGTTGGCCTGCGAGCCGGAATGCGGCTGCACATTGGCGTAGTCGGCGCCGAACAATTCCTTGCAGCGTTCGATCGCCAGCTTCTCGGCGATATCCACGTATTCGCAGCCGCCGTAATAACGCTTGCCGGGGTAGCCCTCGGCGTATTTGTTGGTCAGCTGGCTGCCCTGCGCTTCCATCACCCGCGCGCTGCAGTAGTTCTCCGACGCGATCAGCTCGACGTGGTCTTCCTGGCGGCGGTTCTCGGACGCGATCGCCGCGGCCAGTTCAGGGTCGTAACCTTCAATGCGAGCGTTGCGCGGGAACATCGGAGCTCCGGGAGGGAATGGGCTGCCGATTGTAGCCCTCTCCCCCCACCCCCACAAAAAAGCGCGCCTTTCGGCGCGCTTTCTCATTTTGCAGGGGCAACAAACCCGGTCAGTGGCGCAGGATAAGGTCGGTGATGATACCGGTGGCGACGGCGACCAGCAGATAGTCACCCGCATCGCTGCGGCGCCAGTACTGGCCCCGCGGCGGGGCGCGGAGCCCGTAGCCACGATAATCATTCACGACATAGGTAGGGCCGTACCCATCGCCGTAGTAGCGACCGCCGCGGGCCCAGCGCGGCGGGCCATAGCCTGAATAGTAAGCGGGCTGGTAGGCGGGACGATAAACCACGCGCGGCGGTGCCGGACGATAGTACCGGTCGTCGCGACGCTGGCTGTAGACCCTTTCATTGCCGCGTTCACGTGAGTAATAACGGCCATTGCCGCGATCGCTACGGTCGTTATAACCATGGCGACCGTTATCGCGATCATGGCCATGGCCATGATCCTTGGCCATGGCGGGCGCGGCGGCCAGCGCCATGACGAATACAAGCGACAAGGCTGATTTGATGACTTGACTCATGGTGCATACCTCTCGTTTGCGGAAGCCTGGGTCGACTATCGACCCGTAGCGCTGAATGGCATCTTGCCGGAGCCGGTACTGTTGAAATCCGTTAAGACGCCAGCCAGCGGGGCGCAGCCGGTATAATCAGCACATTCTTGATTTTCGCCACCGTGCAGCCTCTGCGCGGGCACGGCAGCGCCATTCCCGGAGACCCCATGTCGCAATACATCTACACCATGAACGGCGTCAGCAAGATCGTGCCGCCGAAACGCCAGATCATCAAGGACATCTCGTTGTCCTTCTTCCCGGGCGCCAAGATCGGCCTGCTGGGCCTGAACGGCGCGGGCAAATCGACGGTGCTGAAGATCATGGCCGGCGTCGACACCGATTTCAGCGGCGAAGCGCGCGCTGCGGCCGGCATCAAGGTCGGTTACCTGGCCCAGGAGCCGCAACTCAACCCCGAGCACACCGTCCGCGAAGCGGTGGAAGAAGGCGTGGGCGAGGTGCTTAAGGCACAAGCGGCGCTGGACAGGATCTATGAAGCCTATGCCGAGGAAGGCGCCGACTTCGACAAGCTGGCCGCCGATCAGCAGCGCCTGGAAGCCATCCTGGCGAACAATGACGCGCACACGCTGGAACACCAGCTGGACGTGGCCGCCGACGCGCTGCGCCTGCCGCCGTGGGACGCGATCATCGGCAAGCTGTCGGGCGGCGAGAAGCGGCGCGTGGCGTTGTGCCAGCTACTGCTGCAGAAGCCCGACATGCTGCTGCTCGACGAACCCACCAACCACCTGGACGCCGAATCGGTGGAATGGCTGGAACAGTTCCTCGCCCGCTACACCGGCACCGTGGTGGCGGTCACCCATGACCGCTACTTCCTCGAGAACGTCGCCGAGTGGATCCTCGAGCTGGACCGCGGCAAGGGCATCCCGTGGAAGGGCAACTACACCGCCTGGCTGGAGCAGAAATCCGAGCGCCTGAAGCAGGAGGAATCCGGCGAGAAGGCACGTCAGAAGGCGCTGGCCAAGGAGCTGGAGTGGGTCCGCAGCAACGCCAAGGGCGGCCGCACCAAGGGCAAGGCACGCATGGCGCGGTTCGAGGAACTGAACTCGGTCGAATACCAGAAGCGCAACGAAACCAACGAGATCTTCATCCCGCCCGGCGAGCGCCTGGGACAGTCGGTGATCGAGTTCAAGAACGTGTCCAAGAGCTTCGGCGACCGCCTGCTGATCGACGACCTGAGCTTCATCATTCCGCCCGGCGCCATCGTCGGCATCATCGGCCCCAACGGCGCCGGCAAGTCGACCCTGTTCAAGATGATCACCGGCCAGGAAACGCCGGACAAGGGTGAAGTGGTCAAGGGCCCCAGCACCAAGATCGCCTACGTCGACCAGAGCCGCGATGCGCTGACCGGCAACCACAACGTGTTCCAGGAAGTCAGCGGCGGCGCCGACATCCTCAACATCAACGGCGTCGAGATCCAGTCGCGCGCCTACATCGGCCGCTTCAACTTCAAGGGCCAGGACCAGCAGAAGATGGTTGGCACCCTGTCAGGCGGCGAACGCGGTCGCCTGCACCTGGCCAAGACGCTCCTGCAGGGCGGCAACGTGCTGCTGCTGGACGAACCGTCAAACGACCTCGACATTGAAACCCTGCGTGCGCTGGAGGATGCGGTACTGGAATTCCCAGGCTGCGCAGTGGTCATTTCCCATGACCGCTGGTTCCTGGATCGCATCGCCACCCACATCCTGGCCTTCGAAGGCGACTCGCATGTGGAATATTTCCAGGGCAATTACCGCGAGTACGAAGATGACAAGAAACGGCGCATGGGCGCGGAAGGCGCGCAACCGAAGCGGCTGAGGTTCAAAGCGTTGAAGTGACGATTTGGCCCGCGTCCGCGTAGGGGACGCGGCCTTGCCAAATCGTCATCCCCGCGAAGGCGGGGATCCAGCGCCTCCGCTTCTGCCGTGACGTGATCCCGCCATATCGCGGCTTTATCATGCGGTCATACCCGCGCAGGCGGGAATCATTCGACGGGAGTAAAGCTGGTTGGCCAGTGTTCTTGCCATCGGGTGTCCCAGGCTAGGCGCGGCTTGGCCCATCCGCCTTCAGCCGTGCATCTACATGGACGCCAGTGCAAACCCTGCGGCGGCAGAGATCAGGGAGCTGGCCACCATGAACAGGCAGAAGCCCAGCAATGCGCGCAGCATGGTCTTCCAGCGTGGGGAGCCCCGGAAGTACTGGACCAGTGAAAAGACCAGGTAGAGGAAGGCAAAGGGCACGACCCACGCTTGCGCACTTGGCAGCCACCGTTGGACGAGTACGGCCGCCGCCATGAAGATGAACGTCTGCACGGTCAGGAACGTTGAGATAACCAACCATTCGGGGTAGTTCAGCCCCCTGCCCTTGAATGCCAACCAGAAGGCTCCGGCCTCGATTGGCAGGAGAAGGAGCGTGAAGCCGGCCAGGTGCGTATTGATCCAGTCTTTCACCGCACCCGTGGCCTTGGCCGATGCTGCAGCCGCTGCGCCGCCATCCCCCCCCATGCTGGCGCCCGAGGCATGGCCTGCGTGCATGGCCGGACCAATCAGATCGCCGCCGAGCAGGAGCTTTCCAAGCAACACCACGACTGCCGCCGAGATCATCAGCAGCAGCAATGGTTTGACCTGGTTGGCGCGCCGCCCTTCGATGTAATCACGCATCAAATGGCCCGGCCGCAGCATCACTTGCTTGAGCGAATAGAAGATGCCGCGATCCATGTGCAGCACGCTGTGCTCAAGCTCGTGCCCGAGGAAATGCCAATCGATGCGATGCGCCGGCGTGGGCTGGCCGCAGGCGGGGCAGAACTTCTGGTCCGTGCCGGTGATGGCGCGATCACAGTTGGCGCAGAGGCCGGCCTCCAACATTTTCAATCCCTTCCCTGAGTAATGGTTCAGCCGAATTTTCTCACGAACATGGCCAGGAACCGCAACCAGATCAACACAAAGACCGCCGCACGCGTGAAAACCCCGCGCCGTCGCGCCTCGAACTTCCGAAAATACCGCCACAACCCTCGGTGCTTGTGCCACTCCACAAACACCGGCCGCGCACGGCTGGACACGCCGCGCAGATGCAGTACGCGGATATCGTTGGCGACCGCGACAATCGCGCCTGCGACCCGCGCGCGCCGGCACAGGTCCAGGTCTTCGGCGTGCAGCCGGTAGCCTTCGTCGAAACCCCCAAGCCGCTCGAACAACACCCGCGGCATCAGCATCAATGCACCCGACACCGCATCAACTTGCTGCAGGCTCTCGGCTTCATTCACGGGCACTCCCAGCTTCGATGCCCGCGATGGCGAAGACAGCATCGACCGGAGCATGCCCTTGAAGTCTGGATCACGGCGACGCGCGGCTTCGTCGCGATGGCCGGCTTCATCCACCAGGCCCACCCCCAGCAGCACCTCTCCCGCGAGCGCATCGGCATGCAGGCGCAGCCGCGACAAAGTGTCTATTTCTATCATCAGGTCGGGGTTGACGAACGCAAGCCAGGGCGCAGTTGATTCCCGCGCGCCCTGGTTGCAGGCCACCGCGAATCCCGGATTGTCGGGATTGCCGATGAAACGCACCCTGGGTTCCATCGCCGCATGGCGCTGGATGATGTCCAGGGTCCCGTCCAGCGAGGCATTGTCGATCACCCTGATCTCGGCCACCCCGCGGGCCGCGCGCAAGCGCAGCAGGCAATCCTCCAGGGTGCCCGCACTTTCGTGGCTGACTACCACTACCGCGATGTCGGCGCGCTCAGCGGAAAAGTTCACGCTGCGGCTCCTGCGTTCCGATGTCCGCATACAACGAAGCCAGGCGTTCGCGCGGCGCGTGCAATGGATCGTTCATGAGGAAATTGGCCAGGCGCGCGTTCCACGCAGGCCAGCGCGCATTGATTGCATCCATGTCGCCTTCGGCAGGACCGCCCTCGCCGCCGCGCGCGACGAACGCGGTTTCGCACAAAGCATTACGCCAGCCCAGTCCGGACATGCGCAACGACAGGTCGATCAGCGCCGCGTACCACGAGGCATAGCTGCTGGCGTCCAGCCCGCCCGCACGTTGCCGCGCGCTGCTGCGCAAAGCGACCGCATGGTTCACCGCCGCCGGAAGTTCGGGATGCTCGGGCGGCATCGCCGCGCACGCAGCGGCAGTGCGTTCGAAGTCCGGCGGCGGAAGTTCTATCTCGCCCAATCGCGGCCATGACGCGGCCTCGCCGGCATTGCACCAGGGCGTGGCGCTGGCGATGGAGGCATCACGCGAAAAGCAGGCGGCCAGTTGCTGGAGCCAGCCCGGCAAGGGCTGCGCATCGGGCGCCAGCACCACTACGTCCGCGCCGGTGCAGGCAACGAGCATTTCATCGAGATGGGCGACTTCGCCGATCATCTGCTGGCGACGCGTGTAGTCGGCCTGCAATGGCGTGCGCTTCAGCCAGCGCTCGATGATGGCGCTGGCGCGCGGACCGGCCTGCGCGTCGTCTGCCAGCCAGATGCGGCTACCCGCGGGCGTGCCTGCATCAAGTGCACCCAGGCACGCGTCCAGCGCGTCATCGTCGACGCCAACCGGCAGCAGGATGACGGGCAGCATCGCGGCGGCCGATGGACTCACTTTTTCCGGGGCGCGTTCAGTGGATCCAGCGCGCGGAACTTCTGCCCGTACTCGTCGGTAAGGTCGCGCGCTTCCTGCGGATTGCGGATGATGGTGGGCGTGATCAGGACGATGGTTTCGGTGCGTTCCGTGTTCTGGGTCTTGGTGCCAAACAGCGATCCGACAATCGGGATCTTGCTCAGGAAAGGCACGCCTGAAGAGCCGTCGCTCACGCTGTCCTTGATCAGACCGGCCAGCATCACCGTGTCGCCGCTCTGGATGGCCGCTTCGGTTTTAAGCTTGCGCGTGTCGATGCGGACATTGCCGTTGACGGCGTCGGCCAGGGAACCCGGGGAACTGACCTCCTGCACGATATCCAGGAACACCATTCCATCCTTGGTGATGCGCGGCCGGACCTTGAGGATCACGCCGGTGTCCAGGTATTGCACCTGGCTGTAGGTGCCATCGGTGCCAGTGCCCGGATTGAAGGTGACCGACTGGACCGGGATGCGGCTGCCCACGTTGAAAGTCGCCTCGGCGTTGTTGCGCACGAACACCGATGGGGTCTGCAGCAGGTGCAGGTTGGTCACCTTGTCCAGCGCGTTGACCACCGCCGCTGCATTCTTTCCCAGGAAGGTCCAGCCCAGCCCGGTACTGCCGCTGATCGTGCCCGCGATGTCCCCCCAGATGTCGCGGCCGAGGGCGCTGGGCAGCCCGGCTCCACCATCGGCTACGCTTGCGTTGACGGCTTGCTCGAAATACCAGTTGACCCCGTATTTGAGGTCGCCGGTGAGCTGCACCTCGGCGATCTGCGCCTCGATGTGCACCTGCATGGGCATCACGTCGAGCTTCTCGATCACATCCTTGATCGACCTCCATGCACTGCCATTGGAACGCACCAGCAAGGTGTTGGTTTCCTCGACAGCGGACACGCCGACTTTGTCGCCTTCCACGTCCAGGGTGACGCTGCCGTTGCCGCCGGTACGCTGGTTGAGCGACAGCGAGCCGCCACCCGACCCACCGGTGCTGCCGGTGCCGCCCATGCTAGACGACCCATCGCTGCCGCCACCAAAATCGACCGTGCCACCACTTGCCCCGTCCCGTATCTGCACCGGATCAGTGCCCGGCATCAGCGAGGTCGCGCCGTTGCCGCCATTGTCCTGGCCGCCATTGCGGCCGGCGCCGAACACTTCGGCCAGACGATCTGCCAGGTCCTTGGCCTTGATGTATTTCAGCTCGTAGGAAAACAGGCGCGAACCTTCGCCAGCGCTGTCGATGCGTTCCAGCCAATCCTGGATGTCATCCAGGTAGGCCGCCTGCGGGGTAATCACCAGCACCGCGTTGGCACCCTCCAGCGGCATGAAGCGGAACATCCCCGCGCTGGGGGTCTTGCTGGCTTCGCCGAAGACTTTTTCCAGGTCGGCGACCACCTTGGTCGCGCGCCCCGATTGCAGGGGAAACACACCGACCGACATGCCGGCCAGCCAGTTGACGTCGAAGATCTCGACCGTGCGCAAATAGTTTTCCAGCTCGCTGCGGGTACCGGCCAGGGTGATCACGTTGCGCGCATTGTCGGTGTTGACGATGGCGTTGGGCCGCGCGTATGGCTCCAGGACTTTCTTCATTTCGCTGGCTGAAATGAAACGCAGCGGCACCACCCGCACTTCGAAACCGCGCGCGTTGGCGGCCGTGCCCGTCCGCGGCGCGAGTGTCCCGGACAGCGCCTGGTCGGCGGGCATGATGTTGTAGCGGCCATCGCTGTAGACCATGCGCGCGTTGTTCTGGGCCAGCACCTGCTCCAGCAGGGTCATGGCCTGCGCAGGCGATACCGGCCTGGGCGTGCCCAGGGTCACGGTGCCCTGCACCCCCGGTGCGATCACGTAGTTCTGGCCAAGCATGTCGCCAAGGATGGCCTTGACCACTGCCTGCACGGATTCGCCTTCGAAATTGAAGGTGGCCGAGCCACTGCTGGCGCCGCCGAGCGAAGGCATGGGCGCGGCGGCGGCACTGCGATTGATGGTCTGGCCATTGCCGCGACGGATCACTGCCTGTGGGCCGGTCACCGGTGCTTCGACCGAATTCAGCGGCGAGGTTCGCGCGCCGTCCGCGACGCCGGCGTTGGCGCGGTTGAGGTCGGCCTCGCGGCGTACATCCGGGGTCGGAACGCTGGCGCAGGCGGCCAGCAGGCCGGTCAACAGGGAAACCAGGATCAGGCGTGACTTCATGCCGGCACTCTACTTTGTCTTGTTCTGTGGGGGCGGGGGTGGCGACGTGGGCTGACCCTGTTCGCGCAACTGCGCGCGACGGGCTTCGATGCGCTTGCGGATCAGGTCCATCTGTTGCTCGGTGGTCAGCTCGGGCTGCGGTGCCGCCGCGCTTTCCACGTTCGAGGGCATGGCATCGGCAGGTGTCGACACGGGCTTGGTGCCATCCGCCGCAGGGTTGGGCGATCTGCGCGGCGGTTGCACTTGCTGCACCGGACCGGTCGGCATGGGTGTCACCGGCGTCATGGCGGTAGGCGCCTGACCCCCGACCCCATCGAACACACGCAGTTCAAGGGTCTGCCGACCTTCCGGCCCGGCAATGACCACGCTGCGCGGATTGATTTCCACCAGCTGCCAGTTGGGTGCGGATTCGGGCGATTCCCCCAGCTTGACCCGTACCGACTCCCCGCCTTCGGTGGTCTGCAGGATGGCCATCTTCAAGCCGGGGGTGATCAACACGCTGGTGAGGACGAAGTCGAAACGCTGGGGTTGCTCGCCACCTTCTTCACCCGAAATGAAGAACGGCTCGGGTTGGCGCCTTTCCGAGAACAGTGGCCGCGCGTTGATCTCGGCGTATTGCGCCATCGGGCCCAGTCGCTCGGCCGCGGGCGGCCGCAGTTGCGGCAAGGCCTGGACCAGGCTGGGGTCGGCGGGCAGCGGGCGAATGGTGCCGCCCATCCCGAACAAGGCCAGCACCCAGGCCACCATCGCCCAACCGGCGAGGGCCGCCAGCAGCCAGGTCCGCGGGCCGATGGCATCAGTCCGCATTGACCACCCCCGGCACTGCTGCGACTGTGGTGCCGTTCGCAGCGGTGGCCGACAACGGACCCCCCACGGGCCTCAGGTATCCGTACAGATCGAAGCTGACTTCCAACCCTGCGCTGTTTCCCCCGCCCATATTGGCCAGGTAACTGTAGTGCTGGGACAGCACGTTCAGATTGTCGACGAATAGCCTGGGCGTGCCGCTTTCCAGCGAATGCAATACAGCGGCGAGTTCGGGTGTGCCGCAACGCAGGCGCACCTGGACCACGACCCGGTCGAATCGTTCGCGGGTGGCCTGCGGCATCGGCGAACGATTGGTGATCGCGCAACTGCGATTGCCAGGGCTGGCTTGCACGACCACGTTTTCAAGGCGCTGGACCAGGCCGGCGGTGGCCAGCTCGGTGCTGGCCTCGGCCAGGAAACCCGGACGCTTGGCCTGCTGCGCAAGGGCGGCAGCCAGTTGCTTCTCGACCTGGGGCGCCTGCTGCAGTTGCGTGCGCACGCGCAGTTCGCGATCGCGGCTGTCGGCGATGTCCTGGTCCACTTGCATCATCGGCGCCGTCCACCACGGATGCACCAGCAGCAGATAAACCACGGCAAGTACCGCCAGCAGCAGCCCCAAGGCCAGCCAGCGGTCGCGTTCAGCGTTTGCCGGCGCCATCAGCGACTCCTGCGGGTAATGGCGCCGACAAGGTGTTGTCCACCAGTTCGGCGGTCAGGCTGAAGCGGTCGCGGCGGCTGCGCGGATCAGGCTGCAGGGCGCCACTGAGCGCCGGTGATTTCCACAGTCTGGAGCCTTCCATCTTCCCCACCAGGGACGAGGCTTCCGGGCTCAGGCCTATCAACAGCAGCTGGCGCCCTTCAATCGAAAGTTTCTCAAGGTAGGTGTTGTCCGGCAGGCGACGGCTGACTTCATCCATCACTTCCACCGTGGTCGGCAGGCTGGCGCGGGTACGGTCGAGGAACGCGGCCCCTTCCACCACATCCAGCAGGCGTTGGCGCTGTACGGCCACGAGTCGTGCCTGGTTGGCGCGCATTTCGACCTGTGCCGCGAACACGGCCGCTGCCTGGCGACGGTTGTCGAGGAGCTGCCAGGCGCAGGCGACCAAGGCGAGCAGGGCGATTGCGGCCAGCGCAAGGTTCCAGGTGCGCAGGGGATTGTGCCGGTGACGGCGCTGTTCCAGTGGCAGCAGGTTGACCCCGAGCGGCTTGCCTTGCGCATCACTGGCCTCCACCCCCACCAGGGAAGCGGCCAGGGTGCCGATAGACGCCATTGCGTCATCGAATGCAGGGCGCGGCACGGCGACCAGCTCCGCCTCCAGCTGTCCATCCGGCCTGCGTTGCAACAGCCGCGCATCGAAGCGCACCGCGGCAACGGCAAAAGGCGTCTGTCGGTCGACCTCGAAACCGACCACGTCGCGCAGGCGATCGGCGGCGGCGGCAGGCAGCAGCAGGCTGCGCCGCAGCACCCTGCCCGGCGGCAACAACAGCCAGCGCGGCAGCGCCGCGAGTCGGTTGCCGAGGACTCTTTCCAGTTCCGGTTCCTGCAAGGGCAGTGGCAGGCGCGCGAGATCGCGCAGGCCTTCAGCGTCCTGCCATTGCACCCGCAATTCTTCCATCTGGCGCGACAGCAACAGGCGATCCTGGGCCAGGCCCAGCAGCACCCGCCAGCGCGCCGGCAGCCAGCTGGTCAGCGCCTGCCGCCACCACAGGAAAAAGCTGCCCGCGCCACTGCCATAGCGACGGATGCGATCGGCAAGCGCCGAACTGTCGTTGAACGTAGTCATTGGGGTGCCGCAGCTTCCTCCCAGCGCAATGTGGTGTACACGGAACCCGGCACCGGGCCGCCGCCTGCGCGCACTGTCGTTCGTAGTGTCGCCTGGCGCCCTTCCTTGAGGGCTACCCGGCTCTCGATACTATACGTGCCGCTGCCAGCGCCCAAGAGCTGGGAATCAGCAATTGCAGTCTGCGTAGAGCGCCGGCGTGCAAGAAAAGCAGCCGGATCCAGGCCCAAAGCGACCAGCACCGGAACCGGCGCATAGTTGGGATCGGGCTGCGGGCGTCCGCTGTAGAGGGTCAGGCTGGGTTCCAGCAGGGCATAGAGTTGCGGGGTCATGCCCAGCACCTGCTCCACTTCGGCCACGGTCTCGAACGGGGCATCCTTGGCCCCGTACGGGAGTCCGGCGGCGGCATAGTCCGGGTCCTCGGCGCCACCGCCGGGCTGGGTCAGGGGGTCCGGGTCGCGCCAATCAATGATCGCTGCGGCCAACTGCTCGGCAGTTGCGGAATCACCCGCCGCAGTCTTTATCAACGCGGCCAGCAGCGGCAGGTCGGCCTGGTTCAGATCGACCTTGCCGGTTTCATCGACGATGCTGATTTCAACGCGACTGCCGGCGAAATTCCAGGTGTACAGGCGTCCGTCCGGCAACCAGTGCGATGCGGGGTCGGGGTCGGCGACACGCACCAGGGCGTATTCGACCGAGGCACGCGCGATTTCCTGCGCCTCGGCACCCTTGCCCAGCACCCTGCCCTGCAGCAGCTCGACCCGCGCGGTCAGTGCGAACGCGCCGATCAGCGCAGTCAGCAGCGCGATCAACCACAGCACCAGCAACAGGGCCGCGCCACGCATGCGCCGCGCGCTCATAACTGCTTCACCGAGGCACTGTCATCACTATTGCCGCTGCCCTGGGCCACGGAAACGACCAGGCCCGGCCAGCGCATGCCGTCCGATGATTCGATATCGATCGCCACCTGCACGGGCAGGACGTCGGCCGTAGTCCAGCGTTCCTGCCAGTCGCCCAATCCACCCTGCGGGTCAATGCCGCGGTAATGGAAGCGCACGGCACGCAAACCGCTGGCCAAGGGTTCTGGCGGCCGTGCCTGCGCTTCCTCGATGGCCTGTCCTCCCTGGACGAGGGTAAACGACACCAGCAGGCGCCCATCCGCGACACTCAACTCATGCAGATACGGTCCGCCACGCCCAAGGTAATCGGGCAGGTCTGCGACGAAACTCATGCGCTGCGGTTCGCCCACGAATCGGATCTGCTGCTGGGTCTGTGGATCGGTGGCAAAACCAATCATCTGTGCCGACGTGATGCGTCGACGCAGGAAGGTTTCGGCCGAACGGATGCGTTCGCTGCGCTGGGCGATGGCTTCTCCACGCTGGACCAGGGCCGTAGCCGAGCGCAGCGTGGCGAAAGCCAGGGCCAGGCCGCCAGCGAGCAACAGCGTGGCCAGCAGCACTTCGATCAGGGTGAAGCCACGTGACTGGCTTTTCATTGGATCGGCACCGTGGACGCATCGATGTCGCCCTGTACCAGTCGCAGGCTCTGCCACTGCATCTGCTGGCCGCGCCCGTTGCCCCACTCAACGAGCAGGTTCAAGTGCAACAGTCTGGGCGCCGACGTATTCGACGATGGGGAAGGGCGCTTCAGCGGATCCACGTAGGGGGCGATATCCAGCACCCAGCGATAGCGCCCGGCATTGAAATTTCCCTGCCGGCGACCGGGCTGCAGGGTTTCGCCCACGCCTACCTGCGCCAGCAGCGATTGCGCATACAAGGTCGCGCGACTGCTGTCGCCGGCGATGCGGACCTGCCGGGCGGCGCCGGACAATGAAGCCAGCAGGAAGGTCAGCGCCAAGGCCAGCAGGGCGAAGGCAACGACCACTTCGATCAGGGTGAAACCGCGTTGGCGGCGACCGCTGCGGATGTTCATTGGACTTCGCTGCCGGAGGAGGCACGGGACAGAGTCACCTGACCAGTCAACCAGGCCACATCTACGCGCCAGACCGCCTGCTTCACGCTGAGCTGCACGCGCCCGCCAGTGGAAGCGCCATCGGGAAAGAACAGGATGCCGCCCTCGCCCGCACGCGGTTGCACTTCGCGGGCACCTATGAAATCCACGCCCAGCGACTGCGGAATCTTGCCATGCCGCTGACCGGGACCCTGCCAGCGATGGCCACGTGGATCGATGGTGAAACGTTGCGCCTGGCCGGTGGCGATGGCCTCGGTGCGCGTATAGCGCAGTTGCGCGGCGATCTCCTTCGCGCTGGAACGCAAACGCATGCCGTCCAGTCCACCACCCAGCGCCATCGCCGCGAAGGTGGTGGCCATGGCGATGATCACCAGCACCACCAGCACCTCCAGCAGGGTGAAGCCCGGCGCGCTGCCGTTAACGCATGGACGCACGCCGCTCTTCATCCTGGTTCACTTGGTTGTTCACTGTTCGTACTTGATATCGGCGCTCACACTGTCGCCGCCGGCCTGCCCATCCTTGCCCAGGCTGACCAGGTCGAACGGGGCACCGTCGCCCGGTACCCGATATTCGTACTGGTGGTTCCAGGGATCCTTGAGTTCGGCGGTCTTGGCATACGGCCCCAGCCAGCCCGCGGCATTTCCGGGCGCACTCACTAATTCGTCCAGCGAATTGGGAAGGCGGCCGGTGTCCATTTCAAACTGCTGGATTTTCTCGGCCACGGTCTGCACCTGTGCCCGGGCCAGGTTGACCTTCGCGCGGTCGGCATTACCCAGGATCCGGGTCGCGGCGAAAGCCACGATGCCACCGATCAGGATGACCACGACGATGATTTCCATCAGGGTGAAACCGCCCTGCGAGGCACGCCGCGGCAGGCGCGGGTTGGAGCGGGAAATTTGCATCTTGGATTCCATCATTATTGATTCAATTGATCGCACCGGCGAGGTCGTACAACGGTACCAGCACCGCGATGATGACCACCGCCACCACGGCTGCCAGTACCAACGTGATCACCGGTACCAGGGCGGCCAGCATACGGTCCATTGCCTGAGCGGTTTCCTGCTCGAAGGTGTCGGCGGTCTTCAGCAGCATGCCATCGAGGGCGCCGGATTCCTCGCCCACCTGGACCATCTGCAGGGCCAGGCGTGGAAACCGCTTGCCCTTGCCCAGCGAAGACGACAAGCCGTGGCCATTCTTTACGTCCTCGGCGGCCTGGTCGACGTCGGCAGCGAGCGCGCGGTTGCCCAGCACATTGCGAGCGATGCCCAACGCCGCCAACAAGGGCACGCCATTTTTCAACAATGTGCCCAGGGTGCGGGCCAGGCGCGCGGTTTCCAGTTTGGCCACCAGCGGGCCGATCAGTTTCTTCTGCAGCAGCCACGCATCGAAACGGTCGCGGAACACCGGGTCGCGGCGCTTGCGGTCGAACCACCACAGCAATGCCGCTGGCAACAACACCAGCAGCAACCACCAGTCGCGCACGAACAGGCCCAGCGCGAGCACCCCGCGGGTGAACCACGGCAGCACCACATCCAGGCTTTCGTACATCTGCGCGAATTGCGGAACCACGAAACCCAGCAGGAACAGCAGCGCGAATCCCACCACGACCACGAGGATCGCCGGATAGACCATGGCGTTGATCACGCGGCCGCGCAATGCGCTGCTGCGCTCCAGGTAATCGGCCAGGCGCTGCAGGGTTTCGTGCATGCTGCCGCCTGCTTCGCCGGCCCGGACCATGTTCACGTACAGGCGCGAGAACGCGCCGTGTTGCCGCTCAAGCGCAGCCGATAGTGGCGCACCGCCGCGCACCGCATCACGGATGTCGGCAATGGTGCGCCTGGCTTTATCGTCTTCCGGAAGTTCCAGCAGGATGGTCAGGGAACGGTCGAGGGGTTGCCCGGCGCCGAGCAAGGTCGCCAGCTGCTGGGTGAACTGCACCAGTCTTTCACCAGCGAACGGCTTGGCTGCGAGTAGCGCGCGCAACGACGTCCCGCCGCCGCCTTCGGACGCCAGCCTGGCTTCCACCGGCAAGTGGCCTTGCTCCTGCAGGCGCGCCGCCACCTCGCCCTCGTTGGCAGCTTCCATCTGGCCGTCAAGGACTTCGCCGCGGGTGTTGAGGGCTTTGTAGCGGTAGAGGGGCATGGGCGATCGGTTACTCGCAGGTGAACTGCCGCTCCGGCACCACGCGCGGACGGCCGATGGCGAACTCACGCACCGGATGCGGCCATGACTCGAATGCGCTGAGCCCCGGCGTGAGCACGCAGCTGGAGGTATAGACGAAGGTCTCGCCGTCGGCGGACATGTACAGGTCGTATTTCACCGCCAGCGGCAGGTCGGCGCTGACGGTCATCAGCGTCTGCTGCTTCGACCGATCCTCGCCTGCGCCATCGCCACCGCGCACCGCGCGCAGGTTGGCTTCGGCCACGGCAGCAGGTGTCGCGGAAACCACCTGCCCATCGACTATCTCGACCTTCAGCCCGAGTGCCGGTTGGCCGCTGCCGATAGCGAATCCGTCGGCCAGCTGAGCGCGCGTGAGCGTTGGGGGCCGGTTCTTGGGACGGGCCGCGCTTGCCTGGAACGCCAACAGCAGGCAGACGATGCCCATCGCGATGGCGGGCCAACGAAGCTTCAGAAGGCCGTTCATGCGTCCTCCGTCACCCGCAATACTTCCTCGATCGTGGTTTGCCCACTCAACGCCTTGACGATCCCGTCCTCGTACATGGTGCGCATGCCCGCATCGCGCGCGAGTTGCTCCAGTTCGCCCATGCCGGCATGGCGCATGACCGCGCGGCGCAGGCCGTCGTTCATGACCAGGAATTCCATGATCGTGGTGCGGCCCAGGTAGCCGGTCGGCGCGATCGCCGAGGCGCGCGGGCGGTACAGGAAGATCTCGCCTTCCGGCTGATAACGGCGCAGGGCGAATTTCTCGATTTCCTCAGGCGAGGCCGGGTACTTCTCCGCATGCACCGGCTCCAGCCGCCGCACCAATCTTTGCGCGAGGATGCCGTTGATAGTGGAAGTCAGCAGGTAGTCCTCTACCCCCATGTCGAGCATGCGGGTGATGCCGCCAGCGGCGTTGTTGGTATGCAGCGTGGACAGCACCAGGTGGCCGGTGAGCGCGGACTGGATGGCGATGCGCGCGGTTTCCAGGTCGCGCATTTCGCCGATCATGATGATGTCCGGATCCTGGCGCACGATGCTTCTCAATGCGTGGGCGAAGTCCAGCCCGATCTGCGGCTTGGCCTGGATCTGGTTGATGCCCTCGATCTGGTATTCGACCGGATCCTCGACGGTGATGATCTTGACGTCGGCGGTGTTGAGCTTGCTCAACGCGGTGTAAAGCGTAGTGGTCTTGCCGGAACCGGTCGGGCCGGTGACCAGCAGGATTCCATGCGGCTGCTCCAGCACCTTCTGGAACTGCGGCAGGAAATGGTCGGTGAAGCCGAGCTTGTGGAAATCGAAGACCACGGTTTCACGATCCAGCAGGCGCATCACCACGGATTCGCCATGCGCGGTCGGCACGGTGCTGACGCGCAGATCGAGTTCCTTGCCCTGCACGCGCAACATGATGCGTCCGTCCTGCGGCAGGCGGCGTTCGGCGATATTGAGCTTGGCCATGATCTTGACCCGGCTGATGACCGCGGCGGTGAGGTTGGCCGGCGGGCTCTCGCCTTCCTCCAGCACGCCATCGACGCGGTAACGCACTTTCAGCCGATTCTCGAACGGCTCGATGTGGATGTCGGAAGCACGCAGTTCGACCGCACGCTGGATCACCAGGTTGACCAGGCGTATCACCGGCGCTTCCGATGCTAGATCGCGCAGGTGTTCCACATCGTCGACGTTGCCGCTGCTTTCGCCATCGGCATCCTCGACGATCGTACCCATCGCGCTGCGGCCCTGGCCGTGCCAGCGCTCGATGAGCTCGTCGATCTCCGAACGCAGGCCGACACAGGGACGCATCGGCGCACCGCTGGCCAATTGCAGTGCCTCGAGCGCGTAAGGATCCTGGGGATCGGCCATCCACAGGTCCTGCATGCCGCCACTTTCGCCAAGCACGCAGACATGGAACTGGCGAAGGAAGCGCGGCGACAAAGGCGCGGCCTCCGGCAAGGTTTCGGGCGGAAGTTCCGGCACCTGTTTCAGGCTGACCAGTGGCAGGCCCAGGACCTCGGCGCAGGTCTCGGCGTGGTCACGTTCGGACACCAGGCCCAGGCGCGCGAGCAGCGACAACAGACTGCCGCCGGTCTCTTCCTGCAGGCGCCTGGCACGCACCAGGTCCGCTTCCTTGAGCCTGGCCTTTTGCAGCAGCGCCGCGACGATGCGCTCGTCGGCATCGCCGTTTTCGGAAACCGGTTGTTGCATGGGGGGGGAAACCACTGCGTTCACGCAGTACTCCGCAAGTGACCGGGGCACACTTTAGCAGCGAACCCGATGGGGAATCGTTGACCGGCGCCAGCGTTCACAAAGCAGGAACCCCGGCCTGGGCCGGGGTTCCTCGGTTCGCGCCTGACTCAAGCCAGCTTACTGACGTGCCACCAGGGTGACGCCGCTGTACGCAGTCGCGCCCACCAGCTTGACGTAGTAGGTACCGGCTTGCGGCGCCGTGATGCGCACCGTTTCGCTGTTGCCCGGACGGGTCGACTTGAAGTCGGCAACGGTGGTCGTGGGCTCTTCATCAAAGCTCACGTACAACGACACATTGCCGCTGCCGCCCAGGGTCATGAAGGTCAGCACGCTGCCTGCCGCCGCATCGAAGCTGTACAGCTTCTCACTGTCGGCCGCACCGGACAGGCCGGTCACGTTGACCTTGTTGGTCAGTTCGGTGGCCACCGGGCCGCAGGTTTCCACTTCCGGGTCGCAGGGCTCTTCCAGGGCTTTGTCCAGGGCCGCCCTGGCGTCAAGGATGCCGCTGCCGATCGGCGTACCTGCCGGGATGGTGACCGGGAACGGACGCGCGGTTTCCTTCAACAGGGTTTCCATGGCTGCGGGCGTCAGCGGATCCTTGGCTGCTGCGATGAGCGCGCTTTGCACCAGGGCCACCACGCCCGAGACATGCGGCGCGGACATCGACGTGCCCGCCATTCCCGCGTAGGTGTAGGTTCCTGAAGTTGGGGTGGTGAGCCCCGTGTAACCAGCCTGCCAAACGAAGTTTTCCGCGCTCGAGGCGCCGTCGTTGACGCCACCACCGGGCGCGGCAATGTCCACCAGCGCGCCGAAATTGGAGTAGTAAGCGCGCGCACCCTTGATCCCGCTGGCACCTACGCTGATCACGTTGGCGCAACTGGCCGGCGAATAGTTGGCCACGTTGGCGTTGCTGTTGCCGGCGGAAACCACGACCACAGTGCCGTTGGCCACGGCGGTGTTGATCGCGGTCTGGGTCACTGTATCGCAGGCACCGCCACCGCCCAGGCTCATGTTGATCACTTCGGCGGGATTGGCGTTGGCCGGAACACCCGCAACCGTGCCACCCGAAGCCCAGATGATGGCATCGGCAATATCGGAGGTGTAGCCGCCGCAACGGCCAAGCACACGCACCGGCAACACCTTGGCGGTGTGGGCAACGCCGGCCATGCCGATGCCGTTGTTGGTCATCTCGGCAATGGTGCCGGCGGTGTGGGTGCCGTGCCATGAGCTGTCGTCCGCGCCGACATCGCCGCAATAGTCGATTTCGGCCTGGCTTCCATCGGTCCAATCGCCATAATCAAGCGCGCCGGGAACGCGATCATCGGTGGCGCGGCGAGAGATATAGGCGTCGGTGATGAAATCGTAGCCCGGCAGAAGGTTGGCGCTCATGTCCGGATGCGCTGGCAGGATGCCGGTATCCAGGTCGGCGACAACGGCGCCAGTGCCAGTGGAGATATCCCACGCGGTCGGCACGTTGATGCCACCGACGGCATTGTTGAAATGCCACTGGTAGGTCGCGTAAAACGGGTCATTTGGCGTGCTGAGGCGACTCATGCGCCGATCGACCTGGACGTATTCCACCGAGGCATCGGCAGCGATTTCGCGAGTGAGATTCTTCATTTCCGCATCGCTCAGCGAACGCGAGAGTTTGATCAGATCGGCGCCCAAGCCCAACTGCCGCACATGGCTGGCGCCGAGGGTCGAGATCATGGTGCCCCTGCGGCCCTGGACCACGCCGGCCCTGGATGCCGCAGAGCGCACCGACGTCAGCTTCGCCGCACTGCTGCTGCCGACATCGCGGTATTTGACGATGAGCCTGGCGCCTGCATCGGAATTGACAGCGGGCTGCGCCACCGGCACGACCTTGCCGGGGTCGGGGGTGGCAGCAAATGCTGCCGGTCCACCCATTGAAATAGCCAAGACCGCACCTGCAACCGCCAAACCCAGTTTGTTCTTCTTGATCACTTTGATGCCCTCATGAAATTTATGGAAACCGAGATGTGTCAGGCCAAGTGCAGCATTGCGTTGCGACTCCAGTCCATTGGCCGGCCCAGCCAAGTTTCCTGCGACGGCCTGAGATTCAGGCCCGAACCCATGAAGCTTCCTGCCCGCAACAAGCAGGAAACCCGTTTACTTTTCCTTACCAGCCGAAACCGGCACCTACACCGACCGATTTCTCGTCCCCGCTGAACGCGCCGCCGATGGTGATGGTGGCGCGATCGCTGAGAGCACGCTGATAGCCGACCGACAAGGCCTTCTCGCCCCCCTGGAAGCCGATGCCCACGCCAACCCGATTCTCGGTGCGAATGCCGGCGGTGCTGGTAGCCATGTTGAGCATCGCCGAACTCATCGCGCCTTGCCGATCGATGCGACGATCCTGGTCAAGGAAGCGGCGGTCGGTTTCGGTGCGGAAGTTCTCGAAGTTGTCATCCATCGCCGCGAATCTCGAATCCGTGTAGGCATTGGCCGAGGTCAGGGTCTGCGTGGCAGTCGTATTGGTGTAGCTGTTGGCGGCAGTCAGCGTAGCCGCATCGCCAGCCTGCATCTGACCGACGTTGGCCGCATCTGTCGCAGCCGTGCCTGCCGCGACGTTGGTGATCGCACGCTCATGACCGGCACTGCCCATCGAAACGGTATTGGCGCGATCGGCGACCGAGCCCTGGCCCAACGCCACCGAATTGGCCGCTGTTACCGAGGCGCCCTGGCCGATGGCGGTACCCGAGGCAGCGGTCACGCTGGCCCCTTCACCCATCGCCACGGAGTTGGTGCCCGCCGCGCTGATATTGGTGTTGGCACCAACGGCGGTGCTTCCATCCGCGCCCACGTGCGAACCCGCACCGATGGCGGTGTCGTTGGCACCATGCGCGTAGGCGCCGGCACCGACGGCTACGCCGCCATCCGCATTGGCAGTGGCGTCGGAACCGATGGCGACAGCATTGGTCCCATCGCCGATCGTTGCCGGATCACTGCCATCATCGGCGCCGCCGACCGCCACGTGCGGATCAGAAACGTTGGGCGTGGTTTCAACGGTGGTCAGGCGCGATTCGATAGCCGTTACCGCCTGGTCAATGGCGGCGAGTGCGTCACCGACGTTGAAGTAACTGCCGCCCTGCACGACGTAAGTGGTACCCAGCAGACCGCCGGTCGCACCGACGTAGGTTCCACCCCCCAACGCAGTGGCGATGCTGTCCAGTGAACCGTACAACTGGCCGCCGTTGATCGCATCTGTACTGCCGGAAGCGATCGAGCCATTGGCCAGGTTGGAGATGGTGGTGCCGTCTGCCCCATCCAGGGTCAGGGTGTCCTTGGTGTCGTCGTCATAGGTCACCGCGTTCTCCGCCAGGTCGCCGAGGCTACCGGCGACATCATTCAACTGCGCAACATTGACTGCGTCTGTGTCTTCGGTACCGGCCGCCACGTTGGTGATCTGGCGCTCTGCACCTGCGTCACCGACAGAAACCGTGTTTTCGCGACTTGCAACGGAGCCAAAACCCAATGCCACGCTGTTGGCCGCAGAAACATGCGCACCTGCGCCCACCGCAGTCGCAGCCTCGACTTCGGCCCAGGCGCCAGCGCCCAATGCCGTTGAATTGGTTCCGTCGGCGCTACTCATCCAGCCTATGGAAGTACTTCCGTCACCCGTTGCCCAGGCACCATTGCCCAATGCTGTTGCTGCATCACCAGTAGCTTCTGCAGAGATATCACCAAAAGCGGTGCCGCCAATCGCAATGCTTTCGTCACCACTGGCAACACTGAATTCACCTAGAGCGACGCTACTGAGGCCCGACGCCGTCGAGGCCAGACCCACCGCAGTGGCGTAATTGCCACTGCTGATCGACTCCGCACCCAGTGCCGTAGCGCCTGCACCTGATGCTTCGCTGAGGAAGCCTGTGGCGGTCGACTCGATTCCCGAGGCGGTGCTTTCCGCACCCAGGGCCGTGGAGGCATCACCCGAGGCCGTGCTGAAGAAGCCGTTGGCCGTGGATTCCTCGCCCGAGGCTTCGCTCAATGCACCCGTGGCTACGCTGCCATCGCCACTGGCGACACTGCCTGCGCCGGTCGCTGTCGACAAGTAACCACTTGCTTCGCTTTCCGCACCCACCGCCGTGGCGTATTCACCCGTGGCCTGGCTGCTCGCCCCCAGCGCCAGCGCGCTCTCGCCGGTGGCCACGGCGTTGAAACCGATCGCGGTGGCGTTGTCCGCATAGGCATTGGCACCACTGCCGAAGGCCGAGGCGCCGTCGCCGATCGCATTGGTCGCTTCACCAGACGCGGTGGCGTTGTCGCCTTCCACGTAAGCACCGGCATCGCTGTCGGCACTGCCCGAGGCCTGGAAGTACTTGTTGGTGTTTTCCGCCGTCGCTGCCACTGCGTTCAACTGGTCCAGGTTCACCGCATCGGTGCCTTCGGTACCCGCCGCCACGTTGGTGATCTGGCGCTCGCTGCCGACATCGCCCACCGATACCGTGTTCTCGCGGTCGGCATAGGAACCAGCACCAAGCGCGACGCTGTTGTCGGCATCTGCGGTTGCATTTGCACCCACCGCCACGCTGTTCGCGCCAAACGTCGTGCTGTAGTAACCGACCGCGGTGCTGTTGTCGCCGCTGGCCCACGATTCGGCACCCAATGCGCTCGCATTGTCGCCAGGTGCATAGGCGAAATAACCCAGCGCGGTGCTTTCCAGGCCGGATGCTTCGGACAGGCTGCCCGCAGCCGTGCTGTAGTCACCGGAAGCGATGGTGCCCGCGCCGAAAGCGGCCGAACTTTCACCCGTAGCCTGCGTCGTCACGAAGAAGCCCAAGCCGGGGATAAGGTCGGCGGGTCCACCCACCGCAACGCTGCTGTTGCCGCTGGCAAAGCTTTCCGCACCTATCGCGGTTGAATAGTCGCCGGCTGCAGTGGCGATCGCACCGAATGCGGACGATTCCGCGCCGGATGCGGATGCACCCACGCCATAGGCTGACGCCACGAAACCACTTGCTTCCGAACTGGCACCCACCGCCGTGCCGCCCACGCCTGCGCTGGTCGCGCCCGTGTCCACCGGCACGCCGCCCATGGTCAGCAACGGATCACCGTTCTCGTCCACCGCAACGCCGCCGATCGCCACGCTGGCTGGACCAAGGGCCTGTGCGTTGAAGCCGAAGGCCGCGCTGTTCTGGCCAACGGCCAGCGCATTGAAGCCCACCGCGGTGGCATTGTCGGCATAGGCGTTGGCGCCACTGCCGAAGGCCGAAGCCCCGTTGCCGATGGCATTGGTCGCCTCGCCCGCCGCCGTGGCGTTGTCGCCTTCCACATAAGCGCCGGCATCGCTGTCGGCACTGCCTGACGCCTGGAAGTACTTGCTGGTGTTGTCGGCCGTCGCCGCTACTTCGTTGAGCTGGTCCAGGTTCACCGCATCGGTACCCTCGGTACCGGCCGCCACATTGGTGATCTGGCGTTCGGCGCCGGCACTGCCCACCGATACGCTGTTTGCACGATCTGTCTCCGAGTTCGCACCCAGCGCCACGCTATTTTCATCGCTGGCATACGCATTCAGACCCAGTGCCGTGGCACTGGTCTCAGAGGCGTAGGAATTCTGGCCGACCGCGGTCGAACCATCGCCGGTCGCCCAGGCAAACTCACCCAGTGAAGTGCTGTTCTCGCCCAGTGCCCAGGCAAATTCGCCTACCGCCGTGCTGTTGCCACCCAGCGCATACGAGCTCGAACCGATCGCCGTGCTGTAGTCAGCCACTGCCTCGGCCCCCGTACCCAAGGCCGTCGTGTAAGCACCTTCGGCGACACTCTGCGTGCCGACCGCGGTGCTGAAGTCACCCAGCGCATTGGCCACGGCACCCACGGCAGTGGATTGCACTCCGCTTGCATACGCGCCGACGCCGAAGGCCGACGCCGCAAAGCCATCCGCCTGCGCACTGGCGCCCACCGCCGTGCCGCCCAACCCTGCGCTGGTCGCACCCGCTTCCACCGGTACCCCGCCGCTGGTGATCAGCGGATTGCCGTCTTCATCCACTGCATTGCCGCCCACCGCCACCGCGCCCGGGCCGGTGGCCTGGGCGTTCTGGCCGAACGCGGCGCTGTTCTGGCCCGAAGCCAGTGCGTTGAAGCCCACGGCCGTGGCGCCGTCGGCATAGGCATTGGCGCCACTACCGAAGGCCGAAGCCCCGTCGCCGATGGCATTGGTGGCCTCGCCCGCCGCGGTAGCGTTGTCACCTTCCACATAGGCACCGGCATCGCTGTCGGCGCTGCCCGACGCCTGGAAGTACTTGCTGGTGTTGTCCGCCGTCGCTGCCACTGCGTTCAACTGGTCCAGGTTCACCGCATCGGTGCCCTCAGTACCGGCCGCCACATTGGTAATCTGGCGTTCGCTGCCTGCATCACCCACCGATACCGTGTTCTCGCGATCGGCAATGGAACCCGCGCCAAGCGCGACACTGTTTGCCGCCGACGCGTACGAACCGTAGCCCAGCGCCGTGGAATCGTCGGCTTCGGCCCACGACGCCGCGCCGAGGGCCGTCGCGTCTTCACCATCGGCACTGCTGATCCAGCCTATCGAGGTGCTGTAGTCGCCGTTGGCCCAGGCCCCGGCACCCACCGACGTGCCGGCATAACCCAGCGCCTGTGCCGAAATGAGACCGCCAAATACGCTTCCGCCCACGACCACGCTTTCATCGCCGCCGGCCAGGCTGTATTCACCCACCGCCACGCTGCTGGCGCCCAGCGCCGTGGCGCTGTAACCGAAGGCCGAGGAGAAATCACCGGATGCTTCACTAAAACCGCCAACAGTCGTGGACGCCAGGCCGCTCGCCAGGCTGTTGAAGCCTGTCGCGGTGGCCTGCGTATTGCTGGCGACTGCGCCGGTGCCGGTCGCCGTGCTGTAGGCGCCACTGGACTCCGCACCCGAACCCAATGCCAGACTGCCGTCGCCGGAAGCGATGCTGTTGGCGCCGAAGGCCGAGGAATCCAGCCCCTGCGCCGCCGCATTGGTACCGACCGCCACGCTGCTGGTACCCGTGGCCTGGGCGTTGCTGCCGAACGCCGAGGCATCCACATCGGTAGCCAGGGCATTGAAGCCCACTGCCGTGGCGTTGTCCGCATACGCATTGGCGCCGCTGCCGAAGGCCGAGGCGCCGTTACCGATGGCATTGGTCGCTTCACCAGACGCGGTGGCGTTGTCGCCTTCCACATAAGCGCCGGCATCGCTGTCGGCACTGCCCGAGGCCTGGAAGTACTTGCTGGTGGTGTCGGCTGTCGCCGCCACTTCATTCAACTGCGCGACATTGACCGCATCGGTACCTTCGGTACCCGCCGCCACGTTGGTGATCTGGCGCTCGCTGCCGACATCGCCCACCGATACCGTGTTCTCGCGGTCGGCGATTGAATACGCACCAAGCGCGACGCTGTTGCTTGCCAGCGCCTGGGATTCGTACCCCAGGGCAGTGACGTAATCGCCGGAGGCGAATGAACCGTTGCCGATCGCGGTTCCACCTATGCCACCTGAAGCCTCGGCGGCGAAACCGGATGAACCAAAACTGCCGATGGCAACACTTTCATCGCTGTTGACGAAAGCGCCCACCCCCTGCGCCGTGGCGAATTCGCCACTGGCGACGCTCAACGCGCCCAGCGCGATGGCGCCTGTGCCCGATGCATCGCTGCCGCAGCCGACCGCGATGCTGGCAAGGCCCGATGCCACCGCCACCCCGGTGCCTGCACCCAGGTTGTTGTTGCACTGGTTTGCGTTGACGGAAATGGCGGTGCTCGCGGGCCCCGGGTTCGAACCACCGCCAACCGATTGCGCCTGCACGGCCAGGCTCGTGGTCGCCAGGACCGTGGCGACCATCGCTGCCTGCAGCAACCGGCCACCCTTGCCCTTGCCTTTTGCCTTTGCCAATTCCGAAGCTACGACCACGCCGCGGTCCGCGTTCCACACTTTGCGATAAATACGATTCATCGAAACTTGTCCCTATAGAAATTTGGCAAAGAAGAAAATTTGGCAAAGAAATCCCGAGCCGCCCGGCAATGTGCCGAGGCAACCTAGTTGAAATCTGTGAAACCCCCTGGCGGATAACCACGACCGCGTGCGGAGATGAACTTCCGATTCGACAACATCTAGCTGAATGCTTCCTTACATAGCTTGACCTCGATATTCACCAGTCGTTTAACGAGAGTCAAGTCACAGTTCTTCCTTGCCGCCCATCCCGGCCAATACAGGAAGACTCTTGAAACGCTACATAAATTTCCATTAGAAACAATAAATTGGCACTTTTTTTCAAGGGCGTGGCCGGCAATACGCAGACGTACGCATGAAAAGCAAAAAGCCCGCCGTTATTGACTACGGCGGGCTTGGGGACAATTGCAGTTTTTTATGAATAGAGGCGCTATCGGACCCAATATCGTGCGTTGCGGAAAATCCGCAGCCATGGGGAGTCACCCTGCCAGTCCTGCGGTCGCCAACTCAGGTTGACGTTGCGCAGCGTACGCTCCGGGTGCGGCATCAGGATGGTGCAGCGTCCGTCGTCGCTGGTCAGGCCGGTGATGCCGTCGGGCGAGCCATTGGGGTTGAGCGGATAGTCCATGGCAATGCGGCCTTCGCCATCGATGTAGCGCAGTGCCACTCTTGCCGCGACCTGGTCGACGGAACTGTCGAACTCGGCACGGCCCTCGCCATGCGATACCACGACCGGGATCCGCGAACCGGCCATGCCGCGCAGCAGGATCGATGGCGATTCGACCACTTCCAGCAACGCTAGACGTGCCTCGAACTGTTCGCTGCGGTTGCGCAGGAAGCGTGGCCAGTGCCCGGCACCAGGAATGATGTCCTTCAACTGGCTGAGCATCTGGCAGCCATTGCACACGCCGAGCGAGAATGCGTCCTCGCGGGCGAAGAATTCAGCAAAGGCGTCGCGCAGCGCACCACCTTCCAGGATCGAGGTCGCCCAGCCGCGCCCCGCGCCCAGTACGTCGCCGTAACTGAAGCCGCCACAGGCGGCAATACCCTTGAACCCGTCCAGCTTCACCCGGCCGGCGATCAAGTCACTCATGTGCACGTCATAGGCCTCGAAACCCGCGCGGTCGAATGCCGCCGCCATTTCGATCTGGCCGTTGACACCCTGCTCGCGCAGGATCGCGACCTTCGGCCTGGCGCCTTTGCCGATGTACAGGGTGGCAATGTCTTCAGCCGGATCGAAGCTCAGCCCGGGACGCAAGCCGGGGGCAGAGAAGGCACGTGCGGACTCACGTTCCTCATCGGCCGTGGCGGGGTTGTCGCGCAATTTCTGCATGGCGTGGGTGACCGACCACCAGGCGTCGAAGAGTTCTTCCCATCGCCACTGGGCCAGCACTTCGCCGTCCTGCTGGACACGCACGGTCGGCGCGCTGGTTGGCTTGGCGATGCGCTGCGCGCATTCGGTCAGTGCATGGCGCTCGACCAGGTCGGCGAAGGCGGCGCGGTCTTCGGTAGCCACCTGGACCACCGCGCCGAGCTCCTCGGCAAAAAGGGTGCGGATGGCATCGTCGCCCCAGCCATCCAGCTGGATGTCGAGCCCGCAGTGCGCGGCGAACGCCATTTCGCACAAGGTGGCAAAAGCGCCACCATCGCTGCGGTCGTGGTAGGCCAGCAACACGCCGGCTTCGCGTGCATCGCGGATCAGCTCGAAGAAATCGCGCAGGCGCTGCGGATCGTCCAGGTCGGGCACGCTGTCTTCGGCATGCTCACCGGCAAATGCGGGAAGCGCGTTGCCGCCGGCCTCGGGGTGGCACTGCGCCAGTACCGAACCGCCGAGGCGCTTCTTGCCCGCGCCAAGGCCAATCAACCAGAGCTCGCTGTCTTCCTCGCGGGACAGTAGAGGAGTGAGTTGTGCCCGCACGTCGGTGACCGGGGCGAACGCAGTGATGACCAGCGACACGGGGGAAACGGATTTCTGTGGGCCATTGTCCGCATGCCATTGCGCCTGCATCGACAGCGAATCCTTTCCGACCGGGATGCTCAGGTCGATCCCGGGGCACAACTGCATGCCCACGGCTTTCACCGCCTCGAACAGCAGCGCGTCTTCTCCGGGATGGTTGGCGGCGGCCATCCAGTTGGCGGACAGTTTGATGCGGTCCAGCGATTCGATTGGCGCAGCACAAAGGTTGGTGATGGCCTCGCCCACGGCCATGCGCGCCGAGGCGGCAGCGTTGAGCAATGCAAGCGGGGTGCGTTCGCCGATGGCCATGGCTTCGCCGGTGAATCCGTCGAAGTCGGACAGGGTGATGGCGCAATCGGCCAGCGGCAGTTGCCAGGGGCCGATCATCTGGTCGCGCGCGGTAAGGCCACCGACACTGCGGTCGCCAATGGTGACCAGGAACTGCTTGCAGGCGACCGCCGGATGCGCGAGCACGCGCAGGGCCACGCCGTGCAGATCCAGGCCGGCGGTTGCCAGTGCAGGCCAGCGAGGCGCCGGCGGGCGCCGGGTATCGCGATGCATCTTCGGGGCCTTGCCAAAGAGGACATCCATCGGCAGGTCGATGGCATTGGCCCCCTCTGCCGCTGGCGGGAGCGGGTTGGGACGAAGGGATTCGATGGTGGCGCCATAGCCCACGACCAGGCGCTCTTCTTCCGTCGCAACTCCGACTGCCGCGAACGGGCAACGCTCGCGCGCGCAGATTTCGGCGAATTCCGCCAGCCGCTCCTGGGCCACGCCCAGCACGTAGCGCTCCTGCGATTCGTTGCACCACAACTGCATCGGCGAGAGCGAGGGATCATCGCTGGGCACCTTGTCCAGGTCGATCACCCCGCCGCGGCCCGAGTCGTGCAGCAGTTCGGGAATCGCGTTGGACAAACCGCCTGCACCGACGTCGTGGAACCAGCGGATCGGGTTGTCGGCGCCCTGGGCCACGCAGCGGTCGATGACTTCCTGGCAGCGGCGTTCCATCTCCGGGTTGTCGCGCTGCACGCTGGCGAAATCCAGGTCCTCGGCACTGTCGCCCGAGGCGACCGAACTGGCGGCGCCACCACCGAGGCCGATCAGCATCGCCGGCCCGCCGAGCACGATCACCGCATCGCCCGGCTGCAAGCGGATCTTGTCGACCTGGATACGGTCGATAGCGCCGAGACCACCGGCAAGCATGATCGGTTTGTCGTAGGCACGGGTCAGGCGACTGCCTTCAGGATCGTGGCCTTCGGCCAGTTCGAAGCTGCGGAAATAGCCGACCAGGCTGGGTCGGCCGAATTCGTTGTTGAATGCAGCCGCGCCAAGCGGGCCGTCAAGCATGATTTCCAGCGCCGGGGCCATGCGCGGATTGAGGCTGCGTGGCGGCGCGTCCCCGAACTGTTCCCAGGGCTGCGGCAGGGTCGGGATGCGCAGGTGGGAAACGCTGAAACCGCTCAACCCGGCCTTGGGCTTGCCGCCGCGACCGGTGGCGCCCTCGTCGCGGATCTCGCCGCCGGCACCGGTACTGGCGCCGGGAAACGGAGCAATGGCGGTCGGGTGGTTGTGGGTTTCCACCTTGATGCAGAACGCGGATTCGACCGGCGCCTCGGTGCGATAGGCGCCGCTGGCATCGGGGCGAAAGCGCGACGAGACATAGCCTTCCACCACTGCCGCATTGTCGCTGTAGGCGGAAAGCGTGTGCTGCGGGGTTTGCGCGTGGGTGTGCTTGATCATGCGGAACAGGGACGCCGGCATGCCGGTGTCGTGCGGCCCGCCCTTGAGCCGCATGTCCTTGCCGTCGATGGTCCAGCTGGCGTTGAAGATCTTGTGCCGGCAGTGCTCGGAATTGGCCTGCGCGAACATCATCAGTTCGACGTCGGAAGGATCGCGCCCGATTTCGCGGTAGCGCAGGCGCAGGTATTCGATCTCATCTTCGGCCAGGGCCAGGCCCAGGTGGGTGTTGGCCGCTTCCAGCGAGGCCAGCGGAATACGCTCCAGCGCACCACGCGGCGGTGTGGTGAACAGCGCGACAGCCTGTTCGCGCGCGGTCAGCAGCGACTGGGTCATGGGGTCGTGCAGCAACCGCGCCAGGGCAGCGGAATCTTCCCAGCCCTGCAGGTCGATGCGGGTACCGCGTTCGACCCGCTTCACCGCCAGGCCCGCGCCACGCAGCAGTTCGGTGGCCTTGCTGGCCCACGGGGACAAGGTGCCCAGGCGCGGCACGATGAACCGCGACCGGGTTTCCTGCGCGGCAGCGACTGGATCCGCGGAAGCCTGCAGGATGCGTCCCAGGGTCGAGATGTCGACGTTCGCGCCCGCTTCGGGTTCGACGAAATAGACCTGCCACGCGCCCCGTATCAGCACGCAAGGCGACAGGGATTGCAATCGGGATTCAAGCCGCGCGCGGCGGAACTGCGACAGGGCCGACTGGCCCTCGAGGACGATCATGTCCGGGAAACCGTAAGGAACGGGGCCCGCTATTGTAGCGAAGCCGGCGCAGGGCCGGCTTCGTGGGGATGCTTGAGCGGTGGATTACTGCATGCCGGCCGGCGTGCCGGCCGGGCCTGCACCCGCCAGCTTGTCCAGGGCCTCGCGCATCTGCTGTGGCGCCAGGTAACCGCCCAGCTGGGTGCCATCGGGCGCGAAGATCGCCGGCGTTCCGGAAATGCCCAGGCGCTGGCCCACGTTGTATTCCATGTCCACCGGGCTCTTGCAGTCCTTCGCCACGATGCGCTTGTCGGACTTGGCGTCGGTCAGGGCCTGCTTGCGGTCACTGGCACACCAGACCGAGATCATGTCGCGGTGATCCTGGCTGCCCAGGCCCATGCGCGGGAACGCCATGTACTGGATCGCGATGCCCAGCCGGTTGTATTCGGCGATCTCGCTATGCAGCTTGCGGCAGTAGCCGCATTCCACGTCGGTGAATACGTCGATCGTGTACTTGGGGTTGGCCGGCGCGAACACGATGCGGTCGCTGACCTTGATGCTGTCCAGCAGGCCGCGACGGTACTTGGCCAGGGCCGGGCTGCCCTGGGTCAGTTCCTTCTTCGACTCGATATCCAGCACCTGGCCCTGGACCAGGTACCTGCCGTCATCGCTGACCAGCACGACCTGCCCGCCAACGATCGCCTCGCGGAAGCCCGGCAGCGCGGCGGCGCCGACGTAGTCGATCTTGATGTTGGGGTTGAGCACCTGCAAGGCCTGGCGGGCGCGGCCATCGGCCGTATCCGCCTTGGCCAAGGCGGGCGTGGCCGCGCCGGGTGTGGCCGCGGGCGTGGCTGCGGCTGCACCGGCTTGCGGGGCCTGGGCACAGGCGGAAAGGCTGGAAGTGCCCAGCAACGCGGCGATCAGTAGCAGATGCTTCATTAAGCAGTCCTTTGGAGGCAAGGCAGGGGCACGGTGCGGGATTCGACCGTGATTGCGTATTTGAGATTCACGTGATTTTCGCATATCCCGCCAGCTTTACGCGTTCAGGGAAGCGTCTCTTGCTGAACAAATCCGCGCCGCCGTGCCCGGCATCGGGACATGGGGTGCTCCTGCCCGGCCATCGGTGGCTGGGCGTGCGCCCGGGCTGCTTGGCAATGCCGCGCAAAACTCGCGCTGGCTCACCCGCGTGGGTGGTGCTTTCCGTGCAGTTTCTGCAGATGCTCGCGCGCCACCAGCGTGTAGATCTGGGTGGTGGACAGCGAACTGTGACCCAGCAGCATCTGCAAGGCGCGCAGGTCGGCGCCGCGATTGAGCAGGTGGGTGGCAAAACTATGGCGCAGGCCGTGCGGACTGACCTTGCCCGGGTCTATGCCCGCAGCGGCGGCATAACGTTTGACCAGCCCCCAGAACTGCTGGCGACTGGGCGGCCCGCGGTTGCTGTCGAGGAAAAGATTTTCGGGGTTGGGCTTTCCCGCCAGCTGCGGGCGCGATTCGGCCAGGTATTTCTCCAGCCAGTACTGGGATTCGTCGCCCAGCGGCACCAGCCGCTCCTTGCTGCCTTTGCCGGTGACCCGGACCACGCCCTGGCGCAGGTTCACTGCATTGGTAGGCAGGTCGACCAGTTCGCTGACCCGCAGTCCGGCTGCATACATCAGCTCGAACATGGCCCGATCACGCAAGCCGAGCGGCGTGTCGACCTGCGGCGCGGCCAGCAACGCCTCGATCTGGCTTTCCGACAATGCCTTGGGCAACGCGCGCGGCAGCTTGGGCGGATCAAGCAAGGCGGTGGGGTCGTCATTGCGCACGCCCCGGCGCAACAGCCATGCATAGAAGGCGCGCAGCGACGACAGCAGGCGTGCGTTGCTGCGTTGAGAATAGCCTTGCCCGGTGCGCATCGCCAGATAGTCGAACAAGCCGACGCGATCAGTCTTCGCCAGGCCGCCCTGGCGACCGTTGCGCCAGCGCGCAAAGCCTTCGAGGTCGCGGCGATAACTGGCCAAAGTCGGCTTGGCCAGCCCGTTCTCCGCCCAGATCGCATCCAGGAACGCGTCGATGTCGGCAGCATCCGTATCCGGCAGCGCCGGCAAGGCCATGGCCAACGAGCGTCGTTCGGCGGGAGTGCTGCAACTCATGCGTACAGCTTAACGGTGGCGCTGCCCGGCAGCTATGCTGATGCAATGAAGACGGACAAGAAAAACGCCATCCACGCAAGACCCGGCGCGCTGATCGGCTGGCGCCTGCTCGCACTGGCTTACGACCTGTGGCCGGTGCTGGCGCTGTGGATACTGATCGCGGTGCCATTCACGGTTGGCTATACCTTCCTTGGCCACCACGATGCGCACCGGAACATTCCTCCGTATTCGCTGCTGTGGTGGCTGCTGTGGCTGAGCTGCTGGATCGTGGCCGGGCTGTATGTCGTGCTCAGTTGGCGCCGCGGCGGCCAGACCCTGGGCATGCGCCCTTGGCGTCTGTGGCTGACCAGCGCCGATGGCACGACCCCGTCATGGCGCGCGTTGTGCGTGCGTTACGCAGTCGCAAGCGTTTCCCTGCTGCTGGGTGGACTGGGGTTCTGGTGGGCCTGGGTGGATCGCGACCGGCTGACGTGGCATGACCGGGCCAGCGGCATGCGCATGGTCCGGGTGCCCAAGAACGCCTGATTGATTGAACCAAGGCGCGCCGAGCAGATTCGAACTCTCCGGCACTCGTGGCCAGCCGTGGCGCGGCATGACCTGGGCAGCGGCAATCCCATGATGCGACTGTCGCAAAGGAATGGGCGCGCAGGCAATGCACCTCTTGACGTGGGAGCGACATAAGTCGCGAAGCAAGAAATCCACGCACCTCGCCTCGCGACTTAAGTCGCCCCCACAAATTCTGCGGTCGCGATTCACGCAGCTTCTGCAGCCGAACTGGCCGAACGACCGGGTTTACGATGGCGGCGCCGCCAGGAATGGCGGGCCAACGCCCACCGTGCGCAAGTCCGCCCCTATCGGAGTTCTTGCGACGCTAACTGCTTCTTCGCTTGAACAGCCACGCAGATATTCCCAGCATCACCGCGGGTGGCAGCAGGTAGGCGATGCGGTAGTCGAACTTGAATGCGCCGGCCAGGCGACTGAACTGCAGTTGCAGCAACCAGAAACCCAGCGCAAACAGGATCCCCAGGAACAGCTGTTTGCCCAGGCCGCCACTGCGCAGGCTGCCAAACGCGAACGGAATCGCGGCCAGGCACAGCGCCAGCACGTTGAGTGGATAGAACCAGCGTCCCCAGTAAACGTCCTCGTATTCGCGTGCATCCAGTCCATTGCGTTGGCGATAGTCGATGCTGCGGCCCAGATCGGCGGTGGACATGAATCGCGGGTTGGCAATGGTGGCTGCCAGGGCTGCCGGCTCCAGCTTCGAATCCCAGCGCATGCCAAGCATCTGCTGCTGGCTGACGGAGCGTTCGTTGAAGGTGGTGCGCACGACATTCTTCAACACCCAATTGCCCTCGAAATGTTCCGCCGTAGCGGCGTGCACGATCGACTTGAGTTTGCCGTCATCGGCCAGCTCGTACAGGCGCACGTCGCGCAGCTGTAGCCACTGGTTGCCTTTTTCCATGCGCTCGTCGCCGGTCTGCGCATTGAGGAAGGTATTGCCTTCTCGTGCCCACAGGCCCGAATACTTGGCCACGGCCAGGTTGTTGGAGGTCGCCGACAGTTTCAGTACATCGCCCTGGCGCTGGCCACCGGCCCCCAGCGTCTCCATGCCGATCACCATGAATCCGGTCAGCAGCGCCAGGGCGATGGCGACCGATACGCTCATGCGCCGGCGCGACACGCCCAGCGCGCGAAGCGCTATCAACTCCGAACTGGCCGCCATTTGCCCCAACCCCATCAGCACGCCGATCACCGCCGAGGTGGGGAACAAGGTGTAGGCGCGGCGTGGAATCGTGTAGGCGACGTAAGCCACCGCATGGCCAAAGCTGTAGCTGCCCTTGCCCAGGTCGTTGACCTGGCCCGCCATTGCGTTGACCACATCCAGGCCAAGCAGCACCGCCCATACCAGGAGGACCGTGGTCAGCACCACCCGGCCCACGTACAGGTCATGCAGGTTGGGGCGCAGCCTCATGCCCGACCCTTTGCCCGGGCCACGTGCCCATCGCGGAAATAGAACCAGGCGCCGGCAGCCAGCAGGGGCAGGCTCAGCCACCACAGTCCCAGTTGCGGCGGGATCTTGCCGTCGGACAAGGCATTGGTACCGATGAACATCAGGTTGGTGCCGACCAGGTAGGCGAGGAAACCGAGCATGATCCGGCCGTAGCGCGCCTGTCGCGGCGAACTGCGCGACAGAGGCAAGGCAAGCAACGCGAAGGCCAGTGCCAGCAAGGGCGGCGCAATGCGTGCATGCAGCTGGGCCTTGGCATCGGCACGCGGGTCCTTCAGCAATGCCAGGGTGGGCAACAGTTCCGGATCGGTCTCTTCACGCACATCGACGCGATCCGGAAGGGCGAATTCGTTGCTGGCATAACGCATCAGGTTGTAGTCACGCCCCGCCTCCAGCGGACCTTCGACCCGGAAACCCTCCTTGAGCCGCATGTACCGGTCACGCGTGCCGTCGAAGAACATCTCCCCGGTGCGCGCCGTGACCACGTCCAGGCGACCCTCTTCCTGGCGCTGCACGAATACCTTCTGCATCTGGATGCCGTCGGCTGAAATGCCGCCGATGTAGATCACGCTGCCATTGGGCAGCATGGTGAACTTGCCTGCATCCAGGCCCGCCACTACCAGGCTGCGGTTGGCGTGGTCGATCATGCGCTCGCTGGTGCGGTCTGCCCATGGGCCCAGCCACAGCGACAAGGTCCCGATCAGGACCACCACGGGCAGCACCAGCAACAGGATGGGCTTCAGCAAGCGCTTCGGGCCTACCCCGATCGAGGTCAGCACCGGCATTTCCGAATCCCGATACAGCCGCGCAAAAGACAGCAGCAGCCCCAGCATCAGCGCCAGCGGCAGGATCAGCGGCAGGTAATTGAGCAGTTGCAGCCCCATCTGCGACAACAGCAGCCCCGCCGGAAGCTTGCCATCGGCGATATTGCCCAGCAGATCGGCCATGACCCCGCCCAGGCCCACCACCAGCAATACGATCAACGTGGCCAGGAAGCTCTGGGTGAATTCGCGGAAGAGGTAGCGGTCCAGCTTCGCCATAGGGGTTGGTTTACAATCTCGGGTTCATTCGCTGGATGTCCGGACCGCACGGTTCCGGAAATGGATTGGTACGGCCTGACGCAGTTGGTGCCGCTGCCCTGAGACCAGCGATTGTACGGAACTGATTGTACGCAACATGCTGTACGCAACACGTCGTACGCAACACGTCACCTACTGATTTGGGAATCTGCGCAATGGCACTGGAATTCACACTGAACCACGACACGCCGGCCACGGCTGGCTTCGACTGCATCGTGGTAGGCGCCTTCGGCGACAAGACCCTCAGCCCCGCGGGGCGTGCGCTTGACGCGGCCAGCGGCGGCAAACTCAACGTGCTGGTCCAGCGCGGCGACGTGGGCGGCAAGACCGGCAAGACCACCCTGCTGCACGACCTGCCTGGGGTCACCGCCCCGCGAGTGCTGGTCATCGGCCTGGGCGATACGGCCAAGTTCGGCGTGCCGCAATACCTCAAGGCGGTGGCCGACGCCGCCCGCGCGCTCAAGGTGGGACCTTCGGCCAACGTGCTCTTCACCCTGTCGGAACTGGAAGTGAAGGAGCGCGATGCCGCCTGGAACATCCGCCAGGCCGTGATCGCCGCCGATCACGCCTGCTACCGCTACACCGCCACCTTGGGCAAGAAGAAAAACGACGACACCGGCCTGGCTGCGCTCGCGATCAGCGGCGATGACGAGCAGGCGTTGGCGCAAGGTGTTGCCATCGCCGCAGGCGTGGCCTTCGCCCGCGAACTGGGCAATCTGCCGCCGAACATCTGCAACCCGGCCTACCTGGCCGAGCAGGCGCGCAAGTTCGCAGGTGAGCATGAAGGCGCCAGCGCCGAGATCCTCGACGAAACCGAGATGGAAAAGCTGGGCATGGGCTCTTTGCTCGCGGTCGCGCGCGCTTCGACCAACCGGCCGCACCTGATCATCCTTAAATGGAATGGCGGGGGCGACGCAAAACCCTTCGTCATGGTCGGCAAGGGAATCACCTTCGATACCGGCGGCGTCAACCTGAAGACCCAGGGCGGCATCGAGGAAATGAAGTACGACATGTGCGGCGCAGCCAATGTCATCGGCACCTTCGCCGCGGCAGTGAAGATGAAGCTGCCGTTGAACGTGATCGTCATCGTTCCCGCGGTCGAGAACGCGATCGACGGCGATGCCTATCGTCCTTCCGATGTCATCACCAGCATGTCCGGCAAGACCATCGAGGTCGGCAACACCGACGCCGAAGGCCGCCTCATCCTGTGCGATGCGCTGACCTATGCGCAACAGTTCGAACCGGAGGCGTTGCTCGATGTCGCCACGCTGACCGGTGCCTGCCTCGTCGCCCTGGGCCGTTTCGCCAGCGGGCTGATGAGCAAGCACGACGACCTGGCCAACGAGTTGATCGCTGCCGGCGAACACGTGTTCGACCGCGCCTGGCGCCTGCCGCTGTGGGACGAATACCAGACCCAACTGGAATCGAGCTTCGCCGATGTCTACAACATCGGCGGCCGCTGGGCCGGCGCCGTCACCGCCGGCTGCTTCCTGTCGCGCTTCACCGAGAACCAGCGCTGGGCCCACCTGGACATCGCGGGCGTGGCCAACGACGAGGGCAAGCGCGGCATGGCGACGGGTCGTCCGGTGGGGTTGCTGGCGCAATGGTTGCTGGATAGAAGCGAGAAGTGAGTAGAGAGGAGTGAGAAGCGAGCAAGCCTTCGCTCCCCACTCACTTCTCACTCCTCTCCACTCACGCCTGCCCCTATGCCCCGCGCAGACTTCTATCTGATCGCCAAGCCGCGCTTCCTAGAGGAGCCGCTGAAGCTCGTGTGCGAACTGGCGCGCAAGTCCTACGACGCCGGGTTGTGGACGCTGATCCTGGCACGCGACGCAGAGCAGGCCGAACAGATCGACGCGCTGCTGTGGGAAATGGATGACGACGCCTACATACCGCACCAGGTCGCCGGCGACCAGGAAGACGAGCTGACACCGGTGCTGATCGCCACGCCGGACATCGATTCGCCCGCACGCGCACTGGTCATCAACCTGCGCGACGCAACCTTCGACGGACCCTGCGAACGCATCCTTGAAGTCGTGCCAGCCGACGAATCCGCGCGCGAACCGTTGCGCGAGCGCTGGAAGCAGTACAAGGCGCGCGGTTTCGACGTCAAAAAGCACGATATGTAGTTGGAGCCCTTCTCCCGCTTCGCGGGAGAAGGTGCCCGAAGGGCGGATGAGGGCGCTCTGCGCGAGATCACTCCTCGTCCCACACGCAAAGACACTGGGTTCCCGCCTTCGCGGGGCCTTCAACAGCCGAACGGCTGGTAATTACGAATCAAACAAATCATGACTGACATCCTCGCCTCCAGCTACGACCCCAAGTCCTTCGAAGCCCGCCTCTACGCGGAGTGGGAAAGCGCCGGCTATTTCAAGCCCAGCGGCAAGGGTGAGCCGTACACGATCCTGCTGCCGCCGCCCAACGTCACCGGCACCCTGCACATGGGTCATGCCTTCCAGCAAACGCTGATGGACGCACTTGTCCGCTACCACCGCATGCGTGGCTACGACACCTTGTGGCAGATGGGTAGCGACCACGCCGGCATCGCCACCGAAATGGTGGTCTCGCGCAATCTGGCCCTGGAAGGCAAGGGCGAAACCCGCGACTCGCTGGGCCGCGAGGGCTTCATCGAAAAAGTGTGGGAGTGGAAGGCGCAGTCGGGCGACACCATTGAACGGCAGATGCGCCGCATCGGCACCTCCGGCGACTGGTCGCGCAGCACGTTCACCATGGACCGGCTGCCATCGAAGGCGGTGATCGAAGCATTCGTGAAACTGTACGAGGAAGGCCTGATCTACCGGGGACAGCGCCTGGTCAACTGGGATCCGGTGCTGAAGACCGCGATCTCCGACCTGGAAGTGGAGAACGTGGAACAGGACGGCTTCCTCTGGTCCATCGCCTATCCACTCAGCGACGGCAGCGGCACGCTCACGGTCGCAACCACGCGCCCCGAAACCATGCTGGGCGATGCGGCTCTGGCCGTGCACCCGGAAGACGAGCGCTACGCGCACCTGGTCGGCAAGACGGCGAAGCTGCCGTTGACCGACCGCGAGATCCCGATCATTGCCGACGACTATGTCGAACGTGATTTCGGCACTGGCGTGGTCAAGATCACGCCGGCGCACGATTTCAATGATTACCAGGTCGGACTGCGCCACAACCTGCCGCTGATCAACATCCTCACCCCCGGCGCGTCGATCAACGACGTCGCGCCCGAGAAATATCGTGGCCTCGATCGTTACGAAGCCCGCAAGCAAATTCTCGCTGACCTGGAAAATGAAGGCCTGCTGGTCGAAACCAAGCCGCACAAGCTGCAGGTACCCAAGGGCGACCGCACCGGCCAGGTGATCGAGCCTTACCTGACCGACCAATGGTTCGTGAAGATGGATGGCCTTGCGGCCCGCGGCCTTGAACTCGTGGAACGTGGCGACGTCAGGTTCGTCCCCGCCAACTGGATCAACACCTATCGCCACTGGATGGAAAACATCCAGGACTGGTGCATCAGTCGCCAGTTGTGGTGGGGGCATCGCATCCCGGCCTGGTTCGATGATGCGGGCAATATCTATGTCGCTCGCACCGAAGATGAAGCTATTGCACAAGCCATCACCAAGAGCGGTGGGCCGAAGCCCACCCTACGCCAGGACAACGACGTCCTGGAAACCTGGTTCAGCTCGCAGCTGTGGCCATTCAGCACGATGGGCTGGCCTGACGAACAGGCGATGGCCGCGCGCGGATTCGACCGGTACCTGCCCAGCAGCGTGCTGGTCACCGGGTTCGACATCATCTTCTTCTGGGTCGCGCGGATGATCATGGCGAGCGACCATTTCACCGGGCAGGTTCCGTTCAAGGACGTCTACATCACCGGCCTGATTCGTGACGGCCAGGGCCAGAAGATGTCCAAGTCCAAGGGCAACGTGCTGGATCCGCTGGACATCATCGACGGCATCACTCTGGAAGACCTGGTCGCCAAGCGCACCAGCGGGCTGATGAAGCCGACCGACGCGCCGAAGATCGAGAGGGCCACGCGCAAGGAATTCCCCGACGGCATCGCCGCCCACGGCGCCGACGCACTGCGCTTCACCATCGCCGCGCTGGCCAACCACGGCCGCGACATCAAGTTCGACATGGGCCGCGCCGAAGGCTACAAGAATTTCTGCAACAAGCTGTGGAACGCGACTCGCTTCGTGCTGATGAATACCGAAGGCTTCGCTGTTCCTTCTCCCTCTGGGAGAAGGTGGCCCGCAGGGACGGATGAGGGTACGCAGCACGCTGGCACTCCAGCTTCGCCGAACCCTCGCCCCGACCCCTCTCCCGAGAGGAGAGGGGCTTTTTCGCCCGTCACCGACGCGGAGAAATGGATCCTGTCACGCTTGGCGAAAGTCTCGGCCGAAGCAGAGTCCCACTACGCCGGCTACCGCTTCGACCTGCTCGCGCAGTCGCTGTACGAATTCGCCTGGAACGAGTTCTGCGACTGGTTCCTGGAACTGTCCAAGCCCGCGCTGAACGGCAACGACGCCGCTGCCGCCGACAGCACGCGCCACACTTCGCTGTACGTGCTCGAATCACTGCTGCGACTGCTGCACCCGCTGGTGCCGTTCGTCACCGAGGAACTCTGGCAGCAGGTTGCGCCGCGACTGGGCGTTGAAGCTGCAACGATTTCATTGCAGCCCTACCCCGCCGCTTCGGATTACGCCACGGACGACTACGCGCAGGCCGGCATCGACGTGGAATGGCTCAAGGAAATGGTCTCTGCATTGCGCCGCGTGCGCAGCGAGCTGGGCGTATCGCCCGGCAAGCAGGTTCGCCTGTTGTTGCAGGACGGCAACAGCAACGATCGCAAGCTGACGGATCGCTACGCTTCACAACTGTCGTTCCTGCTGAAACTCGAAGCCATCGAATGGGTGGCGGTCGAAGCTAAAGCCCCCGCCTCGGCCGTGGCCATCGTTGGCGAGCTCAAGCTGCTGGTGCCATTGGAAGGACTGGTCGACCTGGACGCGGAACGCACCCGTCTGGACAAGGAGATCACACGAGTCGCGGGCGAAAAAGAAAAGAGCGAAGCCAAGCTGTCCAGGTTCAGCGACAAAGTGCCGGCAGCCGTGATCGAGCAGGAACGCCAGCGACTGGTCGACTGGAGCAATCAGATGACCGGCTTGCGTGAACAACGCGCCAAGCTCTGACCCAGCCCCGTAGGAGCGGGCCTTGCCCGCGATGCTCTTTCGCGATCTGGCCGAAGGGCATCGCGCCCAAGGGGCGCTCCTACGGTTTGTTCGCCGGTTTCTTCAGCAGGCTGAAAGCGAACCCCGCCACGACCAGTGCACCGCCCACCAGCAGGGCCCACAGCAGCCAGGCCTTCCAGTCGCGTTGGACCGGTGCCGGCGTCAGCGCCGCCGCACCCGCCAATGCCTGCATCGGCCCGAGCACGGCGTCCGCGGGTTGCCAGTCCTGGCCCCGCTGTACGCGAAGAGCTTCGACCAACTGCGGTAACGGCGCATCGGCGCGCTTGCCGCGCGCGCTTCCCGCGACCAGCGTGTAGGGCGCTTGGCCCTGGGCCAGGAATACGATCACTTCGGGCCGATAGCCGAGCCTAAGGGTTGGTACGGCATCGCCCACTTCGTTATGAGAGACCAGACGCCAGTATCGATCGCGATCCAACTGGCTGAGCGGTTGCGCCGCCGAGCGGCTGGAGGTCGCGCCTTCCAGTTGGAAGGCCATCCAGGGCGCGCTGATCGAGCGCCATGGGGCCTCTTCATCGTCGCGCGATTGCAGCGTCCATTCGTTGCTGCTGTTCCCCGGCAAAACCACATCGGCACGCTCGAACGGGAAACGGCCCTGCACCTGGAACTGGAACGAGTAAGTCCCGTCCTTCTCAGCCACGCGCTTGCCGGCGATTTCCTCCCACTGCCAGCTGGCCGATGCCGGCGCGGGCGCGAGTTCGGCACGCACTGCGATCAAAGCCAGTGGGCCCTGGTTCTTCTGCAACGGCGCCAGTCGCAGGTATTTTGCCTGGGTCGTTTCCAGTTCGACCCTGTCCTTGAACACGCGCGCGCCATTGTTTTCCAGCTCGACCAGGTGCGCCTCTTCCTGCACGACCCGCCAGTTCTTCAGATCGTCCGAAGCGCTCACCCGGTAAGGTCGCTCGAAAGGTGCCTGGCCCTCTGCCCAGGTGACCTGTAACGCCTGCACCGGTTCATGCAAACGGCTGCTATCGATCAGGTATTCGTTGCTCGCGACGACAGGGGAAGCCGTAGCGGCGTCGGCCATCAGCACTCGCCGCAGGCTGCCATCGGCGGCAATCTCACTGATCGAGGCGATGTCGCGTGACTGCGGCGTGCTGCTGAAGGGCAACGGGAACCACGGTACGCCGACCATCGTCGCAGTCTTCGCCAACGGCTGTTCGGCATCGAACAGGGAAGCGGCCACCGATGCGCCATCCGCATTGACGACTTCCACGTCCTTCACCAGCGACGATTGCAGTTGCGCGTAGACACTGCGATCCAGCGTCACCCGGTACGCGCCTGCGTCGGGATGGGATAACGCCAGCGGCCATTGCTGCGCGTAGTCGTCGCGCACGCCGGCGAAGGCGGCCAACGGCAACAACGCCATCCATGCGAAACGTTTCATGCGGTGGCTTCCTCCATGGCGGCGCGCGGCGGCGCGGGCGCGAAATAACCGACCAGCGTGCACAGCAGGCCGTAAGCGATAAACGAACCGATACCAAGCAGGTTGCCGAGGTGCTGGCGATCGACGAACACCAGCTTGGCCAACACCACACCCATCAGCACCGCACCCGCCAGCCACAGCCCGCGCTGGCCGCGGCGCGAGCCGATGACCCAGCCCAGCACGCCCAACACGCTCCAGACTACGGTCAGGCTGGTCTGGGCCAGGCTGGTGGAAAGCATGCCGGCGTCCCAGTCCACCCCGCCCCAGTGATGCACGGTGCGCAAGGTAACAAAGGTGATCATCAGGAAGCCTGCCGCCGCCATCTTGAAGATGCGCAGGCGATGCAGGAATTCTGGCGCCTGTTCCGACCACAACCAGTGCGCGGCCGCGGCCAACAACGCGAGTTGTGCCAGCTCCATCGGATTGAGCAACGGCACCCACGGCAGGGGCGCGCTGTCGCCGGGCAGGAACAACGCGACCAGCCACCACAACGCAAGCACGGTGAAGTACACCATTTGCAACGCCGTGCGGTAGGGGTCGAAGCGCTCGCCCTGCGGAGCGGCGAGCCACGACCAGCGGAACATCGACAGCGTGATCGCCGCCAGCCATGGGAAGGCGAGCAGCGCGACCTGCCAGCCCTGCGCCAGCTCGAATCGATCAGCAAGCCACGAGAACAGCAACGACACCACCGTGGGCCAGACCAGCCACCAGGCGAACTGCGCCCAGGCAGCGAAGCGGTCATCGCTGGCGCGCAGGCACAGTAGGCTGCGGATGCCCAGCAACGCGAACACCAGCCATGCCCACAGCCCGTAACCCGCGAACGGTTGCTGGTGCGCATCCATCTGCGCCAACGCCAATGGCAGCGCGACCATGAAACCAGCCAGCGTGGTCAACGCCAATGCGGCAGCCGGACGCCTGCGATGCACTTCCGCAGCCAGCCCGCCGCTCACGGCGGCGAAGGCGAGAAACGCATCGGCGATGCTGGCGGATGGAACGAAACGGCCGATCTCGTTGATCGCGTTGCCGCACCACCACAACAGGCCCCACAGGTAGTACGCCAATGCAGGCGGCATGCGTTCTTCGCGGCGATACGCCCAGGCGCTGGCGAAACCCGCCAACGCGATCAGCAGCGCGCCCATGAACGTGGGATTGGCGACCGCCTGTTCGCCGGGCCAGTAGTGCGAGAGACCGATGAACAATGCCGCGGCAGCGGCGAGCTGCAAACCCGCACCGGTCAATTGTGGCAACCAGCGCTTCTGTCGCAACCCCAGCCAGGCCAGCGCCGCGCCTTCCAGGGCGAACACCGACGCGGTTGCACGCGCCGACAGGGCCAACGGCACGGCCAAGGTAGCGAAGCCGACTGCGAGCAACGCGTACGAAGTACCCAGCGCGGCATAGCGCTCGCGATGGATGAACAGCTTCGCCAGCACCGCATACAGCGCACCCAGTCCGAGCGCGCACAAGGCCAGCGGCATGCGCGGGCTCTCGTCAGTCGGCATCAGCAGCGTGGCTTGCAGGGAGAACACGACCAGCGGCGTGCCGAACACCAGGCAACCGTCGATGAGATCCCCGCGGCTGGCCGGCTGCTTGCGCGCGTACAGGATCGGGATGATCAGGTAGAAGGCGAAGAACAACAGCAGGAAGGGTTCGGTGCTGGCGAACTTGTCGGCCTTGTATTGCAGCACGCCCCACAGCGTGCCGATGCCGAAGGTAAAGGCGAAGCCCAGCAGGTTGAGGATCCGCCACGGCCGGAACCAGGCGATGGCCAGGATCGCCGCGTTCAACACCGCGTAATAGGAGAACAGCGCCACGTGGTGGCCACTGCCGGTGGACAACCAGATCGGGGCCATGAAGCCGGCAAGGATGCCGAGGACCGCCAGGGTCTTCGAATTCTGCACGACCGCGAGCACACCGATGCCCGCGACCAGGACGATGCTGATGGCGAAGGCGGCACCCGCCGGGATCAGGTGGTAAATCTTGAACGCGGCAAACACGGTCAGCAACAGAACGCCGATAGCGCCGCCCTGCACTGCCAGCGCGAACGAGCGCTTGCTGTCACGCTGGCGCCAGCCGAATACCAGTCCCGCCAGCGCAGCAGCAGAGATGCCGGCCAGGCGCAGTTCGATCGGTACGGTCAACCAGCCTTGGTCGCTGGCATATTTCAGCAACGCGGCCACGCCGGCCAGCAGCACCAGCATGCCGATCTTCACCGGCACGTTGCCCACGGTGAACCAGCGCTTGATCGCGCGCGAGGCCACGGTGAAAACATCGGGAGTGGAAGGCGGTGGTGGCGTCGAGGGTCGCGAGGAGTGCAATGGGGATGCGGGGCCGAGCATCGCCTGCGGCAACGGGGGCAAGGGCGGCGGCAACGGGCCCACAAACGCTGGATCGGGCGTGTGCGACTGGCCAACCGCTGCCGGAGGCGCCTGCAGGCGCGCCTCACGGGTCAGTTCTGACAGGGTCGGTTGGTGCGTCGTCACCGGATCGGCAGGCGTGTCCTCCGGGGCCGGGGCGGGCCGTCGTTCGTAGACAGGACTTGCGTTTGCAGTTTCCGCAATCGCCGCCGGCGCATCGCGAAGCAGGACCACCTCGCTTTCAAGATCGCCGACGCGCCGCTTCAGCCCACTGATCGACACCAGCGCCATCACCAGCAGGATCGGCACGGCCAGCACCAACAGGCCGAGCAGGATCAGTACGCCCGCAAGATCATCCATCTAATCACTTCCCCATGCGAATGCTGATGCAGCCTCAGTCAATCCCCGCGCATTTGCAATACGGTCGCCGCGGGTGCGGGCTTGATGCAACCCACGGTAGCGGATTGCTATACCCCCATATGACAGGAGCGCCACGCGGGCGCTCCTGTAAAAATTCCGTTACTGATGCTGCGCGACTTACTTCGCCGCGACCACCCGCACCATTTCCAGGCACTTGTTGGAATAACCCCATTCGTTGTCGTACCAGGCCACCAGCTTGACGAAGGTGCTGTCCAGGGCAATGCCGGCGTCGGCGTCAAAGATCGAGGTGCGCGCATCGCCGCGGAAATCGGTGGCGACCACCTTGTCTTCGGTGTAACCCAGGATGCCCTTCAGCGCGCCTTCGCTCTGCGCCTTCATCTCCGCACATATCTCGGCGTAGCTGGCTTCCTTCTCCAGCTCCACGACCAGATCGACCACGGAGACGTCGGAGGTCGGCACCCGGAACGACATGCCGGTGAGCTTCTTGTTCAATTCCGGGATGACCACGCCAACGGCCTTGGCCGCGCCGGTGCTGGAGGGGATGATGTTTTCAAGGATACCGCGGCCGCCACGCCAGTCCTTGTTACTTGGGCCATCCACGGTTTTCTGGGTAGCAGTGGCCGCATGCACGGTGGTCATCAGGCCGCGCTTGATGCCCCACTTGTCATGCATCACCTTGGCGATGGGTGCCAGGCAGTTGGTGGTGCAACTGGCGTTGGAAATGATCGCCTCGCCGTTGTACTTCTTGTCGTTGACGCCGAACACGAACATCGGCGTGTCGTCCTTGGACGGCGCCGAAAGGATTACCTTCTTCGCGCCCGCATCCAGGTGCTTCTGCGCGGTGGTCTTGTCCAGGAACAGGCCGGTGGATTCGATGACGACTTCGGCGCCGACCTCGTCCCACTTCAGCGCGGCCGGATCGCGCTCCTGGGTCAGGCGGATCTTCTTGCCGTTGATGACCAGGTGGTTGCCGTCGATGGACACGTCGCCCTTGAAGCGGCCATGCACCGAATCGTACTTCAGCATGTAGGCCAGG
>JBDTPP010000005.1:0-51652 GCA_039932615.1 Pseudoxanthomonas sp.
CCAACATCACCGCGCTCGCGCGCATCGGCAAGCTCTACGAATTGCCGGTCGTGCTGTCCACGGTGAACGTGGACACCGGCCGCAACCAGCCCACCATCCACCAGATCATGGAGGTGCTTGCCGGGGTCAAACCAATCGATCGCACTTCGATCAATGCCTGGGAGGATGAGGATTTCGTGCGCGCGGTGAAAGCCACGGGGCGAAAGAAACTCATCATGGCCGCGCTCTGGACCGAGGTCTGCCTGGTGCATCCGGCGCTCGACGCCATCAGGGACGGCTTTGAGGTCTATCCGGTCATCGATTGCGTCGGCGGCACCTCGCCCGAAGCACATGAGCTTGGCGTGCAACGCCTGGTCCAGGCCGGCGCGAAACCGGTGGGCTGGGTGCAGCTCATCTGCGAACTGCAACGCGATTGGAATCGCGAGAAGACCACTGCCGGATTCGCGGACATCCTGTTCGCAATCGAAGGCCACTGACCGGTTGCATGCGGGAGACGATCATAGGCGGTGCGACCATGCGGTGCGACGCAATCCATCCCACCACAAATCCCGGCCTCGCATCAGGATCTTCTGCCGTATCCCGGACCGGATCATTCCCGAATCGCTTTTTTAGGCTTCCGTTGATGAAATGCTGATCAACCCAATGATCTTCCTGGCTTCCGCAAAGCCAATTAAAGCCTCACCCGCGCCCACCGGCCACCGGCTTGTTGGTGAAAACCGCCAGTTGCGCGGCGAAGGCGCGCTGGTAGGCGGGCCGCGCTTCGCCGCGGGCCACGTAGGCGGACAGGTTCGGGTATTCGTCGAGCAGGCCCGACGCCCGCAACCGGATCAGCACCGACACCATCATCAGGTCGCCCGCGCTGAACCCGCCGTCCAGCCAGTCGGCATCGCCCAGGCAAACCGAAAGCTGGCCCAGCCGGTCGCGGATGCGATCCTGCACCAGCGGCATGCGTTGCGCGGTCCAGGGCTTGTCGCTCTCCAGGATTTTCGCGGTCTGCAGCTCGAGGATCGGCGGTTCCACCGTGTTCAGCGCGGCGAACATCCAGGTGATCGCCCGTGCCCGCGCGTTCGCCTCGTCCGGCAGCAGGCCCGCATGCCGCTGGGCGATGTGGAACACGATCGCCCCGGTCTCGAACAGGCCCAGGTCGCCTTCCTCATAGGTCGGGATCTGCCCGAAAGGATGCAGCGCCAGATGCGCCGGTTCCTTCATCGCCTTGAACGAAATAAGGCGCACCTCATAAGGCTGGCCCACTTCTTCCAGCGCCCAGCGCACGCGCGTGTCGCGCGCCAGCCCCTGGCCCCGATCGGGCGAACGTTCGAAGGCGGTGATGGTCGGGATCACGGCATGCCTCGCGGCGAGCGCATGGCGTTGTCGTGCGCGATGGCCAAGGTGTTGCCCATGATGGTTTTCTCCTGGTTAGATCTTGCGCTTCGGATGTGCTTGCGGCCCGGCGCGAATGGCAATCGGATTCGAGGCTAGGATTTCGGCAGAACTCTTTGCCGTGCCTTCCTGGTAAAGACGAATGACCAGACTGGAACTAGACAAGCCGGTCGGGAAGCCTTCCGGCCGCTGCCACGATAAAAAAAGGCTAGCGTCGGGCGGAAGCGGTCGCTTTGGTCGCAAAGAGCGATGGGTGTCGCTGCGCTCGACCCATCCTACGTGGACGCACTGGCTCAGGCCGAGCGCCCGCTGGCAGCGCTGCGCGCATTCTCCAGCGCGCTTTCCAGATCCTTCATGCGGTAGGGCTTGGGCAGCACGTACACGCCCAACGCATCGGCTTTCTGCCGGGCCGCCTCCACATGGCCGGTGGTCAGCACCACTGGCAGGCCCGGATGGCGACGCCGGATTTCCTGCGACAAGTCCATTCCGTCGAGTTCACCCGGCATCATCACGTCGGAGAACACGATGTCGATCCTGGCGCCGCCTATGAGCAGGGCCAGGGCGTCGTCGGCGTTCTGCGCGCGGGTCACCGCGTAGCCCAGGGCGTTGAGCATCTCCCCGGTCAACTCGGCGACGTCGTCGTCGTCCTCCACCAGCAGCAGGCTTCCCTGGCCCTCGGTGGCAACCGCCGGTTCCTGCAGTTCGTCGGGCACCTGTCCGGCAGGCAATACGCGGGAGCGTGGCAGGTACAGGAATACCTTGGTGCCATCGCGCGGCACGCTCTCGATCCGCAGCGCGCCGCCGGAGGACTTGGCGAAACCATGCGCCTGGGCCAGGCCCAGGCCCGACCCCTTGCCGATTTCCTTGGTGGTGAAGAACGGCTCGAAGACCCGGGCGAGCACTTCCGGCAACATGCCGGTGCCACTGTCTGCCAATGACAACTCGACGTAATCGCCGTGCAGCTCCTCGTCATTCAACGCCGGCGCGTTGCGTGCGCTGATCTGGATGGTGCCGCCGTTGGGCATCGCATCGCGGGCATTGATGGCCAGGTTCAATACCACCAGTTCCAGCTGGCCGGGGTCGGCCATCACCGGCCACAATCCCGGGTCGAAAGCGACTTTCACCTGGATGTCCCCACGCAGGCTGCGCTGCAGCATCTCGCGCATCGCGCCGATGTTGCGCGCCAGGCTGATCGCTTCCGGACGCAGTGGCTGGCGCCGCGAGAACGCCAGCAACTGGCGGCTCAGGCCGGCGCCCTTCTCGACTGCCTGGCGCATGCCGGCGATGACCTTTTCGCGGCGCGCGGGAGCCAGGCCTTCCATCACCTCCAGGCCGCCGGAAATCACCATCAACAGGTTGTTGAAATCGTGGGCCACGCCACCGGTGAGCTGCCCCAGCGATTCGATCTTCTGCGCCTGGCGCACGCGCTCCTCCGCTTCGACCAGTCGCGCCTGCTCATTGATCCGTCCGGTCACGTCGTACACGATCATGAACGCGCCGACATGCTGGCCGGAACGATCGCGCAGGGCATTGAAGCGCACGTCGTAATGGCGCTTGCCGGTCTCCGCCGATTCATGGCTCTCGGCGACATGGAAATCCTCGCCGCCGATCGCGCGGTCCCAGTAGTCGCGAATCCGCGCCTTGCGCACGGGATCGGCGTGCATCTGGTCCGGCAGGCGGTCTCCGACCGTGAGTCGTTGACCGTAGATATGCTCGAACTCGTCGACGTAGGCGCGGTTGACCGCCAGCACGCGGTAGGACAGATCCACCGCCAGCACGTAGGCATCGGAGAACTCCACTACGTCGGCCAGGATATTGCGCTGCGCGACCGCCTCGGCCACGCGTTGCTCCAGGGTCTCGTAGAGTTCGCTGACCGCCGCTGCATCGGTGTGTGCGCCAGTCACGTCGAAGCCTTCAACGAAGATCCCGGTGACCTCGCCCTGCGCGTCGGTCACCGGCTGGTAAACGAAATCGAGGAAGTGCTCGCGCACGCTGCCGTCACGGTCGGTGATCTCGAACCTGGCCCCGGTGCTGTTGATCGCTGTACCGCTCCGGTAGACCTGGTCCAGCAAGTCGAGGTAGCCCTGCTCAAGCACGCCCGGAAACACTTCGATCACCCGTTTGCCAACGACCTGCACGTCACCCACCAGTCGGAGGTAGGCGGGGTTGGCCATCTCGAAGACATGCTCGGGGCCGCGCAGCATGGCCATGAACCCGGGCGCCTGCTGGAACATCTGCTGCAGCCGGTGGCTCTGCGCATGGTAGGTGCGTTCGGCGATTACCTGCTCGCTGGTTTCCGAACAGACCACCAGCACCCCGCCCACGCCGTGTTCGGCTTCTGGCAGGTCCAGTGGGCTGTAACTGTAGGTCCAGTACACGTCCTCGCGCCGGCCATTGCGGGTGATCGGCACCAGCGCGTTCTCGTGCCACGTAGCGCCGCGCCCTTGCATGACCTGCTCGATCTGCGGGCCGATGATGTCCCAGATTTCGTCCCAGCATTCACGGCCGGGCTGGCCCAGTGCGCTGGGATGGCGTTCGCAACCGATAGAGCGACGATAGGCGTCGTTGTAGAACTGGATCAGGTGCGGACCCCACCAGAGGAACATCGGGTGGCCGGTGGACAGCAGCAGCCGCACGGCGGTCTTCAGTTGGCTGGGCCAGGTTTGCGGCGGGCCCAGCGGGGTCGAGGTCCAGTCGAACGCGCGTGTCCTTTCCCCCATTTCGCCACCGCCTTCGAGGAAGGCGAGCGGATGATTGCGTGCGGCGGGTAACGTCATTGCAACCCCGGGAATAGTGATTGGCCAGCCGGAGATGCGGCTCGCGGCAATGTTTCAGCTTTTATTTATGCGCCCACGTTTGTCAACGTAGCGTGCATCGGCATCAAGTAACGATGCCGGCTATTGCTGCGAAGTCGCGGAGGTGGCCTGCAATGCAGAAAGGTGCATCGAGAAACCCATGGCGAGCGCCATCGCGCCCCGGGCCGGCGCCGTTCCCTCTACGTGGCATCGGCACGAACAAGAGGGATGGAATTGGTTGAGACTGCGTTTGGATACAACAGCAGCTCAAGAAATTTCCTTCCCACCTCACAACCTTCCCTGTATCCAGGACCCCGGCCTATTGCGGAGGATGCTTGCATCCCGTCATGACGACAGGCGACACGCAAAAGGAAAAAGGCTTCGCTGATCCAGAAAAGATCTTCCCGAAGGCAAAAAAGCTTGGGCGTGAAGTCTGTGGGGATATGCGGGACCGACGTTTGTGGGAGCGACGTCAGTCGCGAAGCCTGGAGTGCGGTGTATGCGGAGGCTTCTTTCGCGACTTACGTCGCTCCCACAGGAACATCGCCGGGTTCTGAAGTTGATGCTTGACATGCAAGTAAATGCTTGCATATGATTTGCCCCGGGCTGAAGGAGTAGGGCGATGGCAGACATCCTGCATCGGGTTGGCATCAGAGCGTCCGCGGACCAGGTCTACCAGGCCCTGGCCACGCCCGAGGGCGTCGCCGGCTGGTGGACCCGCGACAGTCGTGGCGACAGCACGGTGGGCGGCAACCTGCGCTTCGTCTTCAGCGCCGATGGCGTCGAGCTGGGCAGCTTCAGGATGAAGATCCTGGCACTGGAACCGTCCCGGCGCGTGCGCTGGCAGGTGCTCGAAGGACCCGAGGAATGGATCGGCACCACGATTGCCTTCGATCTGGAACAGGAAGACGACTACGCCATCGTCCTGTTCAAGCACCAAGGCTGGAAAGAGCCGGTGGAATTCATGCACCACTGCAGCACGAAGTGGGCGGTGTTCCTGCTGAGCCTGAAAGCGCTGCTGGAAACCGGCAAGGGCGCGCCCAGTCCCGACGACAGCAAGATCGACAACTGGAACTGAAGCACGCCTTGGACGCAGACAAAGTATTCAAGGCCCTGGCCGACCCCGGTCGCCGGCGCCTGCTTGACCTGTTGCACCTGGACAACGGCCAGACCCTCAGCGCCTTGTGCGAACACATGGACATGTCGCGCCAGGCCGTGACCCAGCATTTGCGATTGCTCGAGGAAGCCAACCTGGTGGCCGTGGTCTGGCAGGGCCGGGAAAAGCTCCACTACCTCAACCCGGTGCCGCTCCACGAGATCTACACGCGCTGGATAGAGAAATTCGAACGCGGCCGCCTCGATGCATTGCACGACCTCAAAAACAGACTGGAAAGAGACGACGATGAAAAAGCCTGACTATGTGTACGTGACCTACATCGCGACCACGCCGGAAAAAGTCTGGCAGGCGCTGCACGATGTCGAACTGATGCGCCAGTGGTGGCTCGATCCGAAAGTTGGCAGCGCCCGCGTCAACGTATCGGACTGGCAGCCGGGTTCGCGCTGGGAGCACACCCGCGTCGATGGTTCGGGCATTGTCGACATCGTCGGCACCGTGGTCGAGAACACCGCGCCCCGCCGCCTGGTGTTCACCTGGGCCCGCCCGGAAGAAGTGGCGGATGAAGCAAAACACTCGCGCGTTACCTTCGATATCGAAGCGTATAGCGAAGGACTTATCCGCCTGACCGTCACCCACGACGACCTTGCCGGCGACCCCAGGATGCTCGAAGGCATTTCCGGCGGCTGGCCGACCATACTTTCCAACCTCAAGACCTTCCTCGAAACCGGCCGCCCGCTGCCAGGCAAGCCTTCGCCAGGCTGACCCATGCAAGCGACCGATCCCCCATCCAGTGGGAGCGACGTCAGTCGCGAAAGGAGGGTGGGGGATAACGCGGATTCAAGAGCTCGCGACTGACGCCCCGAAGGAAGTCCCCTTGGGGGACGTCGCTCCCACAATCGTCGCTCCCACCGGGATTGCGCCCACACAATCCATGCACCTGTGGGAGCCACGTCAGTCGCGAAGGAGGATCGAGGCTAAAGGGGATTCGAGAGCTCGCGACTGACGCCCCGAAGGAAGTCCCCTTGGGAGACGTCGCTCCCACACTCACAGCCAGACGGCATTCCAGTAGGGGTAGTCGCCGCCCCGTTTCGCCAGGCTGGCCCGCACCGGGTTGCAGACGATGTAACGGGCCGATCAAAACAACGCGTGCTCGGCTCTCAGCGCCCGGTCGTGGAATCCATTTTCCCAGACTGTTTCCATTCCAGGGCAGTCGCTGCGTACCTGCCGCGCGATACTGGATTTCAGTTTCTGCACCCTGGCCGACCGCGTGTCCGCTGCGCCCAGTTGGATCAGGCCATGCCAGTGGCCCGGCATCAGCACCCAGGCCAATAGCGTGGAATGGCGCCACAAGCGGGGATCGATGAGCGCATGCGCGGCAATGTGCGCGCAATCCGGATCCTCGAACAGGCGGCGCCTTGCGCAGGTGGTGAAGGTGACCAGATAGATCTGCCCTGCCTGCGACACGCCCTTGCGCAGGTCTGCATAACCGGTTCCCGGGGTCGCCGCGTGTCTTGTGCATGGCCGACAAGATCGGCGATCGGCGCGTCTCCCGGCCATCGGCCCAAGCCGCGGCAAGGGGTGGGGATCATCTGAATTGTCTGGCGAAGCCCTGGCAGTCTGTGGGCCTGTAGTTCTGCAGTTGTGTGGGAGCGACTTCAGTCGCGAAGGAGGGTGGGCTCCAGGATGCTTTGACTATCGCGACTGACGTCGTTCCCACCCACCCAAGCTCTCACAAACCTTGTTGCCACGTTGCACGCTTTTTCAGTGCGATGTACGCATCGGGTGGGTGGAGGGGCGGCCACTCGGCTCAGGCGTGGACTCGTGCACGCATGAAGGACCTTCGGCGCGGCGGGTCAGGTCGAAACGCTCTTCCAGGCCCGCGTCCTCCAGGGTCTTGTTGATGAAATCCTGGAAATACAGCCGGTCCTCGTCGCGATGCACGTAGCGGAAAAGGCTGTCGGTCTCGCCGCAGAACCAATCCCAGAACTCGCCCCGCTGAGGATGCTCCTGCAGCATGCGCGGAAGGTGCAGCCGGATCTCCTGGACCATGCGGTCGGTCCAGGCGTGGTCGACCTGGGCGATGAGCGGGTCGCTGAAGTGCCTGCCGAAAATATCCATGCCTCGATCCTCCTCCGCACCGGGTTACCACGATGTGCGGACTATGGATCATTCAATGCACATCGCTGCAATGAACTCTTCACACGGTCTTGAACGTGATGATGCTTGCTCTCCCAGCCGCATCCCTGCATTCCCCTTCCGCGCACGTGTTACCGAGCCCCCGGCTGACGAGGACTACAGAGTGCAAATGTGACTGGCCGTGTGAGAAGACTTGGTTACTGATGGGCGCGTATGTCCCGCAAGCCAGCGGGGAAAGTCCGCTGGCACTCGCCAGGTGGCCTGCACTCATGCCCGGCCTGCCCGGGCGCCGCGCCGGGAAAATCCACGTATCCTTCCGCGAACGGGGACAGCGACGGGAGACGGGCAAGTGCAGGTGGTCAGCGAAGAATCGATTGCGCGCGACATAGCGTTGATCAGCCGCATGGCGGCCGTACCCACCATCCTCCAGACGGTCACCCACACCACCGGCATGCGCTTTGCCGCGGTGGCCCGGGTTACCGACTGCAGCTGGACCGCGTGCGCGGTGTACGACAACATCAATTTTGGCCTGCAACCGGGCGGCCAGCTGGCCCTGGAAACGACTTTGTGCAACGAGATCCGCCAGAGCGGCAAGCCGGTGCTGTTCGGCCAGGCCAGCCTCGACCCGGTGTTCGCCAACCATCCGACCCCGGCGATGTACGGATTCGAAAGTTATATCTCGGTGCCGATCGTGCGCAGCGACGGACATTTCTTCGGCACCTTGTGCGCGCTGGATCCACTGCCCGCGAAGCTGGACGATCCGCACGTGCTGCAGACATTGGAGCTGTTCGCGCAACTGATTGCCACGCAGCTTGATGCCGACGACCGGCTGACCCGCAGCGACGCCGAACTGAGTGACTCGCATGACATCGCCAAACTGCGCGAGCAGTTCATCGCCGTGCTCGGCCACGACCTGCAGAATCCGTTGCAGGCGATGAGCATGGCCGCCGAGATGCTGCTGCTGGATCCCCTGCCGCCGGCCGCGCAACGCAACGTGCGCCGCATCCAGGGCAGCGTGCAGCGCATGTCCGAACTGGTCCACGACGTCCTCGATTTCGCCCGCGGCCGGCTGGGCGGCGGAATCCCGGTGGGCTTGCATGCGCACGACGACCTGGTCGTTGACCTTGAGCAGGTGGTGGCCGAGAACCGCGGCGCCCACCCGGAGCGCGTGATAGAGGCCCGCTTCGATGTGGACACGACCGTGATCTGCGATTGCAGCCGCTTGGCCCAGTTGCTGGACAACCTGCTGGCCAACGCGCTGCGCCACGGCGCACCCGATCAGCCAGTGCGGGTGGACGCACGCTGCGAACGCGGCAGCTTCGAACTGTCCGTGCACAACGGCGGCCGTCCCATCGCCGCGGACAAACTGCGCCGCCTGTTCCAGCCGTTCTCGCGGACCCTGTCCGACGAACCCGGTCCCGGCCTGGGCCTGGGCCTGTTCATTGCCGCGGAGATCGCCAAGGCGCACCTGGGCACGTTGTCGGTAACCTCGACCGAAACCGATGGCACACGCTTCACCTTCCGCATGCCGGTAGCGTAAGCGGCAGCGGTCACGCAAGCGGGAATCGCGGACGTGGCCGCGATGCTCCTGCTTCGATAGCCATTGCACCGGGACACGGTTCGTGGCTTCGGCTATCGCGGCTTACGCCTCGAAGAAAGTCTCCTTGGGGGCTGCCGCTCCCACAATCACCATCGTCTTTGGCGTCTTCGTCTTCGTCTTCGTCTTCGTCGTGATCGTCATCGTCATCGTCATCGTCATCGACGATGGGGTGGGACCGCCCTATTGGCGCGGGTCGGGTCTTCGTCGCGGATCGCGCGTCGATTCACTTGCCGGAAGCGGCAGCCGCTGCTGTCGCGCACGCAGCATGTTGCCGGCGATGCGGGCCTGGATCGCGGCGACATGTGTCGTTGCGGCCTGGGTCGTGGCCAAAGGTCGGCGTGACGGTGGCCCGCAATCGGTGCGTACCTGGCCGATCGGCGTGTCGATGGCCGAGACCGCGGCTACGTGAAAGACATCGGTGCGATTGCTCGTGTTCGCATTGTTGGCCTTGGCGAAGAACGGCACGAACACGGCGCCGCTGCTGGCCAGGCCCTGGTAGTCGCCGAGGAAGTAACCAGCGGTGGTGCGCGGCGCAAGGGCCAGGTCGAAGGGATCGGCGAGGCGCGATTCGGTCCAGCTGCGACCGCCATCGGAAGAACGCGCCAGCCACGCGTCGGTGAGCAGCGTGGCCGCCACGCCGTCGCTGCGGAAATCGTAATAGGTCACGCCGACGGTGCCATCGGCGCGCACATGGACCGCGGGATCGAAGGCGGCGACATTGGCCGCGGTGCTGACCCGCGCCGGCGGCGTCCAGTTGCTGCCGTCGTCGAGCGAACGCGAGATCACGATGGCATCGCGCGCACCGCCATCGAAACGGCTGTCCTGCCAGACCACGTAGATCGCACCGTTGGGCGCGGTCGAGACCGTGGGTATGATCGACTGGTCGCGCACCGGTTGTGCGGTGTTGGGGTCCAGGGTGCCGACCGAGCGCAGGTCGGCGATGAACACCGGTGTGGTCCAGGTCGTGCCCTTGTCGAAGGAACGCACCACCGCCACCCGCGCACGATTGCCCAGGTCGTAATCGATCTGCACGAACATCACCACCAGCGCGCCACTGCGGGTGACCACGGTGACATTGCTGATGGTCTGGCTGCGCGGACCGGGGTCGTAGATGGGTTTTGCGGGTTCCCAACTGGCGCCGCTGTTGCTGCTGCGGGCGAAATACGTGGGGCCGCCATTGTCGCCAGCCACCAGCCGGTCCCAGACCGCGTAGACCAGGGCCGGATTCTCCGGGTCGGCGATGATCGCGTCCTTGTCGTTGAAGAAGCCCTTGCCGTCGCGGATCAGCGCGATCGGGTTGCTCCAGGTAAGGCCGTCGTCGAGCGAACGGCTGGCGACGATGGCGTTGTCCGAACCGTTCTGGAAGATGACGCCGCTGCTGGCCAGGCCGACCGCGTGCACGATGCCGTTCGCGGCGTAGGCCACCCACGGATTGGACACGCGGCCGAAGTCGCCACCGTTGGCCGTGGTGCCGCCGCCGCAACGCGAGAACGGGATCGGCCGCCGCGTCCAGGTCTGTCCGCCATTGAACGAGGTCGCGCTCATCACCCCGCGCGAGGAACCATTCGACCAGCGGTCCTGCTGCCATACACCGACCCGGCGCTGCGGATCGGTGGGATGGATCGCCAGGAAAGGCTCCACTTCGGCATTGATGAAAAGCGTGCCGCCGATGTTCTCGCGATCGCAGCCCACGGTGAACGGCGAAGCGGCCGAGACCATCGTTTGCGGGTCGACAGCGGCGGGCGCCAGCGGGGCAGCGGGAAGAAGCATCATTCGAGGAGTCGATGCAGCCACGGAAGCGGACAACGGGGGTGGTGCGCTCATACCGCCGCTGCAAGCAGCCAGGCCGAGTGGCAGTGTCCAGCACGCGACATGGACCCAGCGTGCGAACCCGTCCATGCGCTACCCCTGTCGCTGCCGATGACGGCACGCTAGCGCAATTCCTTGCGCAACCGTAGTTCGTCGTTGTGCGGAGTTTGGCGGCACGGCCGATGCCGGGCCGACGTCGCCGGTCTTTGCGCCTTCCCGGACACATAAAAAAGCCCCGCATGAGCGGGGCTTTTCTGATCCGTCCGGCTTCAGCGGACTCAGTAACCGAGGGCCTGCGAAATCAGCCCGGTCGTTATCTCGACCAGCAGGTAACGGTCGTCCTGCGGCCTGACCCAGCGGTAGCCTCGCGGCGGCGGAGCCAGGCGGTACGAGCGGTAATCATTGACGTAATAGCGCGGCTCCCAGTACGTCATCGGCACGTAGTCGCCACGACGATAGGCCTTCTTGACCTGGCCGTAATGACGGCCGTTGTCGTGCTTGCCTTTGTGTTCGTGCCTGTCGTAATAACCGTCACGATCCTGGTCGTGTTTGCCGTGTTTGCCGTGTTTGCCGTTGTTGCCGTGGTTATCGTGGGCAAAGGCCGCGGCTGAAGACAGCAGCAGGGTGGCGGCGAGGGACGTGGTCAGCAGCAAACCTTTCATGGCGAGGTTCCTTGTAGCCGTGGTACGTGCCGATGCTAGAGGCGCCTGTCTGAACGCAATGCCGGTTGTGCAATGTCTTCCCCGAGTCCATTCAGGTTCCCATGTCAGGAGCGACTCAAGTCGCGAAGTCCACGAGCCATCAGAGCCACACCGCATCCCAGGACGGATAGTCCCGGACTCTGCGAGCTAATCCTGCACGCAGCGGATTCAGCACGATGTAGCGCGCCGCTGCGGATGCATCTTCCCCGCGCCGAAGCGCACGGTCATGAAACGATTTTGCCCGCCGCGGCCCCAATGCAGGCCATCGCAGGCGGAGACGCCGCGAAACGTTTCCCTTGAGCGCACGCATCAGATCCGGAAGCGATTGTCCTTCGCCGAGCTCGATCAATCCATGCCAATGGTCGAGCATCAATACCCATGCAAGGAGTTTCGCCCGTTGCCATGAGCGCGGGTCGTGGATTTCCCCGGCAGCATCCATCGCCAGACGATGGTTGAAGAAAAGCGGCTGGCGTCGATGGGTCGAAAAGTTGACCAGATAAAGTTGGCCGACAGTGGCGATCCGGCCGCGTCGCGGGGCGACGTGGCCGGGTTTCTTGTAGCGCGAGAGACTGGATTTCGATTGGCTATCCACGCCCTCGGGATGATGAGGGTTTGGAGTGTGGGCGCCTATCGGATTGCAGGCATTGGTGGGGTCGGGATTTTCCTGGATTTCGCGACTTGCGTCGCTCCTGCAGTCGCTCCTACACCGTACCTGCCGCCACCTATCGCTCCTGCGCCTACTTGCGCTCGGCGGCCGTTGCGTCGCGGGCGGCGCGGAACTCGGAGTCCTTGCTCCAGTTCGGCCAGCGATCGGAGTTGGCCAGGTCATTGCCGACGGTGTACAGCAGCTGCAGGTCGCGGGCCATGCCGGTGAAGGTCCAGTCCGCTTCCCACTGGTCGGCGGGCTGGTGGTAGCGATCCTTCACGTAGGCTTCCTCGATCGCCTTGCCTGCGGCCACGCCGCCGTCGACCAGGTCATCGCCGGAACCAAACGACACCGCCGGCACGCCGCGCTTGGCGAAGGGGAAATGATCGGAACGGAAGAAATGGCCGGCTTCGGGTTTCGGATCGGTGCTGTAGCTCAAATTGAATTTCTTCGCCGTGTCGACCAGTTCATCCAGCAGGTCGACCTTGGCGCTGCCCGAGGTGGTGAAGTTGCGGGCCGGGCCGTGCGGATCCAGCGCGTCCATGTTCAACACGGCCACGGTCTTGCCCAGCGGATACAGTGGGGCGGACGAGTAGTACTCCGAACCCAGCAGGCCTTTTTCCTCGGCAGTGACATTGAGGAACAGGATCGAGCGTTCCGGTTTGGTCTTGGCGAATGCTTCGGCGAGTTCGATCAGCGCCGCGGTGCCGGTGCCGTTGTCGACCGCGCCGTTGTAGATGCGGTCGCCCTTGGCGTCGGGTTCGCCCACGCCCAGGTGGTCCCAATGCGCGCTGTAGATCACGGTCTCATCCGGGCGCTTGCTGCCCTGGATGCGGCCGGCGATGTTCTGCGAGGTGATGACCTTGGAATCGACCGCGTACTTGGCCGAGAAGGTTTCCCCCTTCAGCTCCACCGGCTTGAAGTCGCGGCCCTGGGCCTGCTTCTTCAATGCATCGAAATCCAGTCCCGCGCTCTTGAACAGGGCCACGGCTTCGTCGCGCTGGATCCAGCCTTCCAGTTGCGGATGGGTGTCCTTGGGCTTTTCGCGGACAATGTCGAACATCGTGTTGGTGTTGGAATTCTTGACCGTGGCCCAGCCATACGAAGCCGGATCGGTCTCGTGCACCACCAGCACGCCGGCGGCGCCCTGGCGCGCGCCCTCTTCGTACTTGTAGGTCCAGCGACCGTAATAGGTCATGGCCTTGCCGCCGAAATCGCCCTGGCCGGTTTCGAAATCGGGGTCGTTGATCAGAACGACCATGATCTTGCCCTTCAGGTCGACGCCCTTGAAATCGTCCCAGTTGCGCTCCGGTGCCTTGACCCCGTAACCAACGAACACGATGGGCGCATTGGCGATGTCGACCGAGGTGGAGCCATCCATCGCCGCGCGCACCGCGATCTGTTCGCCCTGGGTCAGCGCCTGCGACTTGCCACCCGAGGCAGTGGAGATCTGCGGCGTGCCGGTGATCTGTGCGCGCAGCAGCGGCACCGCCTGGGTCCAGGCACGATTGCCGTCCTTCAGGTCGCCGCCGGGCTGCAGGCCCGCGGCCTTCATCTGTTCGATCACGTAGGCAACGGTCTTGGTCTCGCCTGCGGTGGCCGGGCCACGGCCTTCGAATTCATCCGAGGACAAGGTCTTGACGATGGCGGACAGACGCTGCGGATCGAACGTGGGCGCATCGGCCGCGTGCGCGGCGGGCAATGCCATCGCAATGGCGACGGAAAGCAGGGAGGCGGAGAGCAGTTTCATGCGGTACCTGTCGGAAAGCCGAGTGGAAAGCTCATGTTAGCAGCGTGCATGTCAGCAAGGCGCAAGCCAGCAGCATGCATAGGCATGCATGCCAACAGCATCCATGCCAATAGCCTGCCTGCTGGCAGAAATGCTGATTCGGTTGGGGGGAAGGGTTTTCCTGTGCGCGATCCGGTGCAGTCCACGGATCGCGGCTGATAACGCTCGCTAGCGCGAGCGCGGGCGTACCGAAGGCGCGGATTTGGCTACTTCGCCGCTCTGGGCCGGTGCCACGGTCTGGAGGACGCGAGTCACGCCCAGTTTCTCGACCTTGCCGCCGGATTTCTCGTAATCGGCAATATCGTTGGCGATGCGCTCGCTTTCCAGGCGCTTGTGCGGATTGCCGTCGCTGCCGGCCGGGGGGCCCTTCGGGGCCGGGCTCTTGCCGCTGGTCTTCTTCGCTTTCATCAATTCCCTCCTGCAGGGCGGCGGATGCGCTTGGCATCCGGTAGGGAGGGCGCAAAACGCGACTTCCGCTGCCACTATGCGCCAATAAGCACCAGAAGGGCGTGATTGCGGCGGAAACGTCGCAAAACACAGTATTTCAGCCTCGAAATCCCGATTTTTCGCCGCTCAACCAGAGCCCCGGCGATCCTGGTCGCAAGTCAGGATCGAGCGGGTTGCCGGGATCCGGTGGTGAGCGCAGCGCGCGCCGGGCCTGCCTCAACGGGCAGCATGCGCAGGCGGGTCCAGCTTGCGGTGTTTGGTGGGATCGCTTCGATGGCTCAGTGGGTCTGCGCGCCAGGAAACCTCGTCGCGGCCGCGATTGAACCGAGGTGCCGGGCCGCCAACGCGACGCGCTATCGCTTCAACCAGGTCGTCATCGCTTCACCCATCGCGGTTGCGCGAGCAGTGACCATCCCGCAAAAAAATCCCATCAGGCACCCACGCGCCTGCGCACGGCCTCGAAGTCGCGCACCGGGCGGACTTCCACGCTGCCGCTCTGGCTCCACGGGAATTCCGCGGCGATGCGCACCGCCTCGTCCATGTCCGCCGCTTCGATCAGGTTGAAGCCGCCCAGCATTTCCTTGGTCTCGGCGAACGGTCCGTCGACGACCGTGGTGCGACCGTTGCGGATGCGCACGGTCTTCGCCGTGGCAGGAGCCTCCAGCTGCTGCGATGCCAGCAGCTTGCCGTCGGCGCGCAGTTCATCGGCGTGGACGATGCAGTCCTTCATGGTGCGGTCGTATTCGCCGGCCGGCATCGCTTCCAGCAGCGAGCCATCGTTGTAGATCAGCAGCAGGAATTGCATGGCGGACACCCACGGAAGAGGAAGGTGGCAACAAGTACCGGCGAACGCGGCCCGGGTCAAGACGCAGGCTGAATGGAACGGGTAGCGGCGGACGCCACGCCTACATTTTTCGCACGGCCGGCCCGGCAACCTGCGTCATCCCCGACCACAGGGTCGGCGATGACCGGTTCGATCCGGATCGTCCGTCATCGCCTGCCACGCACCCGGAACCAGCGCCGCCAATGAATGCCAACAGCGAGCAGATCCTCAGCAAGGTGCCCGCGGTCACCCTGGCTTTCTGGATCGTCAAGATCCTCGCAACTACCCTCGGCGAGACCGGCGGCGACGCGGTTTCCATGTCGATGAACCTTGGTTACCTCACTGGCACCGCAATCTTCGCGGTGATCTTCGTGATTGCCGTGATCGCCCAGATCCGCGCCCGCAAATTCCATCCGGCCCTGTACTGGCTGACCATCATCGCCTCGACCACCGTCGGCACCACGCTGGCCGACTACGTGGACCGCTCGCTGGGCATCGGTTATGCCGGCGGAACGGCGCTGCTGCTCGTGCTGTTGCTGGGCTCGCTTTTTACCTGGTATCGGTCGCAGGGAAGCGTCGCCGTGGATACGGTGAACTCCCCCAGGTCCGAATTCTTCTACTGGCTGACGATCATGTTTTCGCAGACGCTTGGCACCGCGCTTGGCGACTGGACCGCCGATACCGCCGGCCTGGGGTACGTCGGCGGCGCGGTGGTCTTCGGCAGCCTGCTGGCGCTGGTCGTGGCCGCCTATCGGTGGACGCGTGTTTCCCGCACCACGCTGTTCTGGACGGCCTTCATCCTGACCCGGCCGCTCGGCGCGGTGGTTGGCGATTTCCTCGACAAGCCGGTGGCCAAGGGTGGTCTGGATTTGAGTCGCTACACCGCGTCTGCGACCTTGCTGGTCATGATCACCGTCCTTGTATTCGTGTCCCGGCAACAGCCGGCCCAGCGCGCGCACTGATTGACATCGCTGCGGGCGTGGGAACGGCGCCCGCGCTGCCGCTACCGGAAGGTGATACGGATGTGATGGCATCGTCTCCCTGGCTGGATGGGGATTGATCTTCCCGCGTGCGGGACACTGGCGTAGCGGGGATTCCGGTACGATCCGCAATCGCTACGCAGCAGCGCGGGATTTACGTGTCCTCGATTGTTTCCATAAGCAAGCTCAGCAAGACCTACGCCTCCGGCTTCCAGGCGTTGAAGTCCGTGGACCTGGAGATCCGCAAAGGCGAGATCCTCGCCCTGCTCGGCCCCAATGGCGCCGGCAAGACGACCCTGATCAGCATCATCTGCGGCATCGTCAATGCCAGCAGCGGCACGGTGGTCGCCGACGGTCACGACATCGTGCGCGACTATCGCGCCGCCCGCGGCAAGATCGGTCTCGTCCCGCAGGAACTGTCCACCGACGCGTTCGAGACGGTGTGGGCGACGGTCAAGTTCAGCCGCGGCCTGTTCGGCAAGCCGCCGGACCCGGAGTATCTGGAAAAAATACTGCGTGACCTGTCGCTGTGGGACAAGAAGGACAGCAAGATCCTGACCCTGTCCGGTGGCATGAAGCGCCGCGTGCTGATCGCCAAGGCGCTCTCGCACGAGCCGAGCATCCTGTTCCTGGACGAACCCACCGCCGGTGTCGACGTGGAACTGCGCCGCGACATGTGGCAGATGGTCCGCGACCTGCGCCAGAGCGGCGTCACCATCATCCTGACCACGCATTACATCGAGGAGGCCGAGGAGATGGCCGACCGCATCGGCGTGATCAGCAATGGCGAATTGATCCTGGTCGAGGACAAGCAGGTGCTGATGCGCAAGCTCGGCAAGAAGCAACTGACCCTGCAGCTGCAGAATCCGCTGCAAGCGATTCCCGCCGAGCTGGCCGCGCTGCCGCTGGAGCTGGCCGACGAAGGCCATGCGCTTGTGTATACCTTCGACGTGCAGAAGGAGGAAACCGGCATCGCCGCGCTGCTCAGGCGCCTGGGCGAGCTGGGCATCGACTTCAAGGACCTGCATTCCAGCGAAAGTTCGCTGGAGGAGATCTTCGTGAATCTGGTGCATGGTGGAAGAAATGGGGCAGGAGCATGAGCCGTTTTGCATTTGCTCGTCATCCCCGCGCAGGCGGGGACCCAGCGACCTTGCTCTTCGAAAGCGACAAGACACTGGATGGCCAGCGCGGCGCGCCGTTGTGGAGCGATCCCCGCCTGCGCGGGGATGACGATCTGATTTTCCTTGCGAGGTCCGCATGAACTGGCACGCGATCCGCGCGATCTACCGCTTCGAGATGGCGCGCACCTTCCGTACGCTGACCCAGTCCATCGCCTCGCCGGTGCTGTCCACGTCGCTGTATTTCGTGGTCTTCGGCGCGGCGATAGGTTCGCGCATGGGCGCCATTGACGGGATCAGCTACGGCGCCTTCATCATCCCCGGCCTGATCATGCTGTCGTTGTTGAACGAGAGCATCTCCAACGCCTCGTTCGGTATCTACATGCCGAAGTGGGCCGGCACGATCTACGAACTGCTGTCGGCACCGGTGTCCTACATCGAAGTGGTGATGGGTTATGTCGGCGCGGCGGCCACCAAGTCGCTGATCCTTGGCCTGCTGATCCTGGTCACCGCACGCTTGTTCGTGCCCTACCAGATCGCCCACCCGCTGTGGATGCTGTGCTTCCTGCTGCTGACCGCGGTCACCTTCAGCCTGTTCGGTTTCATCATCGGGCTGTGGGCAGACGACTTCCAGAAGCTGCAGGTGATCCCGCTGATGATCGTGACCCCGCTGACCTTCCTTGGCGGTGCGTTCTACTCCATCAACATGCTGCCGCCGGTGTGGCAGAAGATCACCCTGTTCAATCCGGTGGTGTACCTGATCAGCGGCTTCCGCTGGAGTTTCTATGGCGTGGCCGATGTCAACATCGGTGTCAGCCTGGCCGCGATCCTCGGCTTCCTGGGGCTGTGCCTGGTGGCGGTCTGGTGGATATTCCGCACCGGCTGGAAGCTCAAGGTCTGAGACGGCACTGGGTCGGGGAGACTGGTTCCGGGCCCGTTTCCGCCCGGTTTAGGTTGTAATAGGCGCAGGCCAGGCAGATGCAGGGCCGTCGAGACGGGGTCCGGCCACGCATGAAATCAAGCGATCCACCGCGCGGGCGGGCTGCTTCCAGCTTCCTGGTGCAGATGCTGCCGCGTTCCTGGGTCGGCCGTTCACTGCAGGGGATGAGTCCCGCCGAACGCCATCAGCTGGTCGAACTCCAGGTCGCGGTAACCCGCCCGATCATCGGCGGGGTGGTTTTCAGCGGGGCGCTGATCCTGATGATGACTGGCCTGTTCGAGTGGTCCGGGCTGGCGCCCGGAATCGGATACCCGTGGTGGACGACCGTGCTGGCCGCGCTGGGCACCGGCGTCTGCGCCTTCGCCATCAGCCACGCCGAAGACTGGCGCATGCAACTGGGCCTGAGCCTGGTGGGCACGCTGCTGGTGGGCGTGTTCCTGTCGCTGCCGGTACCGGGCGTGATCGGCCAGCTGGCGATCCGCAACAGCCTGTTCCAGTTGCTGCCGATCGCGCTGCTGGCGTTGCTGGCGCGAAGGCCATCCGCATTGTGCATAGTCGCGCTGATGGTGGGGTTCGCGGCCGTGCGGGTGCTCATGCACGGTCCGCCGACCACCGGTTCGGCGCTGTACTGGCTGTACACGGCGGCAACGGTGGGATTCGGCCTGATGTTGAAGGGCTATCGCATGGATTTCGCCATTGCCGCTTTCCAGATGCGCAACCGCCTGCGCCTGCAGGCAGTCACCGATGGGCTGACCGGGCTGATCAATCGCGAAGGCTGGAACCGGGAAGCCGCCGCCGCCTATATGGCGGCGCATGAATGCGCGCGGACGTTGAGCTTCGCATTCTTCGACATCGATCATTTCAAGGCGGTCAACGACACCCACGGCCATGACGCGGGCGACCGCGTGCTGCAGGCACTGGGCAGGATCCTGCGCGAACATACCGACCGCGAATGCATCAGCGCACGCCTGGGCGGCGAGGAATTCGTGGTCCTGTTCGCAGGATGCACGCCGGCCCAGGTGGAGGACAGGGTGCAGCGGGTGCGCAGGGAATTCGAGCGGGAAGTGGCTGCGTTCAAGGTCACGGTCAGCGCTGGCGTTGCCCACCGGCAACCGGCCGAGCCCATGGAGCTGCACCTGCGGCGCACCGATATTGCCCTGTACGAAGCCAAGCGCGCCGGACGCGACCGGCTGGTAGTCAGCGCCATCGTCCCCCCCGCAACGGTCTGACGAATCGTTTTCCGTACTCTGTAGCGCGCTCAATCCTGGGGAGGAAGGCAATGCGTATATCGAAGGCAATGCTGCTGTTGCTGGCATGGGGCATTTGCGCGCCTGCGCTCGCCCAGGTTGATCTGGATGCATACCTCAAGCGCGATACCTACGAGCGGATCAAGATCTCCCCGACCGGCGCTTACCTGGCGGTGACCATCCCACTTGAGGATCGCACCGTGCTGGCGATCATGCGCCGCGCCGACAAGGTGATCACTGCCAAGGCCATGGGCGGCGAGCATTCGCTGATCGATGATTTCTGGTGGGCCAACGACGAACGCGTGGTGGTTTCGATGGCGCAACGCCTGGGTACCCAGGATGCGCCCTACGCGACCGGCGAACTGCATGCAGTCAATGTCGACGGCACCAGGGGCATGCTGCTGGCCAGCCCCAATGGCATCAACGACATGTCCAACCTGGGTGGCACCATCCGCATGGTTGCGGACCCGGCGGTATTCATGATCGATCCCCTGCTAGGCGACGAACGCAACATCCTGGTGTCGGCGATGCGCGTGGCCACCGACCCGCAGACCTACGTCGACAGGATGGATATCTACAACCGGCGCCGGACCACGGTCGCCACCGCGCCGGTACGCAATGCTTCCTTCGCCGTAGACAATGCCGGGGAGGTGCGCTTCGCGCGCGGCGCGGGCTACGACAACGTCAGCAAGCTCTACTACCGCGAGGCCCGCGGACAGGACTGGCGCCTGATAAACGACCAGGCCATGACCGACGTAGTGGTAAGCGCCCTGGGTTTTTCCGAGGACGGCCTGACCGCGTACCTGTCGGCAGAAGTGCCAGGGGGACCGGATGCAATCTACGCCTACGACCCTGCAACCGACACGCGCACACAACTGGTACGCGACTCCGTGGCCGACCCGTGGGCGGTGATCGAACGCCTGGATTCGCACGAACCCGCAGGCGCGTGGTTCATGGGTGATGGCTTCAGCAGCCGCTTCTTCGATGATGCTTCGGCAACCGCGCGCCTGTATCGCAGCCTGGAGAAAGCCTTCCCGGGCCAGGCGGTGGCGGTGACGTCCAGCACCCGCGACGGTCGCCTTGCCCTTCTGCAGGTATGGAGCGACCGGAACAACGGCGACTTCTATCTGTTCGACACAGTGAAGAAAAGCGCGGACCTGGTGTACAGCCGGCGCGAGTGGTTCGACCCGGCCAGCAGGCCCGCGTCACGCGCGATCGAAGTGACCGCGCGCGACGGCATGAAGCTGCATGGTTACCTGACCCTGCCGATGGGCAAGGAGAAGTCGTTGCCGCTGGTTGTGCTGCCGCATGGCGGCCCGTTCGGCGTCTTCGACGAATGGGAATTCGACGATGATAGCCAGATGCTCGCCGATGCCGGCTATGCCGTGTTGCGGCTGAACTTCCGTGGCTCGGGTAATTATGGTCGCGACTACAGGAACGCCGGCGCGCGGCAGTGGGGCAGGACCATGCAGGACGACCTGACCGACGCCACTCGATGGGCGATCAAGGAGCAGATCGCCGACCCAGCGCGCATCTGCATCTACGGCGCGAGTTATGGCGGTTATGCCGCGATGATGGGCGTGGCAAAGGAGCCGTCGCTGTATGCCTGTGCGGTTGGCTACGTGGGCGTGTACGACCTGGAGAAGATGCTCAAGGACGATGCCGCATACAGCCGCTCCTGGAAGAGCTGGACCCGGGACTGGCTGGGCGATCGCAATGCCCTGGCCGAGGTCTCACCGGTGAACCTGGCCAGCCGTATCAAGGCACCGGTATTCCTTGCCGCCGGTGGACAGGACGAGCGGGCGCCGGTGGAACACACCCGCAGGATGGAAAACGCCCTGCAGCAAGCAGGCGTTCCGGTCGAATCGTTGTACTTCAAGAGCGAAGGCCACGGCTTCTTCACCGAACCGCATCGGCGTGAGTACTACACGCGCCTGTTGGCGTTCCTTTCCACGCACCTGGGCGGAGCAACCGCGAAGTAGCGGCTATTGCGAAAGCGTGCGCTGGATGTCTTCCAGCCGGTGCCCGCGGGTCTCGATGCCGCTGCCCAGCAGCAGCGTCGCCGACACCGCCATCGGCAGCGCGATCAGCAGCGCCGAGAAAACGAAGTGGTCGAAGAACCCGGCCATGCCCAGGCCCGCGCCCAGGATGCCGCCGAACTTGGAACTGGCCGCGACCAGGCCCGAGCCGGTTGCGCGCAGGTGCACCGGATAAATCTCGGCGGCATAGGGAATGAGCATGGCGATCACCCCGCTGACGCTGACCAGCAAGGCGGCCGTCGCGGCGATGGTGAGCGCTGGCGAACGCAATTGCATCCACCCCATCACGCAGAACGCCAGCAACGAAACGGTAGTCAAGGCAATGAACAACACCAGCGAGCGGATGCTGCTCCAACGGTGGTACAACCACACCACCACCGCGATCCCGGGCAGGGCCAGGATCGCCGAGCGCGCCAGCAACGCACTGGCGCTTTTGGCTTCCACGCCCAGCTCTATCAGGTTGGTGGGCAGCCATAACAGGAAGCCGAAGTTCACCAGTCCCCAGGCCATGCCGCAGACCAGCAGTCCCCAGCTGATGGCTGCGTGTCTTCCGCGCAGCAGTTCGCGCATGCCCAGCACCGGGTGCTGTTCGTCGACCACGATGCTGCCCGCTTCCGGTGAAGGGTCTGCTTCGATGGCGGTGGCGGAACTGCCGGAGAATTTCATCAGTACCGCGTGCGCCTGGTCTTCAAGGCCGGCGTTGGACAGGAACCTTGGCGATTCGGGGATCCAGCGGTTGAGGACGATGATGAGCGCGCCGGTCGGCAGGCCCAGCAGCCACAGCACGCGCCAGCTGAACATCGGTTCCAGGAGCGCCGCAGCGCCGGAGGCAAGCAGGTATCCCGCGGACGTGCCGATGCCGCCCAGCGCAACCAGCAGCCAGCCACGATGCGCGGCGGGAATGGTTTCGGCCATCAGGGTGAAGGCAATGGGCAGCAATCCGCCGGCCGAAGCGCCCATCAGGAAGCACATTGCCAGGTTCCAGTTGAAGCTGGGCATGGCCCCGCAGATCGCGGTGCCCATGAACATCAGCGCGGACAGCAGGATCGCCGCGCGACGGCCGAACAGGTCGCCCATGCGTCCCCACAGCACCGAGCCGACGGTGGTGCCGGTCAGTGCGACCAGCGCCAGCAGGCTGGCCCTGGACTTGCTTATGTCGTATTCGATGCTCATGCCGGGCATGACGAAGCCGAGCGTGGCGGGCTTCATCACGTCCACCGCCAGCGCCACGATCAACACCAGGACCAGTGTCCAGTGCTCGCGGTTGAGCGGGATGCCGTCGGCGATGCGGAAATAGCGGTGGTCGCGAGCGCCCTGACTGGTATTGCGCATCTGCTCGATGCGCGGCATCAATCCATACATCGACAGCAGCAGGCCGACCGGGATCATGCCCATGCCGACCCACATGCCGGTGGTCATCGGCATGCCTACCATCTGCCAGTGGGTATGCCGCCCCATCATGAACATCGGCACATGGGCCAGGACCCCGGCCAATACCAGGATGCAGCCGGTCCAGAAAGCCATTGGATGGTGGAACGAAATACCGCCGGTGCGCATGCAGTGCGCCGCTCAGGCGATGTCCCTGAAGTAGGGCACGACCTCGCCCTTGACCTTGATCGTCATCGGGTTGCCGCGGCGGTCCTTGGACTTGCCCACCTGGACCCGGATCCAGCCTTCGTTGACGCTGTATTCCTCGACGTTGTCACGCTCCACGCCGTTGAAGCGCACGCCCACGCCGCGGTCGATGGCGGCAGCGTCGTGGAAAGGACTGGCGGGATTGATGGCGAGATGGTCGGGAGGCGTGTCGGACATGGCGTCGGGTCGGTGGCTTCCAAGGCGGAAGCCACAGGATAACCGCACGCTGCGCCTTGGCCCACCATTGCGGTCCCTGCGTTTGCAAAAGCGCCGGGAGCAAGCAAGACGTTGCTGCATAGGCGAGAACGTCTGGTATCGAATATCGGGTGCAAGGAGCTCCGGTTCCGGATCCATCGCCCTTTTGCATCGTCCTTTTGCAGATCGCAAGGTGGGCCGAGGCCCGCCCTACGACGGCGTCGCCTGTGACCTGGCGTTGCGGATCACCCTGCGCACCAGCTCGCGGTCGGTGTGACGGGAAATGGCCACCGTGCCCAGGCGCAAGGCCTGGGCACGCAACTCGACGGTGACGTCGTAATGCGCGCCGCTGGGCTTGTCCTGGAAGGCGCGTCGCGGCAGGCCCAGTTGCGCGGCCATCGCGTGCAGTTCCTGCAGGGTGTCGGCCATCAGGTGGGCCCAGTGCTGGCCACGCCACAAAGTCACCGCATCATCAACGTAAACAGTCATGCGCCGAGTTTTCCACAATTGCCGGCTATCAGCGAATGAGCACGGGCAGGCGGGACGCCAGTTGCGAGGAAACACTTTCCAAGTCCTGCGCAAGGCGCCACTATCGGCACCCGAACCGTTGCTGCGCAGCCGCATGAACATGCCCGACAATGAAGCCGACTACGGCGACCACGAAACCGATCCCGAAGACATCGAGGACGCCGACGAGCTCACGCCCGAAGCGTTGGCCTGGCAGCTGCTGTTGCTGGTCAATCCTGGCGACGAGGAAACCGCGTTGCGTCAGTTCTCGCATTATCGCGAGGCCATGGCCGAAGCCGACGAGGACGTCGAACCGGTGTGGCTGCTGAAGGATGCGATTGACTGGACTTCGGGCTTCTTCGTTGACTGGAAGGATGCCGAGTCCTTCATCGACAGCGTCACCGAGCTGGTCCGGCGCTGGAACCTGGACATCGACTGGGGCGGCGACCCTTCCGACGAGGAGTTCCTGGGAAACACCGATATCCCCGCGCTGATGTCCACCGCCTATGACCGCCTGCGCGAACGCGGCTACACCTTGTGGACCTGGGACACCGGCAGTGACAGCTTCGGTGGCTGGATCACCTCGAGCCGCGACGACGAGGCGATGCGGCTGGTGGCGGTGGCGCTGAATATCGAACTGCGCCCGGGCAGCGATTCGTTCTAGCCCGCCAAGCTTGCGCACAGATAGAAAAAGCCCCGGCATGGCGGGGCTTTTTCCTGTTGCATGACGCATTCACTCTTCCTCTTCGCCTCCGATCTGTGGGCGAGGTCCGAGGTAATTCACTGGGCTGTTCATGGCGATGCTCCTTTGGGGGTTAGCGATGCCGGTGCTATCCGGCAGCTGTCTTTTTAGAGGTGTCGCCGTTAACCCATTGCGACCATCTACGCTGCGGATCTTCACCCGTTGCTGTCGATCCTGCCCAAAACCCGATCAACTCTTGCGCAGTCGCGGCTTGAATTCGCCCGCGCAACGGACGTGGGACTCGATGTGCATCCGCGCCAGTTCGATGTAATTGGCCCGCGGGCCGCTGCCGCTGCCATGCACCTCACCCAGGTACTCGCCATCGGCCCACACCTTGCCCACCCAGTCGGCCTGCTTTTCGCCGATGGTCATGGCGATGGTGTAGCGCATGTCCTTGTCTTCCAGGTTCTTGCAGGCGTAGACCATGGGGAACTGCGCGGTGAATATCGTGTCTTCGGACAGGCGGGTCAGGTGCAGGCGGGTGCGCTCGCTGATCTTTTTGCGCGCGTGCTCGACCACGGTGTCGATGGCGTTGAGCACGTAATCGGATTTCTCCATGAAATGGTCGATCGCCTCGCGGGGGTTGTAGGCGTTCTTCTTTACCCAATCGATAAAGGCGGCTTCCAGCTCCGCGGAGCCGGCCTTGAGCTTCTGGTTCATCGTGCGACTCCCATGTGCTTGCGCGGCAAAACCCCAGAAGTATGGTTCCGGCTGGCGCGTTGAAGTGAGGCGTGATTGTGTGAAAGAAATTGTTAAGGGGGTGCGAGTGTGCATCCACCTTGTTGGTCCAGGGATGCGGACAGGCAGCAAATGCCGACGTCGTGCGGGTGATCAGCGCGCGACCCGCACCATCCGTTGCAGCAGGTGTTCCATGGTGGCCGGCATGTCAGCGCATTTGCCAGTGTGCACCGGCGAGGTCTGGATGATTGAACTGCGTTTGGCAGTGAGCCAGTGGAAGCGCGCGCGTTGCGGCAGCAGGCCGATGGGGCCGGCATCGGCGCCACCGCGGCAGATCGCGGGCAGTGTTTCAAGGTGTCGGCGCAGTGATTCCAGGTCCAGGTCGGGGGCCAGCGCCAGCACGCGACTTTCTTCCAGCTCGACCCGCGCCTCCAGGTAGCGCGAAGCCTCGCATGACAGGATCACGCCGACGTTGATGAATTCCTCGCGCTCCACCCGCGGCACCACCCGGATCACCGCGTAGTCGTAATGGCTTGCCTGCGGACGGGAATTATCGGCGTGCATCGATCGCCTCCTGCACGAAGACCTGGCGCTGTTCGAGGCGCCGCGTCAGATAGTCGACGTAGGCCGCACGCATCGTCGCCGGATCGGCGAAGGCATCGGCGGCCACCAGCCAGCTTTCCGGAACCTGGGCGACGATGCCGTGCAGCACATCGCGACCCAGCATTGCCGACAGCGCCTGATCCGCTTCGGGCAGCGCATCGGCCCAGGGCAGCAGCACGTGATCCTTGATCCGGGTGAACGCACTGCCGGCATTGCCGCTGCCGCCATCCCAGCCATGCTGGAAATACAGCGCCGCGCCATGGTCGATCAGGTAGAGCTGGCGATGCCAGACCAGCAGGTTGGTGTTGCGCGCCGTACGGTCTACGTTGCTGACGTAGGCGTCGAACCAGACGATGCGCGAGGCGAGTTCGGCACCGGGTTGCTCGGCAACCGGATCGAAGTTGACCGCGCCCGGCAGGTAATCCAGCGCCATGTTGAGACCCGCACTGGCACGGATCAGGTGCTGGATTTCCGGGTCCGGCTCGGTCCGCGCCAGTTCAGGATCCAGCTCCATGAGCACAATCTCGGGAATCGGCAGTCCCAGTGCCTGGGCAATTCCGCCCGCGATTAGTTCTGCGACCAGCGCCTTGGCGCCCTGGCCGGCACCGCGGAACTTGAGCACGTACATGCCCTCGTCGTCGGCCTCGACCACCGCGGGCATCGAGCCGCCTTCACGCAGGGCGGTGACATAGCGGGTGGCGGAAACGGTTCTGGGCGGCATGCGCAGGTGTAGTGATCCGCAGGCTGCCTGACGGCAGCGATGTGGCCATTATCGGGCAAGCCGGACAGTTCCGCCCGGAATCGGGTAGGAGCGGAGTACCCGCGAGCTCTTCGCGGAAAACCAGAAAATCAAAGGCTCGCCGCGGGACGCCGCTGCCACGCACCGGCTGATGTTTGTCCTAGGCGCCGGCCGCCGACTTGAACTCGCGCTTCAGCCAGTCGTCGAGCATCCCCTTCTCGTAACGCAGCGGATCGCTGTCGCTGAGGCGCGGCGAGCTGGAAAGAAAGCCCGGGTCGCTGAGCTTGCGCTCGCCCTGTTCGATGACCTGGCCCTGTGCATCAAGCCGCTTGAAGGTCAGGGTGATGCGCGGCGGGTAGATGTCACGCACTACGCGGGTATTGTTCATGTTGGGTCCGTGCCAGGGCTCGTAGCTTCCCGCACGCTTGATGTCGGTAAAGGTCACCTGCAACGTTTCGCCCTGCGGAAGCTTCTTCACTGCGTTTTTCTGCAGGTACATGGCCAGCTGCTCAACCCAGTTGCCACGCTCGGCTTCCCAGCGGTTGCCGCTGTAGCGAATGTCGGAAAACTGCGCCGGGTCGGTCCAGTCGATGCTGACCGGACCTTCGGCGGGAAGGCTGCGCGGCGCATCGGCATCGGTGACATTGCGCGATCTGGCGGACACCGGGCCAGCGACCAACAGCGCGAGCATGATGCCTGCGAACAAGGGGGCGAGTTTCATGGCGGGTCTCCGGTGGGGGCGGGAGCACGATTCTGCTCCCGCAAAGCTGCACTACGCGATAAAGGCCGGAACCGTCGCCGTTCTGGGTTGCTGGGTATTCATGAATTCGATCCTGCGATGCTCAGTCCGCCACGCCCGCCTCCGCGCCGCCCCGCTGCAGCGGGTCCGGCAGCGGCGCGCCCCGCTCGACGAAGCCCAAAGACACCGAGTTCAGGCAATGGCGCTCGCCGGTTGGCGGCGGCCCGTCCGGAAATACATGGCCCAGATGGCTGTCGCAGCGCGCGCAGACTACCTCGGTGCGGATCATGCCGTAGCTGGTGTCGCGGATCGTCTTCACGTGCGACTCGTCGTAGGGCTTGAAGAAGCTCGGCCAGCCGGTGCCCGAGTCGAACTTGGCGCTGGAGCGGAACAGCGGCAGGCCACACAGGCCGCACGTGTAGATACCCTCGTGTTTGTTGTCGAGGAATATCCCGCAGAACGCAGCCTCGGTGCCGTGTTCCAGCAGCACGCGTCGCTCTTCGGCGCTGAGGCCGTCGATCAGTTGTTGACGCTGGGCGGGGGTCGGCGGAGTCAAATTGAAGGCACTCATGGAATTTCCTCGGGGTGTCAGGCAGGCAAGCCTGCGTGTTCGCGGATTCATGTCGCGCGAAGGTGGGGTTTACCAGACATGGGGCCGGGCCGATCATGATTCCAGACTTCCTGGAGATTGCGATGATCCGTCATGCCACTGGCACGTTCGAAGTAAACATGCAGCCGCAAGGCGAGGGCGATGTCGCCGCTGGTTCCAGCCTGGGCCGGATGTCGCTGGACAAGCGTTTCAGCGGTGGCCTGGAAGCCACTGGCAAGGGCGAAATGCTGGCGGCGCGCAGCGACGTGCCTACTTCCGCTGCCTATGTCGCCATTGAGCGCGTCAGCGGCCGCCTGCACGGACGCGAGGGCAGTTTCGTGCTGGTGCACAAGGGCGTGATGACCCAGGCAATGCAGCAGCTGGTAATCGAGGTGGTGCCCGATACCGGCACCGGCCAGCTCCAGGGTCTGGTGGGTACGCTCGGCATCCGCGTCGAGGGCGGCCAGCACCATTACGACTTCGAGTACAGCCTGCCGGAAGCCTGATCAACAATAAAAAGGGGGCGGCCGAAGCCGCCCCCCGTGAACCGCAAGCGACGACGAGGACGCTTACGGCATCAGGACCTTGTCCACCACATGGATCACGCCATTGCTCTGGTAAACGTCAGCCGTGGTCACAGTGGCCACATTGCCCTTGGCATCGGTAATGCTGATGCCGTTGCCGGCCGCCTTGGCGATCAGGGCTTCGCCCTGCACGGTGTTCAGCGTGGCGCTGCCGCCACCGGCGGCGATCTGCTCGGACAGCGCCGCCGCATCCAGCTTGCCGGGCACGACATGGTAGGTAAGGATCTTGGTCAGGTCTGCTTTCATGTCCGGCTTTAGCAGGGTGTCGACGGTGCCCGCCGGCAAGGCGGCGAATGCCTCATTGGTCGGCGCGAACACGGTGAATGGCCCCGGACCCTTCAGCGTATCGACCAGGCCTGCCGCCTTGACTGCCGCGACCAGGGTGGTGTGGTCCTTGGAATTGACTGCGTTGTCGATGATGTCCTTGTCGGCAAACATTTCGGCGCCGCCGACCATCGGGTTGGCCGCCGGCATGGCTGCTACGTCGGTTGCCGGGGCCATTTCCGCGGGCGCGGTGGTGTCGGCCATCGGCAAGGTGGTATCGGCTGCCTGCTTGGGCGTGCAGCCCGCAGCAACGCAGGCGGCAAGAAGGGCAATGGAAATGAGGCTCTTGTTCATGGGTAACTCCGTTTGGGGATAGGTAGCCGCCCCGCTTCCCCCGGAATATCCGGGGACGCGCAGGTTCGGAATCAGTTACGCAATGACCGGCAGGTTTGGATGCATCACGCGGAATTAACGTCATCAACACGGCGCCTGATTGATCATCGCCCGCACGTCCCCATGCATGGATGGACTCTTTCCTTTCCCGCCTTGTGAGCTCCTGCATGACCCAGCCGGTAAAAGTAGATTTCGTTTCCGATGTCGCCTGTCCGTGGTGCGCGGTGGGCCTGCGCTCGCTGGAAGAAGCGATCGCGCGCGTGCCGGGCGTGCAGGTGGAGTTGCATTTCCAGCCGTTCGAGTTGAATCCACAGATGGCTGCGGAAGGTGAGGACGCGGTTGAACACCTGACCCGCAAATACGGCATCAGCGCCGAACAGGCCGCGCAGAACGGCGAAGCGATCCGCGAGCGCGGCGCGGCGCTGGGATTCGAGTTCCGCATGGACCGGCGCCGTCGTGTCTACAACACCTTTGACGCGCACCGCCTGCTGCACTGGGCCGGCCTGGAAGGCGCGGGGTATCCGCTGGCACTCAAGCATGGCTTGCTGCGTGCGTACTTCACCGACGGCGAGGACGTCTCATCTGCCGAGGTGCTGGTACGCGTAGCCGGTGAAGCGGGCCTGGATCCAGTGCGCGCACGCGGCGTGATTGCGTCCGATAGCTATGCGCAGGAGGTGCGCGAACAGGAGCGCTTCTATACCGGCCAGGGGATCAGCGCGGTGCCCTCAGTGATCTTCAATGATCGTCACCTGATCCAGGGCGGGCAACCGGTGGAACAGTTTGAACAGGCGTTGCGCCAGCTTTCCGGGATCGCTGCCGACGCGGGTGTCGGGCAATAAGGGAAATACATGCCTGACGGGGTTCCATCAGTCCTGCCTGCGAGGCGCGGCATCGGGGTGCGACGAGCGCGGCGACGATTGGAGCGTGACGATTGAAGCGTGGGTAGCTGACGTCGCGCTGCTCCTTCAGGCCTCTGCCAAATGACGCTGGCGCTGCAACACGAAGGGGCGGCCTGTGCCGCCCCTTCCTTGAATCGCTGCAGGTGCGGGTGCGATCCGGTTACGGCATCAACACCTTGTCGACAACGTGGATCACCCCGTTGCTCTGGTAAACGTTGGCAATTGAAACCTTGGCCACGTTGCCCTTGCTGTCGGTCACGGTCACGCCCTTGCCTGCCGATTTCACCGTCAGGTTCTCACCCTGTACGGTGGTCAGCATGGCTGAACCACCGCCGGCCTTGATCTTGGCGGCAAGCGCCGCGGCATCCAGTTTTCCGGGGACCACGTGATAGGTGAGGATAGAGGTGAGGGTTTCCTTGTTTTCGGGCTTTAGCAGGGTGTCGACGGTGCCCGCCGGCAAGGCCGCGAATGCCTCATTGGTCGGTGCGAACACGGTGAACGGACCCGGACCCTTCAGCGTTTCGACCAGGCCTGCCGCCTTGACTGCCGCGACCAGGGTGGTGTGGTCCTTGGAATTGACTGCGTTGTCGATGATGTCCTTGTCGGCCATCATCGCTGCACCGCCGACCATGGGATTGGCATGCGCCATGCTGGCGTGGTCCATTTTTTCACCGGCCATGGCGCCGGTGGCGAGTACCAGCGAGGTGGCGAGGGCGGCAACGAGAAGTTTCAGTTTCATGGGTAAGTCTCCGTGGCAAGCAGGAAGCGATGGGGCAGGATTGCCACATGCTTGCCGTTGATACGGAGACAGCGAATCCGCGGATGCATCACGCGGATTTAATCTTTGCGGCAATCCCGGCATATTCGCAACATGCGGTTGCGTCACGCGGCCGGGATGCCCCTGCGGGATGTGCGGGCTCAGTGTTGCGCTGGCGCAGTCCTGGCTTCGAAGCGACGTGCGTAGCCACGTTCGTCTGCCACTCGTTCCACTTCTCCTTCATCCAGGTCCGGCGCGCCGTAAACCGCGTAGGCGATGCTGCCGTCGTCGCGTTGCCCTACCAGGTGCAGGCGATAGCGGGGCCGGCCGCTGCCGCTGTTTTCGGGGTAATGCACGGGCGGCTGACTGCCGTCCAGATCCATTTCGCTGTTGTCAACCACGCCACCGATGAACAAGGCACGCATCTTTTTTCTCCTGGGCAAGAAGGCATCAAACGTGCCGGAGCATGGCAAAGCCGTTGTTGCGGTTGTATGAAACTAGCGTTGCAATAGCGACAAGTCCGCATGAACGGAAATTACTTTTTCACGCGGCAAACCATTCATTACAGCAACGGAGCCAGCGACTTCCACACATGGTCTCGCAGCTTCGGCTGCGCGCTGGCGACGGGGTGCAGGTTGTCCGCCTGGAACGCGCTGCGATCGCGAACGATGGGCTCCAGCAGGAATGGCAGGAACGCGGTTTTATGCAGGTGCGACAACTCGCTGAAATTGCGCTCGAACCCCTGGGTGTAATCGCGCCCCAGGTTGGGCGGCATGCGCATGCCAATCAGCAGCACCTTGGCCCCCGCGGCTTGAGACAGGGTGATCATGCGTTCCAGGTTGGCCCGGGTCTGGGCCAGCGGCAGGCCGCGCAGGCCGTCGTTGGCACCCAGTTCGATCACCACCACCGCCGGACGCGTGCGCTTCAATTCGTTGCCGATCCGGGATACGCCACCGGCGGTGGTTTCGCCGCTGATGCTGGCATTGGCCACGCGCCAGCCGGGTCGGTCCTGGGTCACCCGCGCTGCAATAAGCGCCACCCAGCCTTGCGAAGCGCTCAGGCCATAGGCGGCGGACAGCGAGTCGCCCATCACCAGAATCGTGCGTGGAGCCTTGGTGGCCGTGGCTTTCGCTGCTGCGGTCTGGGCCGCTACGGGCAGCGCCAACATGGCCCATGCCATCAGCACAAGACCAATGACACATTGAACCCCGCCCCGCCCGCCCGCATAACTTGATGACATCCGAAGTCTCCACTGCAATCCAAGGACCATCATGGCCGACCCATCCGAACTGCGCGCTGAAGTCGCGCAGCCGAAACCGCGACCCATATTGCAGGTCAATGCACTGGGCAAGCGGGTATCGCTGCCATCCGGCGAACTGACCATCCTCGAAGGGGTCGGCTTCGACATCGGCCGTGGCGATACGGTCGCGATTGTTGGTGCGTCCGGTTCCGGCAAGAGCACGCTGCTGTCGTTGCTCGCCGGCCTGGATACGCCCAGCGACGGAAGCGTGGTGCTGGATGGCGAAACGCTTTCGCGCCTGGATGAGGATGGCCGCGCCCGCGTGCGTGGCGAGAAAGTCGGCTTCGTGTTCCAGAGTTTCCAGTTGCTGCCTTCACTGACTGCGCTGGAGAACGTGATGCTTCCGCTGGAATTGCGCGGTGATGCCGACGTACAAGGCCCGGCGGAACAGATCCTGCGCAAGGTCGGCCTGGGCGAACGCCTTGACCACTATCCACGCCAGCTCTCGGGGGGCGAGCAGCAACGCGTGGCCCTGGCGCGCGCGTTCGTGACCCGGCCGTCGCTGCTGTTCGCCGATGAGCCTACCGGTAACCTCGACACGCATACCGGCCAGGCGATCATCGACTTGCTGTTTGCCTTGAATACGGAAGGCGGTACAACCCTGGTCCTGGTCACCCACGATGAACACCTGGCAGGACGCTGTGGTCGCATCCTGCGCCTGGACAGCGGCAGGCTGGTTGATGGAGATGTCGATGCAAGTGCCGAGGCAGATGTCGATGCGGGTGTTGGCGAAGGCATGACTGCATGAAGACATTGCGGATGGCGTGGCGGCAGTTGCTGCGCGACGTGGCGGCGGGTGACATCCGCATCCTGTTTGCGGCGCTGGTATTGGCTGTGGTCGCGGTCACGGCGGTCGGTTTCGTCACCGATCGCGCCGAGCGCGCACTGGCCATCGAGGCCAACCGTCTGCTTGGCGGCGACGCGGTGATCCGCGCCGATGGGCCCATCACCGGCGCCATTCGCAATGCAGCCAATGGCGAAGGACTGCGCCACGCGGAAACCCTGAGCCTGGACAGCATGATCCACGCGGGTGAACAGCTTCGCCTCGGCGACCTTCGGGCACTGGGCGATGGTTTTCCTTTGCGCGGCGCTTTTCGTCTGATCGACCGCGCCGGTGGCGCTGAACATGACGCCCCGGGAGTTCCCGTATCCGGCACGTTGTGGATGACCCAGGCTGGCGCGGAAACACTGGATGCCAAAATCGGCGACATGATCGGCATCGGGGATTCCAGATTGCGTCTGGTCGCGCTGGTGGTGCAGGAACCGGACGCCTCGCTGGATTATTTCAACGTCGCGCCGAAAGCCTTCCTCAATCTCGCCGACCTGGCCGCGACAGGACTGGTGCAGGAAGGCAGCCGCCTGGGCTACCGCCTGATCGTGGCCGGCGATGCCGCCGCCGTCGAGCGATTCACCACCCTCGCACGCCCTGCGCTGGCGCGTGGACAAAGGCTGGAGACCATCCAGGACGCGCGCCCGGAAATACGCTCGTCGCTGGATCGTGCCGGACGTTTCCTCGGACTCGCCGCGCTGGTGTCGGTCGTGCTTGCCGCGGTCGCCGTGGCGATGGCCGCGCGCCGCCACAGCGAGCGCCATCTTTCCGGCACCGCGGTGATGCGCTGCCTGGGCGCCAGCCAGCGCACTCTGGTTGGCATCCATGTCGGCGAACTGGTGCTGTTGGGTTTGATCGCCTGCACGGTGGGCGTGGCGGTGGCCTACGGGCTGCAATGGGGGATCGGCAGCTGGCTGCAGGCGGAAATGAAGATCTCCATTCCTCCCGCAGGGTGGTTGCCGGCGCTGCAGGGATACGCGGTTGGCATGGTCGTGCTGCTAGCCTTCGGCGCACCGCCGGTGCTGGCGTTGCGCCGCGTGCCCGCGCTGCGCGTGTTGCGTCGTGACCTGGATCCGACCGAGCCCAGCGCATGGCTGGTTGCGTTGACCGGATTCGTCGGGTTGGGTGCCTTGCTGTGGTGGAAGGCCGGGTCGGCGACCCTGGGCACTGCGATGCTGCTGGGAATCCTGGCCACGCTGGCGGTCTTGGCCTTGCTCGCCTGGTTGATGATCCTGCTGGTACGCCGCCTGCGTTCGCGCCTGCGCGGCAGCCTGCGTTACGGTCTGGCCAATGTCAGCCGCCGCGCCGGCACCAGCGTGGCCCAGGTATCGGCGCTGGGCCTGGGCCTGATGGCGCTTCTGCTGCTGACTTTCGTGCGCACCGACCTGCTCGACCGCTGGCAGTTGTCGCTGGCCGCTGATGCGCCCAACCGTTTCATCATCAACGTCCAGGAAGACCAGCAGGCCGAGGTCAACGCGTTCATGGCCGAACAGAAGATCGCGACGCCCACGCTGTTCCCGATGATCCGCGCCCGCCTGGTCTCGCTCAATGGCAAACCGGCCAGCGGTGCAGACTATGGGGATGATGCGGAAGCCAAGCGCCGGGCCGAGCGCGAGTTCAACCTTTCCACCGCCGCCACGCTGCGTGACGACAACAAGGTCACCGCCGGAAAATTCTGGAGCGGGCGCACGCCGATGGCGCCGGAACTGTCGGTGGAGGAGCGTTTCGCCGGGCAACTGGGCTGGAAACTCGGCGACCGCGTCGCCTTTGATATCGCCGGCCAGCCCTTCGAGGGAAAGATCACCAGCTTGCGCAGCGTGGACTGGGAAAGTTTCCGCCCCAACTTCTTCGTCATCGCCTCGCCCGGATCGATGCAGGGTTATCCCGCCAGCTATATCACTGCGGTCAGCGTTTCGCCCACGCAGAAGCGTTTCACGGCGCAACTGGTCGAGCGTTTCCCCAACCTGTCGGTGATCGATGTCGACGCGGTGCTGAAACAGGTGCGCAGTACCGCCGACCAGGTATCGAAGGTGGTGCAGGTGGTGTTCTGGTTCTCTCTTGCCGCGGGCGTGCTGGTGCTGCTGGCGGCGGTCAGCGCCAGCCAGGACGAGCGTTTGCTGGAAGGCGGGGTGATGCGCGTACTTGGTGGCAGCCGCCGGCAATTGCGCCTGGCCCAGGCGTCGGAATTCGCCGCCATCGGCCTGTTGTCGGGCCTGGTCGCCGCCGTCGCCGCGTCCGTGCTGTCAGGGGTGATCGCGACGCAGGTGTTCGACCTGCCGTGGAAGGCAAACTGGTCACTCGCGGCCGTCGGCGGCGGACTCGGCATGCTGGCCGCGCTGGTTGCAGGACTCTTCGCCACGCGACGGGTGTTGGATGCACCGCCGTCGGTGACCTTGCGCGAATTGCAGGGCTGAACAGCGTGCCTCGCCGCGTTCGATGCGGCTGAAGGGTGTGCACCGCCGAGAGGGCGGCCGACAGAGTCAACCCCGTACCCGATACGGGGCCGGGTGAGAGGCCAGAAGCGCACCCCGGGTAGAATCCCCGCCTGTTCCCTTATTCGTGAAGCCTCTTGGCCGCCACTATTTCCGATCCCGCGCTCGACACCCTGTTCCTGCCATTTTCCGGCCCCTTGTTGTCGTGGCCGCTGGGGCCGGTGCTGTTCCTGCGTGCACGCGAAGGCGCGGCAATGCGACAGTTCCCATTCTCGCAGCTGGTCTGCGAGCAGAGCTACAAGCCCTTCGCCGACGAGCTTGAAAGCGCTGGCTTGCAGGTAGTTGCCGATGCTTCGACCGCCGGCGTGCGTTATCCAGTGGTGCTGTTGCTACCCCCCCGCCAGCGCGAGGAAGCACGCGCCTTGTTCGCACGCGCGCTCTCGTTGTGTGCGCCCGGCGGCGTTGTCGTGGCCAGCATCACCAACAATGAAGGCGCGAAATCGGGAGAGGCGGATTTCAGGCAGCTTGCCGGCCTGGGCGGCAGCCTGACCAAGAACCACTGCCGTGTGTTCTGGAGCAAGCGGCTCGACGGCGTGCACGATGCCGCGTTGCTGGCGCAATGGTCGCAGCTGGATGCGCCGCGTCCGATCCTCGACGGTCGCTACCTCAGCCGTCCCGGCGTGTTCGCCTGGGATCGGATCGATCCGGCCTCCGCTTTGCTGGTGGAACATCTTCCCGATGATCTGGCTGGAAAGGGCGCCGACCTGGGCGCGGGTTATGGCTATCTTTCGGCCGAAGTGCTTTCGCGCAGCAGCAAGGTCGTGTCGCTGGACCTGTACGAAGCCGAGGCGCGTGCGCTGGAGCTGGCAAAGCGCAACCTGGCAACGTTTGAAACAAAAGCCGCGCTGGGCTATCGCTGGCACGACGTCACTACCGGCCTGCCGGAACAATACGATTTCATCGTCAGCAACCCGCCTTTCCACACCCAGAGCCGCGCCGACCGTCCCGATGTCGGGCGCCGTTTCATCGCCGTCGCTGCCGAATCCTTGAAGCCCGGCGGGCGCCTGTTCCTGGTCGCCAATCGTCACCTGCCTTACGAAGCGGTGTTGAACGCCAGCTTTGGCCAGGTGCGTGTCGCCGGCGAGCGCGATGGCTTCAAGGTGATCGAAGCGATCAAGGCCGTGCCGTCGACCCGATCGGGGTCTGCAAGGTCGGGCAAGCCGCCGCGATGAAGCTGGTAAAGCATCTCGCCAACCTCGGTTACGGTAGCCGCAAGCAGGTAGCGCTGATGTTCCGCGAGGGCCGCATCACCGATGCACAAGGCGAAGTACTGTACGCCGACGATCCGCTCGACCACGGCAACCTGCGCATCGATGGCGAAGCGCCGGATCCCGCGCCCGGCCTGCTGGTCATGCTGCACAAGCCGGTCGGTTACACCTGCTCGACCAAGGATCCCGGCCGCATCGTCTACGACCTGTTGCCACCGCGTTACCGCCTGCGCTCGCCGCTGTTGTCCACGGTCGGTCGTCTGGACCGGGACACCAGCGGTCTGCTGCTGCTGACCGACGACGGCGTGTTGCTGCATCGGATCGTGTCGCCGAAATCGAAATTGTCCAAGGTCTACGAAGCAACCCTGGCCAGCGACCTGCGTGGCGACGAGGAAGGAACATTTTCCAGCGGAACACTGATGCTGGAATCGGAGCAGACGCCGTTGTTGCCGGCGGGCCTGGAGGTCATCGATTCGCGCCACGTGCACCTGACCCTGCACGAAGGCCGTTACCACCAGGTGCGGCGCATGTTCGCCGCGGTGGGCAATCATGTCGAGGCATTGCATCGCAGCCGGATCGGCGGCCTGGGCCTGGCCGGATTGCCGCCGGGCGAGTGGCGGATCCTGGGCAATGAAGACCGGGCTGAATTGTTCGGCGCATGAGCACTCGCGCGGTGATCTTCGACATGGATGGCCTGCTGATCGACAGCGAACGGGTCATCCTGGAATGTTGGCGCAGCGTCGCTGCCGAGCACGCTCCGGGCGTGGAGGACGCGCTGTGGTTTTCAATGGTGGGCATGCACGACGCAGCCTGTACTGCAATGCTGATCCAACTATTGGGCCCTGAGCAGGCGGGGCGCCTGAGCATCGACTGCAAGGACCGCTACGACGTGCTGGTGGAACAGGGTTTGCCGTTGAAGGACGGTGCGATCGAGTTGTTGCAGGACTTGAGCGCGCGCGGCGTGCCGCTGGCCGTCGCCACCTCTACCCGGCGCGAGCGCGCCCTGCTCAAGTTGGCGCGTTGCGGGATCGACCATTATTTTGCTGCGCTGGCGACCAGCAGCGATGTAGCCCATCCCAAGCCCGCGGCCGACATCTATCTGCTTGCCGCCAGCGGGCTGAGCGTGCTGCCGGAAAACTGCATGGCCATCGAGGATTCGGAGATGGGCGTGCGCGCGGCGGTGGCGGCCGGGATGTCAGTGATCCAGGTGCCGGACCTGGTGCCGGCTTCGGAACTGACCCGGTCGCTGGCGCAGGTGGTGACCTCGCTGCACGAGACGCGCGCCCTGTTGCAGTCGCATCTGTCATAGAGGCAGTGGCGCGGGTGAGATGCGCGATCCGCACGAGTGGACTTCGCGACGTAAGTCGCGAATACCAGGTACTTTCCCGACAGGTATCCGGGAATTCCCGATACCGTCCGGACCCGTGGCAACAAATACTGGAAACATGGGAACCCACTTCCATGGCGAACGTGCTTCAGGACACCGCGCCTTGCGACGCGCCCCGGTGTCGATTCCCGGACAAACCTACCTGATGAACTTCACCATTCATCAACGCGCGGATATTTTCAGCGATGCGGGAAATGCGACCTGCATGGCCAGTCGTTGCATGGCCTCACCATCTGGCAAGAGACGCAATTACTGGCTTGGGTGGTGATGCCGGATCACCTGCAAGTGTTGATCGCCCTCGGTACGGTAGAAAGCTTGTCCCGCGTTGTGGGAAAGCTGAAATCCAGCACGGCCCGTGAGCTGAAGGCCTGCAACCAGGAGATCGGACAGGTCTGGGCGCCGGCGTTCCCTGATCGGGCGTTGCGGAGGGACGAAGATCATCGTGGTGTTGCCCGATACCTGGTGTTGAATCCGGTGAGCGCGGGGGGGGTTGGTGAGGCGGGTAAGCAACTATCCGTTCCGGGATGCGGCGTGGATTTGATCCAAGTCGAGACTGACGCCCCGAAGGAAGTCCCCTTGGGGGGACGTCGCTCCTACGGAGTACCACTCGTTGCGAACAGCTTGTGCCAGCCTTCCATGCCCAGCCGCTCCAGGGTTTCCACGTTGCGGTCGACGATGGAATCCGCCTCGGGGAATGCTTCGACCGCGCGGCTGACGCTTTCTTCGCGCAACAGGTGCAGGGTTGGATAAGGCGCGCGGTTGCTGTAGTTGCCGATGTCGTCCGGCGCGGTGCCGGCGAACTGGTAGGCCGGGTGGAAGCTGGCGACCTGCAGCACGCCTTCCAGATCCAGCGCCTCCACTGCGGCATCGGCATTGTCGAGGAAGTCGTTGTAGTCGAGGAAATCCTGCAGCACGTCCGGGTGCACGATCAGGGTGGTGTCGATTTCTTCCGCGGGCGTGTCGCGCAACAGCAGCAACTCTTCGGCCAGTTGTTCCAGCAGGGCTTCGGGCGTGCTCGCATCGCTGAGCACGAATCGCACCTGCTGTTTCGCGTACACGGCCTTGGCGAATGGGCACAGGTTCAGGCCGATCACCGCGCGCTCCAGCCATTGGCGGGTGGCGGCAACCGGATCGGCCAGGGGAACCTCAGTCACGGAGAACGCTGCCTTGGCTGCGTTCAGTCACGGAAGTTGTCGAACTGCAGCGGCAATTCGAAATCGCCCTTCTTCAGCAGCGCCATCGTGTCCTGCAGGTCGTCGCGCTTTTTGCCATTGACCCGCAGCTTGTCGCCGTTGATCTGGGTGTCGACCTTGAGCTTGGCGTCCTTGATGGCCGCGGCAATCTTCTTGGCCAGCTTCTGCTCGATGCCCTGCTTGACCGTGACCTTCTGCCGGGCCCCGGCCAGGTTGGTTTCCACCTCGCCTTCTTCCAGGCAGCGCACGTCGATGCCGCGTGCGACCAGGCGCGCACGCAGGATGTCGGACATCTGCTTGAGCTGGAAATCGCTGGGCGCGGACTGGCTGATGACGTTGTCATCGAGCACGAACTTGGCTTCCACGCCCTTGAAGTCGAAGCGGGTGGTGAGCTCTCGGTTGGCCTGGTCGACCGCGTTGGTGAGTTCGTGGGTGTTGACTTCGGAAATGACGTCGAAAGAAGGCATGGGCAGGTGATGCGTGGACTGGGGAGGCGGCTAGGTTAACGCAAGCCGCGAGGTGGCGGACCCGGGCTGGGCGATAATGGTCCATGGAGCGCAGACCTTCCCACTTGCCGGCGATCGGATTGATGCTGTCCGCGGTCGCCTTGTTCGCGCTGATGGACGCGGGTTTGAAGCTGCTTTCGCCACATTACCCGCCCTTGCAGGTGGCAACCTTGCGTGGGCTGTCCTCGCTGCCGCTGGTGCTGCTATGGGTGCTGTGCACGGTCAAGTTGCGGAGCCTGCTGCGCGTGCATTGGCCATTGCACCTGCTGCGCGGGGCGCTGGGCATCGGCATGATGTTCGGTTTTGTCTATGGCCTGCGGACCATGCCGCTTTCCACCGCCTACGCGATCACCTTCATCGCGCCGATGCTGGTCACCGCGATGGCGGGTCCGTTCCTGGGCGAAAAAGTTGGCCCGCGGCGCTGGACCGCGATCGTGATTGGACTGGTCGGGGTGCTGGTGGTGCTGCGTCCGGCTGGGCAAGGCATGGCCACCCTGGGCGGCCTGGCTATTCTCATAGCCGCGATCTGCTATGCGGCCAGCGCCATCACCGTGCGCCTTCTGGCGCAACGCGACAGCAGCCAGTCGATGGTGTTCTGGTTCCTGATCCTGCTGTCGCTGGGCGCGGGCGCCATGGCCGCACCACGCTGGTTGCCGGTACAACCTGGCGATCTCTGGGTGATCGCCGGTATCGGCATATCCGGCTCGCTGGCCCAGGTGGCCCTGACCGAAGCCTTCCGTCGTGGCGAAGCCTCGCTGATCGCGCCGCTGGAATACAGCGCGCTGGTCTGGGGGGTGGGCCTGGACCTGGCCCTGTGGAACGTATTGCCCGATGGCGTGACCTGGATCGGCGCGGGCATCATCGTGACCAGCGGCCTGTACCTGCTGCGCAGGGAAAAGGTACATGCGGAAACCGAGCATCCCTGATGCCGCTGCTGATCGTCCCGCTGGTCATTCTCCTGCTGCTGGTCCTGTGGCTGTTTTTGCTGCCCCTGTCGCTGTGGCAGCGCTACCGGATGGGCAAGGCGCGGCGCAGGGCCTGGCCGTGGATGGTGAGACTGAATTCCTGGATCCTGCTGTTTTCGGCGGGTGTGTTCCTGGCCAGCATGGCGTTGACCAATGTCTGGTGGCCAGGCGCGCTGGGCTATGCACTGGCGGGTCTGGGCATCGGTTTGATCACCGGCCTGCTTGGCCTGTGGCTGAGCCATTTCGAAAACACCACGCAGGGCCTGTTCTACACGCCCAATCCGTGGCTGGCATTGGCACTGACCCTGCTGGTCGCCGCGCGGATCGCCATGGGCCTCGTCGAGATGTGGCGCTACTGGAAGGGCCGCGAAGCGCTGTCGGTCATTCCGGTGCTGGACCATGCCAGTCTTTTCGCCGTGGCCGGCCTGTTGATCGGGTACTACCTCAGCTTCACCTGGGGTCTTCGGCGCAGGGTGTCGCGCGCTGCCGCCTGAAGTTTCCCGCTAAAACTCTTCGACGATCTCGATCACGCTTTCGGTGCGTTCGGCCAATGTCTCCACCACCGCGTGGATGCGGCGCACGGCTTCGTCATTGGGCGCCTCGATTTCGATATCGTGCAGGCCCGGGGACTCATCGTCGGGCAAGCCGGCGGAACTGGAATCCTCATCGTCCATATGCGGCATCAGGTCGGCCACCTCCTCGACTCGCTCGATGCCCTCGATTGCTTCCAGCGCATGCATCAGTTCGGAGGCGGCGTATTCGTTGCCGGTGACGCGGAGTCTGACGATGGGCATGGCGGTTCCTGTTGCCGGAGCATCCGGGGGTAGAGGCACGCTAACTGCATTGCCGCTAAAAACGAGTGAGCAGCGGAATGGGCGGGCCTGCATGAAAACGGCAGGCCCGTTGCCGGGCCTGCCGAAGTTGTCGTGGCGTTTGCGACGCCGATAAATCAGAAGCGCGCGCCGATACCGATACCCAGGGTCAACGGATTCAGTTTCAGGTTCTCGCCGCTGGACTCGCCCGCGACGTTCACGTCGGCATCGCCCTTCATGTAGCGCAGGTCGGTGCGCGCGAACCAGCGGCTGTTGATGTTGAAGTCCATGCCGGCGGTGGCGATGGCGCCTTTGGCGGTGTCCAGGCCCACATGCAGGCCATCACCGGAGATGTCCTCGTTGCTGAAGTTGGATTCGTAATAACCCAGTCCCAGGAACGGGCGCATGACCGCATCCGCGTCACGGAAATGATATTGGCCACTCAGTGCGATGGGCTGCTGTTCCACCGTGCCGATCTTGCCCTCGGGGCCGCGTACGCGATGGTTGAACTTGCCCGCGGCGCCCCACAATTCAATCGCCATGTGGTCGTTGAAGTACCAGCTGGCGCTCAACGTGGGCGCGCTGCCACCGTCGATGTCCAGGCCGGTGGCGGGATCGGAATCGGGCTTCAGTATCGCGCCGCCGCCGACAATGGCGAGGTGCTTGCCGGACACGGAACCGTTGCTGTCGGTGGTGGTCACAGCCGAGTTGGCGTCTGCCGCACTGGCGGAGGTTGTCGGCTCCTGCGCGAATGCGGAAGGCGCGAAGGCAATGGCGGAAAGCAGGGCAATGTTCAGGGGTTTAAGTGAAGACATTTGGTTCTCCTCATGTTTTTGTGGATGCGCCCGGGGAGAGGGCAGGGCACACCGTAGCCAGTGATGCATGAATGCTCGCCGGCACGCACGCAATATCCATCGCCCATTTTCATCATCGCTTCATCGTCTTCACCGACGTGCCGGCAGATTCAACGTCGTGGTGTCCGATTCATGTTTATCGGTGCCTGTTTTATGACAGGCGACTACCTGTGAAGCGCGCATTGCATGGCTTGAGCCTGCATTGGTGGCGTCAAAGCGCGGCCGGCAACGCGGGCTGCGGCTGGCTACGCCGCTTCCAGCGCATGCAGGTAACGCCTGCGCCACGCGCCTATGTCGTTTTCCTGCAGCTGGTCCATCAGCGCGCGCCACCTCTCGATGCGTTCGGCCAGCGCCATGCCGGACGCAGTGGCGATGGCATCGGCGACGCCATCCAGGTCATGCGGGTTCACTATCAAGGCTTCCTTCATTTCGGTTGCGGCACCTGCAAAAATCGACAGCACCAAAACGCCGGGATCGGATCCGTCCTGTGCCGCGACGAATTCCTTGGCCACCAGGTTCATGCCATCACGCAGTGGCGTGACCAGGCCTATACGACCCATGCGATAAAATCCGGTCAGCGTGGCGTGGGCGAAATTGCGGTTGACGTAACGCAGCGGCGTCCAGTCCGGTTCGGCATGGTTGCCGTTGATATGCCCGGCGATCTGCTCAAGCTGGTTGCGCAGCAACTTGTACTCCGACACTTCACCGCGCGAAACCGGCGCGATCTGCAGGTAGGTCAGGCGTCCCTTCTGCTCGGGGTATCGCTGCAGGTAACGCTCGAAGCCGTGGAAGCGTTCCGGCAATCCTTTCGAGTAGTCCAGGCGATCCACGCCAATGGCCAGCTGTCTTGGCTGCAGGCTCTTGCGCAGGTCACGCACCGCCGGTTTGTTCACCGCCTCGCTGGCCTGGCGGGCGATCAATTCCGTGTCGATGCCAATGGGAAAAGCGCTCGCACGGAAGCGGTGGCCGTCCGCTGCTTCCAGCTGTCCGTCGGCGATCACCTTGCCGTCACCGAACAGGCGCACGTAGGCCTGGAAGCGTTCGACGTCGCGCTGGGTCTGGAAACCCACAAGGTCGTAGGCGTACAAACCGGACATCAGGCGCAGGTGCTCGGGCAGCGCCTGGACCAGATCGGCGGAAGGCATTGGCACATGCAGGAAGAATCCGATCTTGCAGCCGATCCCGCGCTCACGCAGCAGTGAAGCCAGCGGGATCAAATGGTAGTCGTGGATCCACACGGTGTCGCTGTCGCGCAACAGCGGCGCGAGCTTCTCGGCGAACAGCTCATTGACGCGGCGATAGCCTTCGCGCTTGCTGCGGTCGTAGTCGACCAGGTCCAGGCGGAAATGCAGCAGCGGCCACAAGGTGCGGTTGGCGAAGCCGTTGTAGTAGTCGTCGTGGTCGCGACGGTCCAGGTCCATGGTGACGAAGCGGATGTCGCCATCGGCCTGCTCGTGCACGGTGCCGCTGGCATCGCGGGTGACTTTGCCGCTCCAGCCGAACCACAGGCCACCGCGCTCCTTCAATGCGGCGAGCAGGCCCACGGCAAGACCGCCGGCGCGACTTTCGCCCGGCAGCGCCACGCGGTTGGAAACGACCACCAGGCGGCTCAAGACGCTTCCTGCCACGAGCGCGACAGGCGCATCGCCGCAATGATCAGCCCGACATGCGAATAGGTCTGCGGGAAGTTGCCCCAGGCTTCGCCGCCGTCGAAGGCAAGGTCTTCGGACAGCAGCCCCAGCGGATTGCGCCGGGCCAGGATCCGCTCGAACAGTTCGCGCGCCTCGTCCTTGCGTCCGATCGCCGCCAGCGCGTCGATGTACCAGAAGGTACAGATGGTGAAGCTGGTTTCCGGCGAGCCGAAATCGTCCGGCGCCACGTATCGGAACAAGGCATCGCCGCGCTTCAGGTCGCGACCGATCGCCTCGACCGTACCGATGAAGCGTGGGTCATGTGGTTCGACGAAACCCAGGTCGGCCAGCAGCAGCAGCGACGCATCCAGCCGCTCCCCATCGAACGTGTCGGTGAAATGACCGAGCGTTTTGCTCCAGGAGTGTTCGATCACGCGCGCATGGATCGCATCGGCGCGACCGCGCCAGTAAGTCTGGCGCGATACCAAGGCCAGCTTGCCCGCGATCTTCGCCAGCCGGTCGCAAGCGGCCCAGCACATCACGCTGGTATAGGTGTGCACCTCGGCGCGACCGCGGAACTCCCACAGCCCGGCATCAGGGACGTCGTGCAATGCAAAGGCGCGCTCGCCCAGGGGTTCCAGGCGTTCGAAGACATGCGCGTCGCCCGGATCGGCCAGGCGCTGGTCGAAGAACAACTGGGTGGACGCCAGCACCACGCTGCCGTACACGTCATGCTGCTTCTGCACCCACGCCAGGTTGCCGCGCCGCACCGGGCCCATGCCGCGGTAGCCGGCCAGGCTTTCCACTTCGTATTCGTGCAGCTGTTCCTCGAAATTGATTCCGTACAGCGGTTGCAGGCTGCCATCACTGGTTGCGATGTTGAAGATATAGCGCAGGAACTCTTCCATGCTGCGGGTTGCGCCCAGCCGGTTCAGCGCACGCACCACGAAAGCGGCATCGCGCAGCCAGCAATAGCGGTAGTCCCAGTTGCGCGGCGTATCGGGCGCCTCGGGAATCGAGGTGGTCATCGCCGCGATGATCGCGCCGCTGTCCTCGTACTGGCACAGCTTCAGCGTGATCGCGCTGCGGATCACCGCCTCCTGCCAGTCCAGCGGGATCGACAGGTAGCGCACCCATTCGCGCCAGTACCCGGTGGTGCGTTCCTGCGCCTCGCCCACGAAACCGGCCACGCCGCGCGCCAGCGATTCGTCCGCGCCCATTACCAGGTGCACTGGATGGGCCAGAACGAACGGGGTTTGCTCACGCACGAAGCGCACCGGCACGTCGGTGGTCAGGCGCAGGGTAAAATCCGGAAGCAGCCAGCGCACGTGGTTGCTGCCCCAGGTGGATTCGGGCAAGCGTGCGCCCCAATCCGCGAGGGGACGCACGCGCACACGAATCCGCGGGTTGCCGCTGAGCGGCGTGACCCGGCGCACCAGCATCACCGGCCGGTAGAAGCGCTCGTGTTCGCGCCAGCGTGGGGCGAAATCAATGATCTCCACTGCGCCGCCGTGGTGGTCATGCAGGACCGTGCGCAGGATCGCGGTGTTGTGCAGGTAGGACTGCTCGCTGTGCGAGTAGTCCTCCAGCTCAATGACGAAGTCGCCACCGTCGTGGTCACGCGGCGAGAGCAGCGCGCAGAACGCCGGATCGCCATCGAACGCAGGCAGGCAGCTCCACACCACCCGCGCCTGTGCATCGATCAGCGCGCCGAAGCTGCCGTTGCCGATCAGGCCAAGGTCGAGGTTGGCGACTGCCATGGGGGAAGTTGGTTTGTGGGGAACTGTGCTGCTGGCAGTTTTCATCAGGTTTCCTTTGCGGCGTCCGCAAGCCCGGCGTTGCAATGGAGCCAGGCGTGCACGGCGGTGGGATCGGGCAGCCGGTACTGCGCCTGCGTGGGCTCGCGGGTCCCGACCTGCACGCTCCAGCCCCCGGCTGCATGGGCGGCGGCGAAGCCGAATTCGTCGGTGAGGTCATCACCAACGAACACCGGCGTGCGCCCATTGAATGGCGCCTCGGCCATCAGTGTGTGCAGCGCGCGTCCCTTGTCGACGTCGGCAGGTACCAGTTCGATCACGTGGTCACCTGGCTGCAGTCGATAACCAGGCAGCTGCGGCAGGTGCGACTCGGCCAGTCGGGTCAGTGCGGCGGCGGCGTGCGGCGCGGCGCGCCAGTGCAGGGCAAGATTCGCGCTCTTGGCCTCGACCAGCACCCCCGGATGGCGCTCGGCGAATGAGGCTGCTTCCTGCCGCAAGGCCGACAGAGCATCCCCGCTGCGCACGGGTTGCGGCGCGATCACGCCACGGAATTGCTGGCCATGCAGGCCCGCGGCGGGAAACCGCTGCGGGGAGAACAGGCGGTCCAGTTCGGAAAGTGGCCTGCCGCTGACCAGCGCCAGTGCACCGCCGAGGCGGTCGCTGACGCGGCCGATGATGTCCAGCGCGCCTGGCGGCAAGCCGACAAGATCCGGATGGATCTCGAATTCAACCAGGGTGCCGTCCACGTCAAGGAACAATGCGCAGGCATCGTCGAGCAGGGGAGGTGGCGGGCGCAGGTGGGTCGCATCAGCCATGCCTGCAGTTTCGCAGCGCCGGCATGAAGGGTTTGTTCAGTCCGGCACTCGTAACCCCGTGGCCGTAGCGATGCTCGCAACCATGCCTGGCACATCATCGCGCGGGGCAGGTTTCAGTTGATCGCGGCCAGTGATTGCCGCGTGCGCAAGCGCAGCCATAGCGTTTGCGCCGCCAACAGCACCGCGACCGCCACTGCGAGCCACGCGGCGGCATCGGCACCTGGCAGGCCGCTGGCGGATTGCTTCACATACACCGCCGCCAATGCCCACACCGCTGCGGCGGCGTAGGCCAGGTTGCCGCGCATGCGCTGATTGAACCCCAGCAGCAGGATCGTCGCCAGCACCAACAGGGCGATGCTCCAGCCGAGCATGTTGTCCGTGGCCAGCAACCGATAGGCAACGATCACCTGCGCGGTGTTGAGGATCGCCGCCAGCGACAGCCAGCCGGCATGCAGCGACAACGGCAACCCTGCAAACCAGCGTTGCCCGGGTTGCGGCCTTGGATCAGTGGACAAGCGCACCGCGCCCATCAGCAGGCAGGCCAGGCTGCTCCAGATGATCAACAGCGCCAGCCAGAACAGCTGATGGGAGAACACCGGCATCCACAGCGCGGTGAGGCAGAAGCCCAGCGCCGCGGGCAGGCGGATACTCGCCACCACGCCGTCGTCCCTGTGCCTGGAAGAAAGCTGCCAGAGGCCGAACACCACATCCAGCAGGAAGATCAGCCCCCAGATCGCGAAGGCGTAGCCGGCGGCAACGACCAGGGTGGGGTAACGGTCGGAAATGGCTCCATTGGTAGGGCCAAATGCTCCTTGCTGGGAAAACCACGCGACCAGCGGCATGGCCAGGGAGAGCAACAGGACGAGGATGCGCATCGGCTTCTCGGCTTCCGGAAGGAAGGGGCATGCTAGGCGCGGGTTCGTTAATTTCGTGCGTCAGGAGGCGCGAGTACCAGAGCATGGCTTTCGCGCCCCTGCCAAAAGACACGTTGGCGAGGGTCCGCAAACTGGCATGCTGGCCGGCATCCGACCACCCGGGAGATGCACATGCGCCGAGCCCTCTATTCTGTCGCCCTGTTTGCGCTGGCCAGCAGTGCCCACGCCGGGGACGTCAACTGCGACATAGAAAGCGATTACGACCTCAGCATCAACCCGCAGAGCGTGATCCTGACCCGGGACAGCGGTAGTCCCAGATGGATCGTGATCCGGGGCGACAAACTGTTCGTGGATGATCGCTGGGTGGTGCTCGGCAACGAGGACCACCAGCGCATCGCTGCGTTTGATCGTGGCACGCGAGAGATCATGCCGCTGGCCGCGCAGATCGGACGCGACGCCGCCGACATCGCCTTCAGCGCGCTCGGCGAAGTCGCGGCCGGTTTCAGCAACGATCCGGCCAGGACCCGGGCCAAGCTGGAGCAGGCGCGCGGCAAGATCGATGCGCGCCTGGCCCGTTCGATCAGCGCCAACCGCTTCGATTCCAGTGACCTGGGCAAGGGCATCGGCGATGCCGTGTCCGAAGTCGTGCCGCTGGTCATCGGTGACATCGTGGGCGGCGCAGTGCGTGCCGCGCTCAGCGGCGACACCGGTCGCCTGGAAGCCATGGACGGCCTGGACAAGCAGATCGAGGCGCGGGTGCAACCACGGGCCAGGGCGCTGCAAAAGCGGGCACAGCTGCTGTGCTCGAAGATGCAGGAACTGGATCGACTGGACAGTGCGCTGGCGTATCGACTGCCCGGCGGTGCCCCGCTTGACCTGCTGCGGATCAAGTCAGGCAAGGACGCTGAGCCTTCGAAATAGGGCGTTGCGGCGCTTCGCGGGAACCGCGACAGGCGCGAGCCTCCGGCTGATTTCGGCTGGAGGTTGGCGCATCGCGCGCAGATGGCCACAATAGGGGTACCCACTCGAACCGGATCACTGGAGTCTTCATATGGCCGAACTCAAGGAAGCACGCGTTCCCGATATCGGCGACTACAGCGATGTACCGGTGATCGAGATACTGGTCGCGGTCGGCGATACGGTGGTCAAGGACCAGAGCCTGATCACCCTGGAATCGGACAAGGCCACCCTGGAAGTGCCGGCGCCGTTCGCCGGCGTGGTCAGGGAACTCAAGGTCAAGCTGGGTGACTCGCTTTCGGAGGGCTCGGTCGTGGCCATGATCGAAGCGGCCGGCGCTGCTGCTGCTGAAAAAAGCGCTGCTGAAAAACCAGCAGCCGCATCTGCGCCTGCGCCTGCGCAGAAGCAGGGGGTGCCTGCTTCCGAAACCGGTGCCCGGGTCGAAGCGGTCATCGTGGCCGCGCAACCGGACAAGTTGGCCCAGCGCGAGATTGCCCAGGAACAGTCTGCCCCAACCGGTTCGGCCGCATCACAGGTGCTCGACAGCAAGCCCGGCGTCGATCCGGAAGCGTCGCCGCCGCACAGCCCGCCGGTGGAATTCAACGCCGATGCGGTCTTGCCGCAGAAGGTCGCCCATGCCAGTCCTTCGGTACGCCTGTTCGCCCGCGAACTGGGCATCGATCTGCTCAAGGTCAAGGGCAGCGAGCGCGCCGGCCGGATCAGCAAGGAAGACGTGCAGCGCTACGTCAAGTCGGCATTGGCCGGTGGTGCGTCTGTGGGAGGGGCGGCAGCCCCGATCGCCGCCAACGGCGGTGGACTCAACCTGCTCCCTTGGCCGAAGGTCGACTTTTCCAAGTTCGGCGAGATCGAAGTCAAGCCGTTGTCGCGGATCCAGAAGATTTCCGGCGCCAACCTGGCGCGCAACTGGGCGATGATCCCGCACGTCACCCAGCACGACCACGCCGACATCACCGGCCTGGAAGAACTGCGCGTATTACTCAACAAGGAAAATGAGAAGGCGGGCATCAAGCTGACCATGCTCGTCTTCATCATGAAGGCGGTAGTCGCAGGCCTGAAGAAATATCCCGACTTCAACGCTTCGCTCGACGCCAGCGGCGAGAACCTGACCCTGAAGAAGTATTTCCACATTGGCTTCGCCGCTGACACGCCCAACGGCTTGGTCGTGCCGGTAATCCGCGACGTGGACAAGAAGGGCCTGGCCGAACTGGCGAAGGAGATGGGCGAACTCGCCGGCAAGGCGCGCGAAGGCAAGCTGGGTCCGGCGGAAATGTCCGGCGGCTGCTTCTCCATCAGTTCGCTTGGCGGCATCGGCGGCAGTGCGTTCACCCCAATAGTCAATGCACCGGAAGTGGCGATCCTCGGCGTGTCGAAATCCTCGATCCAGCCGGTCTGGGACGGCAATCAGTTCCAGCCGCGCCTGCAGTTGCCACTGTCGCTGAGTTACGACCACCGCGTCATCGATGGCGCCTCGGCGGCGCGCTTCACCGCGTACCTGGCGCAATTGCTCGGCGACATGCGCCGCGTACTGCTGTAACCGCGTTTTCAATGCCGCGGCCATGTCGCGGCCATCCATGGGGCGGTTCCCGACCCGCCTTCCGGCAGCATCGCGACAATCCGGATGGCGGGTCCAGACCCGCCCTACGACTTCAAGAAGAGAGTGGTCATGGCCAACACCGTTGAAATCAAGGTTCCCGACATCGGCGATTACACCGACGTCCCGGTCATCGAGATCCTGGTCGCCGTAGGCGATACGGTGATCAAGGACCAGGGCCTGGTCACTCTGGAATCGGATAAGGCCACCCTGGAAGTGCCTTCCTCCGCCGCTGGCGTGGTCAAGGAATTGAAGGTCAAGCTGGGCGACATCCTGTCCGAAGGCAGTGTGGTTGCGATCCTGGAAAGCGAAGGCTCTGCCGCCACACCCGCGCCGGCCAAGCCCGAAGCGCCCAAGCCTGTGGAAACAAGGTCCGTGGAAGCTCCGTCCTCGAAGCCGCCGGTCGCACCATCGCATCGTGCTCCTGCCGAACCCGCCGCGCCCAAGCCGGCGCTGGGCACCGGCAGGCCGGCGGATATCGAATGCCGCATGGTCGTGCTGGGCTCCGGCCCGGGCGGCTACACCGCCGCGTTCCGCGCCGCCGACCTGGGCCTGGATACGGTGATGATCGAGCGCTATGCCAGCCTGGGTGGCGTCTGCCTCAACGTGGGCTGCATTCCATCCAAGGCGCTGCTGCACGCGGCGGCGTTGATCGACGAAGCTGCGCATTCGGCCGACATCGGCGTGGAGTTCGGCAAGCCCAGGATCGACCTGGACAAGCTGCGCGGCTTCAAGCAGGACAAGGTCGTTGGCCAGTTCACCAAGGGCCTGGCCGGCATGGCCAAGCAGCGCAAGGTGCGCACGGTGCAAGGGGTGGCCACGTTCGTGTCGCCCAATGAAATCGAGATCGTCGCCGAAGATGGCAGCAAGCAACTGCTGCGTTTCGAGCAGTGCATCATTGCCGCCGGTTCGCAGGCGGTGAAGTTGCCGGCGTTCCCGTGGGACGATCCACGGGTGATGGACTCCACCGATGCCCTGCAGATCGCCGATGTGCCGAAGCAATTGCTGGTGGTCGGCGGCGGCATCATCGGCCTGGAAATGGCGACCGTATATCGCGCCTTGGGCAGCCAGGTGACGGTCGTTGAATTCATGGACCAGCTGATGCCAGGCGCCGACAAGGACCTGGTCAAGCCGCTCGCTGATCGTTTGAAGAAGCAGGGCGTGGCGATATACCTCAAGACCAAGGCGACAAAGGTCGAAGCCTCGAAGAAGGGCATCAGCGTCGCCTTCGAAAGCGCCACCGAGGGCCAGCCCGCCGAGCTGCAGACCACGACTTACGATCGCGTGCTGGTCGCCGTGGGTCGTTCGCCCAACGGCAACAAGATCGGCGCGGACAAGGCCGGCGTCACCGTCACCGATCGCGGCTTTATTCCGGTTGATCGACAGATGCGCAGCAACGTGCCGCACATCTTCGCCATCGGCGACATCGTTGGTAACCCGATGCTGGCGCACAAGGCCACCCACGAGGGCAAACTGGCGGCGGAAGTCGCGGCGGGCGAGAAGAAGGAATGGGTCGCGCGGGTGATTCCGTCGGTGGCCTACACCGATCCGGAAATCGCCTGGGTCGG